>JAQWOJ010000002.1 GCA_029245905.1 Gammaproteobacteria bacterium
TGGTATTCCTAAATGCATCCGCCATTGCCTCCGCGATGATTTTACTTCAATCAAAATCAGAAGCTTTTCCTAATGGTTTGGGCAATAGTTCTGACCAGGTTGGCCGTAATTTAATGGATCATATCAGCGGCGCAGGTGCCAGCGGCATAATTCGTGGCTTTGAGAACCAGAAGATCTTCGGTCGTCGGCCAGGAGGAATTTACATACCGAGATATGCCAATATCACTGAAAATGACAAACCGTATACACGTGGGTTTGGCTATCAAGGTAGCGCTTCGCCCGTTGGCAACGCGGGTGGGCAGATGGCAGGTATCGGTCGTGCATTCAAAGAAGCGCATAAAACTCCGGGGCCTTGGAGGATTTCAATTGGTGCTTTCGGGGAGCAATTGCCAAATCCGAATAATAGAGTAACCCTGCATCCAAATAGAACTGATAAATGGAATAATCCAATCGCGTTATTTAACGTCAATTATGGCGAAAACGAACACACCATGTTGCAGGAAGCCAACAAGGATGCGGTAGCTATGCTAGAGGCCGCCGGGTGCACAGACATTAATTCAAATTCGGTTAGCTTAACCGTCCCAGGAAATAGAATCCATGAAATGGGCTCCGCAAGAATGGGAAATAATCCAAGTGACTCGGTTTTAAACAAATGGTGTCAGGCTCACGATGTCCCAAATCTTTTTGTAACCGACGGTTCTTTTATGACATCAGCAGCCTGTCAAAATCCTTCAATTTCCTATATGGCATTCACCGCAAGAGCATGTGACTACGCGATGAAACTCATGCAAGACAATATAATTTAAGAGAACCTTAAATTCGGGGGAACACTTCCTAGTTAAGTAATCCTGATGCCGTTCAAAGCGACTAGGATTATTACTCCTAATTCGGTGCGGACATGATCATAGTATGATTCATGTTCATTGCGTCTCGTGTGCGATTTCTCTCTGATCTTGAAAGATCACCAATTGCTGGACCACCTTGCTCAAAAATCCCGCCACGCAAGGCGTTAAGCAGGTAATCCATAGTCTCCGTCAAATACATATCATCTGAGGTATATTGCGCTACCACTCGATCAATCATCGCGTCACGATTTTGCAAATTCGGATAAGCTATAACGTCCGCCAACGCAGACTCCAGCATGTTCAAATTATCAAGAATAATTGCTGCTTGCGGGGCTTGACTATAAAGTTGAGGCGAAATCGCTGGAACGCTGGGCATCTCAGTGGGGGCCGGACACATAGTCATTCCTGTATCTGAACCAACTTTATTCCAATATCTCTCAATTGTAAGTGGAACTCTCCCCCCGAATTGCGGGTCAACTTGAGAAATAATAATGGCTTCCAAAGAAGCAAGCTTTAACCACTGATTTGCGTAGAGCAAGCCACTCAACTTCGGGTAGCCCATTTTGAATGCATCGGCGTAATCATGATCCAAATATAGCTCGGCTGATTTCGGTAAAAGAGACACAGCGTCTTCAGCATTATTCAAGTAAGATTGGATTGCATTGTCTACAGCAACTTGTTTTTGGTAGATGGTAGTAGATTCTTCTGCAAAAATATCCCAGAGACTTTGCTCAAAACTACGGCCATGAGTTAAAACCCTCGCAGCACTATCATTCAAAGCTGATGAATCAGAAAATGCCTCGCTTGCGACGTTATCAGAATAATTGCCGCGGACTGTCTCACCAAGCTTTATCCGTGCTTCAGTTTCCAATGTTCCAAAGTAGCCATCCATATCCATGGACATACCACCCCCATGTCCGCCGTGTCCCCCGTGGCCCATCTCAGCCATCATATCAAGGTGCATTTTTAGCTCCATGCGCCCATCTTGTGAAGCAGGGTCACCGGAAATTTCGGCGATAGCGTCATAAACCTCGGCTTGGGCCACATCAAACGAATTATAGAGATTCGCCAAATCTGGATATTCACTCCGCAAACTTCCCGACTGGGAGGATGCCTGGCTGGATATCAGCGCAGTTAGCGTCACCCCAAGAGAAACTTTTATTGTTTTAATCAATATGGTGTCCATCACATGAATCCCCGAGTTTTTATTAAGTTGCAAGCGCAAAGCATAAAAGTCCTCACCTACAAAGTCCACTGTAAATCGGCGAAGCAAAAAAAAAAATCATTGTAAATGATTGATTAATTGCAACAAATTGTAATTATAGTGGCCGCCCCGACATAACCCTTAGATCGCAATAAAGCACCCTATCAAAACCACTTCTCTTGCAGATTTTATTCAGTAACAAAATGAAAATCAGCTGGACCAACCCTTCGGACCAAAATAATAACTTCACTATCTCCAGCAGGCACATCCCAAGAATGATTTAGCTTGCCCGGAATCACCACATAACTCCCTTCCTCAAGATCATGAGCTTGATCATCCAGAACTATAGTTACTCTACCCTTCACTACAACGACATGCTCGTCATAAGTATGCCAATGAAGATCAAAGTGCGTCCCCGCGGGAAACATAGCATAGTATGTTATGCCGCCTGTTTCTGGATCAATTCCCTGCCTTGAAGTCCGTAAGCCCAGAGGAGTGCCATTCCCACCTCCCACTGGCCCCCACTCAACTTCATCAAGATTTACGGCAAGAGACTGAGTTACCCTTTCAGCTGCACTGAGATTATGCATCGTCAATAGTGAGAACAAAGCCAGAAACCCAGAGGTCAGAAGCATAGTATTTAAATCGATCCTTGGAGTGTAGAATTTTTCCATAACCGTTTTAGTCCGTATCATAATTAAAGTAAGTGCACTGTCCCCAATTATCTCTCTGAGAACCTAATCGTCAGCAACTAGATCCGACCAGACAAAACAACCTACCGGAGCTCATCGTAAATATCTTGAATCCGATCCGCCGCTAACGGCCAGTTTAAATCTGAAATATCTAATTCAGCTACAATATTCTCCCGAGTCACCCCATCTTTTATTAAACCGTCAACGCGAGAAACTAATTGTTCAAACTTATCCCGAAAAATTCTGACTTCCACTTTTCTTAACAAAGGACCATGTCCCGGTATAACCGTGTCAAAATCTAATGCTAGGACTCGATCAAGTGTTGTAACCCACTCTCTTGCACAGCCCCCATTCTCATAGTCAATAAAAGGAGCCATGGTTGAGCCATCCATTCGGTCTCCCCATATAAAAAGATCTCCAGTATGAATAGTGCGAAGGCTTGGAAAAAATATCGCCGAATCCCCATTTGTATGGCCACAGCCTAAGTGGTGAGCCTGCACTTCCGCATTACCTAAATGGATGCTCGTCTTGTCGCTAAACGTAATCCTAGGCGCTCCATCAGGCGAGGCGCTTGGTCCGATGTTACGAAGCATATTAATACGGACATTCTCATGGCCAATCACTTGAGCACTTGGCATAAAAGAGGCGTTGCTTCCGGCGTGGTCAAAATGATGGTGCGTATTCAACACATAACGGATAGGCAAAGAGGTTACGCTTGCGACTTGCCTCGTAATATTTTCATAACTGTAAGAGTATTTATTGTCTACAACTATGACACCTTCATCTGTGACAAGTACTGCAATGTTTCCTCCCGACATGCCTCCATCAAAGCCAGGCATTATATATAGGCCCTCTTTATTTGGCACTTCTCTGATACGAAGCCTCTCCAACTGTTCAGATGTAAACGTCGGGCGCTGCTGTGCTGCCGTCAACCCCATGTAAAATAAAACCAACAACATCGAAGCGGCTATAGTTCCCTTAAACAGATTTATTCTCATTTTTCTTTCCTGCTATCTAGTTCACAGTCACTGTTATGCCACCGGTTTAGCCGTCCGTCAAATAATCAACTAAATCTAATGGGATTTTATTGAGGTAGGGTATAATTGCGCCATATATATGGCCAGCCACGCATATGAGCAAAAAAAAGTTTAGTGCCCTAAAAGCAGACCTATTTCTCCAAGGTGACGAACGGCAGTCCTTCACTCAGACGCAAATTCAGCTGCTATCAGCGATAGATGAAACTGGCTCTATTAGTAAAGCAGCAAAGCAAATCGGCGTCAGTTATAAAACCGCTTGGGATCGTATTGATGCGCTAAACAATCTATCGGATAAAGCTCTAGTCCAACGCGCTGCTGGTGGTGTCGGAGGGGGCGGCTCTCGCCTAACTGCATTTGGAAAAAACATTGTTACCGGATTTAGGGAACTGCAAGAGGAGCATAGCGCTTTCATTAAAAGGCTCGGTAGTAATGTCACTACTATGAGCGACCTTGCAAAATTTCTGAGGAGCACCACATTGCGAACCAGCGCGCGGAACCAATTTAGAGGTCAAATCAAGAAGATTATACGAGGCGGAGTAAATACAGAGGTTGAATTAGAACTCAGTGATTCGGCGACCATTATCGCTTTAATAACAAATGATAGCGTAAAAAAAATGGGTTTAAAAAAAGGATACTACGCAATAGCATTAGTGAAGTCCTCCTTAATTATCTTAAGTAAAGACAAAAATCTTGCTACAAGCGCTAGGAACAAGCTTGAAGGTAAAGTCAGCAAGATTAGTAAGGGAAACATAAATAGCGAGGTTGCTCTTGACCTAGGTAATCAAAAAACCCTAACGTCTATTATAACGAACAAAAGCGTTAAAGAACTTGCTCTTAAAAAGGATGACTTAGCTTTCGCGTTATTCAAAGCCTCTAGCGTAATACTCATGACGGACTAATTCCTCAACGAAGAATCGCTACACCCTTGATTTGTGCCCAAACTTCGCTTCCCTGAGCTATTTTTAATTGATGAGCAGAACGCTTCGATATTCTAGAGATAATCAGCGTATTTCCTATCTCAAGACTCACTAGCAACATCGATGGATCTCTGTCATTGCCGAGCGAAACAACCTTAGCTTTTAACCTGTTTATTATGCTGGTGTTAGAATGATTTTCGAGAGCGAGACTAACATCCCTAGCAAGAATCCGAATTCGGATTTTCTTACCCAGTTTGTCGCCACTATCCTTAATCCATAAGTGTCCTCCATCAAACTTAGCGCGGATCAGATGCCAGTCTTGATCACTTTCAATTACTTCCGCCTCTATCACTGCTCCCATGTCCTCACCGAGAAACACTGGTGAGGAAATATCCTCCATTACTTCAGATAGAGCACCTCTAGTAAGCACCTTACCTTTATCCATAACAACTATGTAGTCAGCTAAACGTGCTACCTCATCGATAGAGTGAGTGACATAGATAATTGGTAGCTCATATAATTCATGGAGAGACTCTAAGTATGGCAAAATCTCAAATTTTCGATTCGTATCCAAAGCGGCTAGAGGCTCGTCCATAAGAAGTACGGCTGGCTCCACTACCAGAGCCCTCGCGATAGCGACTCGCTGCCTCTCGCCTCCAGAGAGCTCGCTGGGGTAGTTTAATAAGAAATCCCCTAGGTCCATTTGCTCAATAATCTGGTTGAGATTGCTATTGCCAGCATCTCGACCAAGGCGTTTTAGCCCAAACAGTATATTTTCCCTGACATTCAAGTGGGGAAATAGACTTGCCTCCTGAAAGACATATCCGACCTCTCGGAGATGTGTAGGCATAAAATTTTTATCATCCTGCCAAACCTTTCCCTGAACAGAAATCGTGCCCCTTGCCCCCTTCTCAAGGCCAGCGAGACAGCGTAATAAAGTAGTCTTCCCCGACCCTGACTCCCCAAAAATCGCTGTAATTCCTTTGCCTGGCAAATGCAGATCAACGCTTAATTGGAACTCTCTTTGCGTATTTTCTAAAGAACAATAATCCAGCCTGGCGCTTATTTCATCCAAAACCTTAATCATACGCTTAATCTAAACGTAACTCGGTCGGATTTACGCCGAACCCCGTAAACCAAAAGAAGGACGATAAAGGAAAAGAGTATTAGGAACATCGCTAATTGATGTGCCTGTCCATAGGCTAGCGCCTCAACATGGTCATAAACTTGGACGGACACGACTCGGGTTTCCCCAGGGATATTTCCTCCTATCATCAGTACGACCCCAAACTCACCAACAGTATGCGCAAAACCTAAAACCGCGGCCGTAAAGAACCCTGGCCTAGCCATAGGAACCGCCACGAAAAAGAACCGTTTAAGTCTGCCAGCCCCCAGTGTCGCCGCTACTTCCAGTGGCCTATCACCAATTGCCTCAAACGCATTTTGCAGCGGCTGAACGACAAAGGGCAACGAGTAAAGAACCGAAGCCAGAACTAGACCAGGATAAGTAAATGCTAAAGAACCAACGCCGATTGATTGGGTGATCTGCCCTATCAAACCATTTGGACCCATAGCCAAGAGCAAATAGAACCCAAGCACCGTGGGAGGCAAGACCAGCGGCAATGCCACTACAGCGCCTAGTGGACCTTTCAACCAACTCTGTGTCCTAGCCAACCACCACGCAAGAGGCGCACCAAAAACAAGCAATATTAGAGTGACAGTTGTCGCTAGTTCTAAAGTCAAAAAGAGTGCGGTTAGATCATCATCAGAGAATTTCATTTTATAAGCCTTCTACCCCATAGCCATAAGATGCAATTACTGCCCGACTTTCAGGCGTTTTCATGAAGTTCATAAAAGCTTCAGCGGCGCTTCCGCCCATTCCATGGGCCAATATCACCGCATCTTGGCGAATCGGTCGGTGTAATTCTTCAGGGATAATCCAAGCGGAACCAGAAATCAAAGTGCGTCCCTCCATGACCTGCGACAGCGCAACAAATCCTAACTCCGCATTTCCAGTAAAAACGAATTGATAGGCCTGAGCAATATTTTCTCCTTGGACAAGCCTAGCTCTAATTTCATCATAAAGGCCATATTTATTTAGTACCTCGCTTGCGGCTATTCCATAGGGTGCTAGTCTCGGATTTGCTATAGCGATCCTCTTAAACTTGTCGGTTTGCAGCACCGATGCATCACCTGAAACCAGCATTTCATCTCTCGACCATAAGGCCAACCTACCGATGGCATAAGTAAATCTTGATTCTGATCTTGCGAAACCGGCTTCCACCAAAGCAATGGGCTTCTCCCGGTCCGCGGATAAGAAAATATCAAACGGAGCTCCATTTGATATTTGAGCAAAAAACCTGCCTGACGAGCCCGTTATCAATTGAACATCATGGCCTGAGTTCGCTTCAAATTTTTCGACTAAGTGCTTTGCTGTGTCAGCAAAGTTGGACGCAACAGCTATAGTCAGAGATTCAGCAGTAACTAGCTGCGGGCTAATAAAACAAAAATATAACCCTGCAATAAGGAAAATTTTATAAAATTCTTGATTCATAGCGTTATATAATATTTTATATAACGCTATGAATCAAGCAGAGGTGCTAGATGACACACACAACCAACCACAAGTTTTAGAGATCTCTGAGGAAATGGTAAAGCGCGGAAAACTTAGATATTAAAATCCACACCCTTTTCAAGGCCTATCTTTCACAGTTGCAGATAGAGAACCTAGCCAGCCTTTTTAAGTTTACCGCCATTTTTAGTCATGAATAATTGAGACGCCTGCTGAGGTATCGAAACATAAGAAGCCAAAGGCCTGCTGCCTGAGTTGCAGACCTTCAGTTAACCTTCCCAGTCCTGCTACCGCGTTGCCTTTAAACGCCAACACATCCAAATTTTCAGGCTCAATTTGGGCAGCAAAGTCGTAAGATTTTAAAGCTTTATCGTACTCTCCCGCATGCATCTGGATATCACCTAGATTAATATACAATCTAAATTTAAAGTTATTATCTTTATCTGTGCTCTCTGCTCGCCAAGGGTCAAGTTCGGTTGCTTTGGTAAAATCCGTAGCAGCTCTTGAATAATTACCTAATTTTTTTTCAACCGCGCCCCGATTTGCATACGCTTTCGCATATTTCCGGTCTATTTCGATCGCCCTGGTGTAGCTCCTTTTTGCGTCTTCGTATCGTTCCATGCTCTCCAATAAGTTTCCACGATTAATAAAGGCCTTCATAAACGAAGGATTCAATCTTACCGCCTGATTATAGCTTTCCAGCGCCTCCCCTTTCTTACCCATCGCTTTAAGCGAGTTTGCATAGTTAAAATAAGCCGAATTGCTTTGCGGTTTAAGTGCGATTGCCTTTTGCAAATGCACTAAAGCTTCTTCGTTTTTATTCAGTCCTTGTAATAAAACCCCTAGGTTATTTCGGGCATCAGCATCGTTAGGATTCAATTCAATCGCTTTTTCAAATTTTTCCTTCGCTTCTACGGGGCGTCCCAGAGTGTTAAGTAATAGACCGCTATTGTGGTAAGCTTCAATGTAGTCCGATTTTTTTTTGATCGAATTTTCATAAGCTACCAAAGCCTCTTGCGCTTTGCCCTGGTCCTGCAACACCACTCCAAGTACATTTAAAACAATCGCAGAATCCGGGAAAGCTTTAAGCAAACTTCTACAAAAACTCTCCGACCCAATAAGATTACCGGAGTTATAGAGATTAAATAATTCAGTGAGCTCTGAGTTAGAAGGGTTTATGCTTTCAGTATTTGACATAAAATAACGACAGTCCACAAGAGTCAAAAAAGATAATTCACACGATTACTGCAAATGAATTCGCCGCATCGTTAAGCACTTAAACGGCCGGCACAGGCAACTCTATATCAATGCCTTCGCGCTGAGCAAGCCCTTCTTTAAATCGCAAAGCAAAAAAGTTAACGCCCTATGTTGAAACAATTTACACTAACTAATACGATCACGTTCCAGCGAACAGTATAGGATTTGATAACTCGTGTAAGCGAGCTCTCCAAAATTCGGCCTACTTCGTTTCTCTAATGATGATCCTCTCCCGTGCATCAAAATGCGAACGGGCTTCAAGCCAAGTTCGACCAACGAAGTAAACATTTCATCAAAACACCTTAGCCTGCCTTCAAATTCTACGAGATTATTCCCCGCCCCAATTGTCATAATAAGATCTGCAGTTGAGTCAATCACACTGCCTATCAACCTAAGAAAATTTTTACTATCGGGAATCATGCGATGATCAATCCGCAGGCACACAACCAAATTACGTTTCCTTAAATTAAGCTCTTTTTGTTCGGCCTCTAATAGCCCAACAGACTCTTCTGCGCCTTTATTCAAGGCCAGAACCTTACCCTCTTCCTTTTGATTCAACGCCTCAAATTGATCCTTGTAGGCGAGGTCATTGTCAATCAGGACTGTGTGTAAAGCCTGCCTCTCTAGCGTGTCGAAGTGAAATTCAACGTTTGCTTTTTGCTCCCCCACAGTGATTTTAGGGATAAGATGAATACCGTAAAGATCGCGATAACCATTACCAACTCCTAAGGAAAGCTGATGAGTTTGGCTAGCTTCAATAGAAACCAGCCCCATCAATTTAAGTATCTGTAATACTCGAACGGTATCGACATTTTGAACAACATCTATCCCTCGCATGACCTGCCTTTGAAGGTCACTATAATTCTCTAAAGGCATCTCAGTCGGAATTTCTGGAACTTTTATTATCTCCGCGCTAGCCTGTGCGACAATTGCACGCAAACCCTCACGATTTAATCTCCGCTCGCCAATCTTCCAACCCTTAAGTAATTCGGCGCAGGCCGCTATCTGAGCGTGACAAAAAAGCTGGGCTAATACCTTAGTTGGTACCGCTGTGTCGACAACCCTATTGTTGCTTAATAGCGCGTCCAAGTTTTGCTTATGATTAGGCTCATTAAGCAGGCGTTTCAAATAGCTTTCATAATCATTGAACTGTCGAATAAGTTTACCGAATCCCGGGCTCATTGCTATCGCACCTAAGGCATCTGCCTCAAGCGCATAGACGGAGGCAAGGTGGCTCCCTGAAAATGACGCCCATTGGTTTTCTTCCACGACCGATAACTCCGTACCCTTGTGAATGATGAGCTAGACCCATCAGTAAAAGGTTAGTTTATTGCTAGATACCCTTAAACGTTCTGAGACTAATTATCTCAAAGATTAACACCGAAAGGTGCATTCGGCATCCTTTCAAACTTAAAGCGTCGACCTGGTCATGCTGAATTATAGACTATTGGATAACAAACCTAGCTAAAGTGGCAGCAGTTCAAGGTAAAACAAACCTATTCTCCTTTCATGAACCGAAAACCCGAGATCAACTCTATCTTTCAGAAGATTTATTTTAGCTTTATACTTTCGCCAAACTATTACCTTATGAGTACACCATGAGAAATCAACTCAAAGCAATTTCAATCTTGTCTCTAACAACCCTCTCTATGGGAGCAAATACAAGCGCATCGGCAGCTGAAGAAGCTATCGTAATAGATGAACTCTCTCGCTCAGAAGTCAGAGAACAGATTATTCGTGTCGAGAACGATATCTATAGCTTCTATAACGAGCGCAATGGAAATGCTGAACTTGATATTGAGTGCGACGAGATTGCTCTAACAGGGACACGACTGCCTCAACGCGTCTGTGAGCCACTTTTTTGGACTAAAGCAAGAAACCGCCGGGTAGCAACGTTCGTGTATGATTGGACGACCGTTGCCGAGCTAGAAGATGTAGGCGACGACGTAATTCAAGAGACGGAAGAAATGAATAAAGTCTATGCCGACTTAATCGCAAAGTATCCATCCTTCGCTGAAGCTTTACTCATTCTGGAAGACTTGAAAGCCCGCCTTGAAGAATTAAGAAATTAAAGCAAGCTTGCCCAGCAATTTTACAGATTCTGTTTACGTCAAGAAAATAACCCAATAAAAAAACGGCCCCTTCTTTCGAAGGAGCCGTTTCTTATTCTCAAACTTCTACGGAAAAATTAGAAATCTATTGAGACTCTTCCGTAGAGCAATCGTCCTCTTCCGTCGTACAGGATCGATTCCATACCAGCAAAGTCATTAACCCGCTGAGGCAGTCGATCGAACACGTTACGAGCACCGAAAGTCAAATCAACGTTCGTGCCCATAAGCTCTAACCCACGGTAGTTGTAGGCAAAATCCGAGATTGTGGAAGCACGTAACATATCTCTTTCACTAATATCGAATCCCGTGAAGTAAGGGAACTGGTTAAAGAATGAACTACCCCAGTTATAACCATCGTATTCAACTTCGTCAATGTAACGTGTGTTGAATGAAGCACTGTGGTTGCCTAAGACCCACCCAAGTGTAAGGTTACCCTTCAGCTCAGGAAGCGGAGGCGCCTCACCAAGAAAACGGTTTCTCTTACCAAGTGGTGAACTCATGGGATCAGTAACGAACTTCTGATATTCCCACTTATCTATCTTGGTAGCAGCGAAATTAAGTGACAAGGAACCCCAATCGTCAAGGCCTACATCATCAAGGTCAAATTGGTATCTAACCTTAAGGTCGTATGCCTCAACATTGTTTGCCGCCGCGTTGGATTGACCGATTGTAACCCGAAGAATCTGTGTTGGATCAGCCGCTGAACGCGTAATACGCGGATCCTGCGCACCAGACTGAACCCAAGACGTCAACTCCGCTACTGTAGGCTCTCTACCACTGACCCCAGTTGCCTGCGACCAGTTGTAGTAATCGATATCCAGCAACTGCTGTGGATCGATACTAACAATACGGTCTGTGAATTCGGTCTGGCTCCAGTCTAGATCTATCCGAAGGTTCTCAATTGGCTCAACAGTAATACCGAAGGCCATAGTATCGGCTGTCTCTGGCGTCAAGTTTGGATTACCTCCCTGACAACGACGAGCGTAAGCGAAGAACGAGGACATTGGATCGTCCAAGTTACTCAAGTTACAACGCTCTGGCGCATTCAAGTCATTCAAGCTTGGTGCGATAAATGCCGTACCCTTTGTGCCACGAAGCGTCAACCAATCCGTTGGGCTGTATGTAACGCCAAACTTAGGATCCGATGAGCTCTGGCCAGTTGAGTAGCTTTCATCACGTGTCGCAATGTTGACTTCAAGGTTATCTAACACTGGAAGCGCAACTTCGACAAACCATGCATCGACGCTACGGGTCTCGTTCGCTGGGAAATCCTGCTGACCATTGTAGAGATCACCACTCTGATATAGAGCAGAAGGCTTCCAATCAAAACCATTGTTTCGACGCTGAGCACCAATCGCCATGCCGATTGGCCCACCAGGCAATTCAAAATCGTTTGGTGTGAACAATCCGTTAACTACAAGATCGAACACAGACAAACTTGAATCTGTAGCTCTTCTCAACATTTGAGTTGGGAAAATCGCATCCGCAATCGTCTGAGAGTTTGTATAAGGTCTTAGAACGTCTGGATTAACCGCCCAAGGGTTGAAACACTCGTCTATAGGGCCAAGAGTATCGCAACTCAAACCCTGCTCGATCGCAGTGAAGTCCTGATTGTTATCACGACCCATGTTCACCTCAGCAGAATGCATAGCTGAGAATACACCGTCCCAACCATCAAGGTATGGCACGGTGAAATTGGTGTCGAAGGCTACACGAAAGCTTCTTTCACGATAAAACCCAGGAAAGCTGCCATTACCATTAAGCCCTGAAGGACGCGTCTGAGACTTACCAAACGGTCTCCATCCACTAAACGAAACGTCTTCATTAAAGGGTATGCCATTTGGATTAAGTATTACCGCACCACTGGCGTCCCTGTCAGGCAACGTATCACCGTTAACATCCGCCGCGAACAGTGGACTACCATTTGAATCCATTGCACGGAAAGGGTTTCCAGGCAGTTCGCCGCGAAGCGTGGGCAGGTCATCAACACGTCCGCCCGGGTTAGCAGCCGACTCTTGACCCCTGTAGGTAACGCTATTCCAATTTAGCTGAAGATTAAACGCTAGATCATCACTAACCTCATAGTTCGCGTTAGCGTAGAAAACTCCCTGCTGATTCTTAGGCTGAAGCTCCCACCACTGACCGAAGTCCATGTAGCAAGTGTTGTTCGATGCCTTGTTACCATTAGGATTTTGTCGAATGCCAGCTGTTGGGTCTTCCATCGATGCCACGTCACCACAACCCATGTCTCCTATGCGGCTGGTTTCACCGGTAAGAATACCGTTCTCGTCACGCTGAGGCACATTATATTGCCCGGGGTTACCCGAAGAGGAGAAGTTAAATCCTGCGTTGTACATATGCGGTCTATCCATCCAAAGAAGATTCGAATTGTCTCTCCACTGGCCAGATACAACCATGTCAACACCACCGAGATCGCCGCCCCATAAGAAGCTGTACATCTGCTCTACGTACTTATCATTTCTCTCAGTTTGCTGATTGAAAACCTCGACCTTCAATCCGTCATACGACTTGATAGGAACAAAGTTAACAACACCAGCCACAGCCTCTGAACCGTATAGAGCGGCAGCGCCGTCCACCACGATATCAAGACGCTGAATAGCAATCTGAGGGAGCATTGCATTAACGTTACCGTCAATTACTCGCTTACCGTCGACCAAGTCGAGAGTAGCGCCCGCTCCGAGACCACGAAGGTTAATGGAGGTTTCGGTTCCGCCTGATCCTGGCGTAATGTTTGATGAAATCGAAGAACCTTGGTTAAAACTAAGGTTATGAACGACGTCACCCATATTAGGAGTACCTTGCGCAGCAATATCTTCTAGAGTGAGCTGCGTTAGGGGCGATGCGGACCGAAATCCTTCGGTGCGCCTGATAAATGATCCAGTGACAATTACTTCTTCAACCGCATCATCCTGTGCAAGCACTACCCCGGATAGGGGAAGCAGCGACAACGAGATCGCCGTGCACAGTAGCTTTTTCTGAAAACCGGGGTGCCCGGCTTTTCTATTGACGTGCATATAAAACTCCTCTCTCTTGATGTTTACTTCTCATTCTTGTTTTGAATCTTAAAACGATCTGTGGGCCTTTTGAATCTGAGCCTTTTCTATATCCTTCTAAGAGTTCTATTCGCATGAAAACACTGGCACTGACCACAGTCAAGCGCTATGTAGGCACAATCCGTAAAAAATAGGCACAACCCGTAACATCCCCCTCTAAAGCTAATAAAACGAGCCAAAACGTTACTATGTGTAACACTTTGGCTCGTTTTTAGGGCTTTGAGCCTCCCTGCTCTTTGAAAAAATCTAAGAAATAATGGAAGGCTAATGAAGTTATACTCATTTTTATATCTGCATTAGGAATTGCGCTACCTCAAACTAAACTCAGCATCAGAGTATTTTGGCCCAATCGTAAAAAGCTCTGACAGGGGTCTCTTCGCAGAGGCCTAAGAACTTGAGGATTTAACTGCCAGTCTGCTCTCGTGGGGCTGAAAGTTCATTGAGCACCCAGTGATAAATTTATCCACAAAGTCTAGGTCAGCCTCAGCCATCTTGGCGCTCTCTGAATCTGGTGCAGATAAGTTTTCTTGGCGCGGAAATATGCCCACCCCTGCAAGCAAACAAGACCATGAACGCTGTGAATAGTAGCTCCCAATATTTAAGCGTGACAGCGCAGCCTCCATGTCTTCAATCCCATACCAACATTTAAGCATTTCTTTTAAATTGCTAGAGAGATTATTATTCTCTCGATTATCTATCCAGTACTGGCTGTCCGTCCTCGAGTTGGTCTTGTAATGCAACACGATATAGTCTCGGATGCCCTCAAAATTCATATTCATCCGATTATTAAATTCTTCTCTATATTGATCTGTGAAGCTTCCTTCTTCCAACGCTTTTGCAAATTCATCTACTGTCGAATAAACAAACTGAAGAGCAGTCGCCTCCAAGGGCTCGATAAACCCCTGAGAAAGGCCTACCGCCAAGCAATTTTTACTCCATGACTCCTCCGCCCTTCCAACTTTCATCTTTAGGTGGCGCGCCTCTGCATCACTATTTAAAATTCCTAGATGAGATCTTAGCTCTGTTTCCGCCTCTTCCTTGGATAAATACTGAGAGCTGTAGACATAACCGTTCCCATAACGATTCGTTAATGGAATTTTCCATGCCCAACCATTGCTTAAGGCTGTTGAAATAGTTTCGGAGGGAATACTTGGCTCTAATTCCGTCGGTATGGCCACCGCAGAATCATTAAATAAATTTTCGCCAAAGCTTACAAAAGGAACTTTTAGCGCTTTTTGCAAAAGGATCGACGCGAAACCCGAGCAGTCCACGAAAAAATCACCATCTATACTATCTCCATTGTTAAGCTTTAGCCGCTTAATGTCTCCGCTCACGCTCTGCTCAACCTGTTCGACAGTTGCCTCTATATGCACAACCCCGTCTGCCTTGGCTTTATCGCGCAGAAACTTGCCTATCAACACAGAATCAAAGTGATAACCATATTGAAAATGAAATGGAAAGTTTTCCGAAGGAATCGGCGCCAATTTTTTTTGAGTTAAATTAGACATTAAAGAAAAACGATTCGGATGAGCCAAGACGTCAATGCCCTGCCTGCGAAGGGCCGAGTATTTATATAGTAATCCGAATGTCGCAAAATCAAGGCTACAAGGAAAAGGGTGGAAATATGCCTCATGCCCGGAGACCGTTGACCAGTTATTGAAGCTTATCCCATTCTTGTAGGTTGCGTTGCATTTAGGCATCCATTCCGACTCACTTATACCCAGTGAATCAAAGAAATCCTTCAGTAAGGGAGTGGAGCCCTCTCCAACCCCAATAATACCAATATCAGGTGATTCAACTACCGTGATGTGAAGGCCGAGATGGTGCCATCTTTTTTGTAACAGGTTCGCGGTCATCCAACCCGCCGTCCCGCCACCGAGTATCACAATATTTTTTAAACTCTCATTACTCATTGTTTTCACGCCCATCAGATCAAGCAGCTTGAACGCATAATCCCCGAATTAAATAGAAACCACTTAGAAGTCTATACCGAATATCGCTAGGGACGTTACTGGTTCTTGCTCGATTTAAAATTCATTTGGTTTCGTGAGGGAAGTGCATCCAGCCCGTTATAATGTACTTTTCACCCGAATTCACAATATTTCCAACATGAGCATGCGTCCACTCCGCGGGCCAGATAAGCGTTTTACCCTTGGAGGGCTTAACTTCCATACTCTGATGCGTGAATGTGGTTGTACCCCCATCAACGACATCATTTAGGTAAGTCATCCAAGCTAGCACCCTAAAGCTGTTTTGGACTGAGGTCCGTTCGGTATGTGGAAGCTTAAAATGCCCGCCTGACAAATATTTTTGAATATTAAATGAGCCGATAAACGTACTCGGCATTATCGATCCCAAAAATGGAAATTGCTTAGTGTAATTCTTGTAGCAACCGAACAAGCAGTCAATATATTCCCTAGCAACTTTATATTCTTGCTGCTTCAAGTCTCGTGGATGGATAGTGATATCCGTGGATTTTTTCGCATTAAGATCCACCGCTCCAGCAGACTGGCCTGGCTCCTGCTTTTCTTGATGAGCCTCAAAAAAATCAATTAACTCATCGCAAAGCGCATTCTGTTCCAGATCCCAGCACCCAATAAAATGAGGGCTGGAACCTTCTAAATTAATACAGTTCATCTTGTTTACCTTCAAATAGTCAACACACACGCGCTAAGAAGAAAAGCATTGTGGCCACAAGTTTAATATTTTGCTCGTACACCTAGCTCACAGCCTGTTCCAAAACTGAGTAGCATTTGACTTAACATTGGCTAGATGCTCAGAGCCTACTTAAAAGATTTATACTAGGCTAACAAACGTCGAGTAGGAGCGCCATAATCCTGCATTCCGACACCAGTAGCTTATATTAAAAGAGCTATATCCGGCAGCCTAAGAAACTAGGCCAAGATTGGTTCGACTATTTTCCCATGCACGTCCGTAAGTCTAAAATCTCGACCCTGGTAGTGATAAGTCAACTTAGTGTGATCTATCCCTAGTAAATGAAATATGGTCGCATGAAGGTCATGAACATGAACCGGGTCTCTCACAATATTATAAGAAAAATCGTCTGTTTCGCCATAAGTGACACCGGGCTTTACCCCTCCGCCAGCCATCCACATTGTAAAACAGCGAGGATGATGGTCTCGCCCATACACTTCCTCGGTAAATTTACCCTGACAATAAACACTCCTGCCAAACTCACCACCCCAAACGACTAGAGTATCCTCCAAAAGTCCCCGTTCTTTTAAATCTTGCACAAGCGCGGCTTGGGGTTGATCAACGTCGCGAGCCTGGTTGCTGATTCCACTCGGCAAGCGCGTATGCTGATCCCAACCCCGGTGGAAGAGCTGAATAAATCGAACATCTCTCTCAGCAAGCCTCCTCGCAAGCAAACAATTTCGGGCAAAAGATCCTGGTTTTAAAACGTCTGGTCCATAACGATCTAAGGTCGCCTGCGACTCGTCCGAAAGGTCGCTCAACTCTGGCACCGAAGTTTGCATACGGTACGCCATTTCATATTGGGAAATACGAGTATCTGTCTCTGGATCACCATATTCCTCCCGAGTCAGCTCATTTAATCTCGCAAGATCATCCAGAAATCTGCGACGCGTAAAGCTCTTAACCCCTGGCGGGTTGGACAAATATAAGACAGGATCACCACTGGCGAGAAATTTAACCCCTTGATGTTTTTTAGGTAAAAACCCGCTACCCCAGAGCCTATCGTAGAGTGGCTGACCCCCATTACCAGACCCTACCGACACCATCGCCACGAAAGATGGAAGGTCCTGATTCATGCTACCTAACCCATAGTCCAGCCAAGCACCTATACTGGGCCTCCCTGCCAATTGTGCGCCAGTTTGAAAGAAAGTAATACCGGGGTCATGGTTAATCGCCTCAGTATGCATAGACTTAATAAAAGCTAAGTCGTCCACGATTTTGGCCGTGTGGGGCATGAGCTCACTAACCCAGGCCCCAGATTGCCCATGCTGATTAAATTTATAAACTGATGGAACCAATGGAAAACTTAGTTGGCCTGATGTCATCGCGGTCACACGTTGATTACCTCTAACCGACGGAGGCAGCTCATCGCCAACCATGCTGGCTAACTTAGGCTTATAGTCCCATAATTCATGCTGAGAAGGACCTCCCGACTGAAATAGGTATATAACGCGCTTCGCTTTTGGAGCAAAGTGGGGGACCCCTGAGAGACCCCCAAGATTTGGATCCTGGGAAGATGCGCTAGAACTCATAAGTGAACTTATTGCCGCCGCACCCAGACAAGAACTCGACACATTAAGGAAACTACGACGTGTTAGTAGATTGTTTCGTTCATCGATAGGCGTCATAGGATTAATCTCGTGTAATTGTTCCATCTAAATTTAGAATTAGACTCGCCACCATTTGGTAAGCTGCTAATTGTGCGATGTCTAACGTTTGATCTCGGACGGACTGACCTTCACTTACCAACAGAAGTGCTGCGGCTCGATCCGACTGATACTCAGAGAGATAATTTTCATAAGCGCTAACTAAAATTGATTCAACGTCATCACTTGGCATGCGCGAAGACGCCAACCGATACATGTAAGTAATATTTTGCTTAACAGCGCGGTCCCCAGAGGCGCCTTGCTGCAGAGTTCTCTCTCCAAGGGCTCTAGCGGCTTCAACATATGTCACATCATTCATTAAATTAAGCGCTTGCAGAGGCGTGTTGGTCCGCGTCGGCGTGACTATATGGGTCTCACGCGTTGAAGAATCGAACGTGATCATCGCTGGAGCCGGGCGAGTCCTCTTCCAAAATGTATATAAGCTGCGACGGTATAAGTCTTCTCCACTGGAAAGACGGTACTCTTGACCCCGTTCCACGATATCATCCCATAGTCCTTCGGGTTGATACGGCCCAACAGACGGACCTCCGACCCTCTCAGCAAGCAACCCGGACACTGCAAGTGCTTGGTCTCGAATCATTTGTGCTGGCATTCTCATGCGAGTCGCCCTAGATAATAAACGATTCTCGGGATCCCGCTCTATCATGTCTGGAGTAACAGCGGATGATTGGCGATAGGTCGCACTGGTGACGATCAGTCGTTGCAAATTTTTTACGTCCCATCCTGATTCTGCGAAATTGGTCGCCAACCAATCTAATAACCGCGGGTGCGATGGAAATTCACCTTGGGAACCAAAGTTATCCGAAGTTTTTACAAGACCCGTACCAAAATACATCTGCCAAAACCGATTTACCGTCACGCGGCTCATTAACGGATTTTCAGCTGAGACCAGCCACGTCGCAAAAGTTAATCGATTTTTTTCACCCGCCGGCATCGGAGGAAGGATGGAAGGCGTTCCAGCAAACACCTCTTCAGCAGGACTATCATAGACACCCCGATTGAGCCGGTAAGTCGGTCGGCGCGGCGTCATTTCCTCCATAACCATGATCGTTGGGAAGCTTTCTTGAAGCTCTTTAAGCGCCCACTCCGCTTCCTTTAATTTGCCATATACCGCACGAACCTTAGGGGAGGCATATTGATTTAAAAAGCTTAAGCGAATTTTTTCGGACTGCCCCCCAGTTCGTTCGGACTCTTCAATACCAGCTATATCCGAAACCGTTACCGCTGTTGCAACAACTGCGGCCTCTTCGGGAGATAGCACACGATCATAAATGCGGACATCATCAATGTTACCGCGAAACTTTGGTTTCGAAGACCCACTGGCACCGATTAGCAGCGGGTATCGACGCGGCAGTCTATTGCCGACCAGATCCAACAAACCCACTAATTCTTGGGAGACTCCATCAATATATACGCGCATGCCTCCCGGCGTTTTTGAGCCATCGTAGGTCGCAGTTATGTGGTGCCAGCGATTCAGCTGAATTGGTTTAACCGTTTCCGCTGCGACCCCATCATCTAACACTCGAGTGGATAAATTTAGCCGAACCTTCCCTTCTTCAATATAGATTCCCCAACCTACCTCTCCCTGGTCCCCCTCACTTGCGCGAGAAAATACGACGCCGTTATCACTATTAGAGTAGATCCAGGCGGACAAACTAAATTCGTCCTCATATCCAAGACTCGGCGGATTCCCCGCGTTAATGTAGCGCTCCCCATCGAAGTTAGCAGCCGAACCGATCCGGCCCTTAACAAAATGGGGAAGACCGTCTTCCAGAGAAGCTTCAGCAACGTGACCCGCATGAACACCGGAGATATCTCCATCTAATGCATGATG
Organism: Gammaproteobacteria bacterium; assembly: GCA_029245905.1. Lineage (GTDB taxonomy): Bacteria > Pseudomonadota > Gammaproteobacteria > Pseudomonadales > Pseudohongiellaceae > UBA9145. Next base: position 19,926 of record JAQWOJ010000002.1, read on the forward strand.
AACAACCAGGCCTTGCTTTAGATTCCAATCCACGTCGGCGTCGACGTCACGCGGCCTTCTTAGTGAATCCTCCCAAGCTTCCTGCTCACGATCAATATCGTCCTCTATTCCCTCAAAAGCCAAGTTCGCAGCTTCCAAACGCTGGGTCACCTCCACCAATTTAGCTTGCTGATCTATCGTAGGAGCCTTAATAAAAGGAGGAGAATTTACATATTTGAAACCTTTTCCGCGCTCATTAATGTTATTAAAAAAAGCAGAGAACTCATAAAACTCCTTCTGCTGAAGCGGATCAAATTTGTGGTCGTGACACCTAGCACATGCCATGGTTAAGCCTAGCCAAACCGTTGACGTGGTCGCCACGCGGTCTACAGCATATTCAACTAAGAATTCCTCCGGGACAATACCTCCCTCCGCGCTCAGGCTGTGATTACGATTAAAGGCCGTAGCGATACGCTGATCAAGCGTCGCATTTGGAAGCATATCGCCCGCTAGTTGCTCTACAGTAAACTGATCGAAAGGCATATTATTGTTGTAGGCGTTGATAACCCAGTCTCTCCATCGCCACATAGATCTTTCACCGTCAGTTTGGTAGCCGTTGGTGTCAGCGTAGCGAGAAGCATCTAACCATTCTACAGCCATTCTTTCGCCAAACCGTGGTGATTGAAGTAAGCGGTCCACCACCTTTTCATAAGCTTTCGGATCATCATCTACCAAAAAAGCATCGACTTCTTCTAGAGTGGGGGGCAACCCCGTAAGATCGAGAGTTACCCTTCTAATCAACGTAGCCTTATCTGTCTCTTCAGAAGGTTTTATGCCTTCTTGATCTAGGCGCTCCAAAATGAAGTTGTCAATCGAATTACGTGGCCAGTCTCTATCGGCCACCGAAGGAATCTTAGGTTTCTCTGGAGGGATAAATGCCCAGTGACTTTCCCATTGCGCACCTTGGTCAATCCATAACCTAATCGTTTCAATTTCATCTGCACTAAGAGCCTCCCGATCCCTCGGCATTCTCACTTCTGTCGCCTCTGAAGTAATACGCTGGAACAATAAGCTGCCCTCCGCATTCCCGGGAATAACTACAGCCCCCCCAAACTGCCCGCGGTCACTGCCATACCCCTCTGGAGTATCGAGACGCAATCCCATCTGACGATTTTGATTATCCGGTCCGTGACATTGAAAACAATTTCTCGACAGTATTGGCCGAACTTCTCGGGCAAACACTACCCTCCGCTGAGCTGCCTGAACGAGATGCGCTTGCTGAACCTCATTCAGCTCTTCGCCCCACTCTGCACCCTCTTCTATCCAGTCTCGGACTTTTTTTATTTGCTCCTCATTAAGAGTTCTTCCGCTCGAAGATGGCGGCATAATCCGAATCATATCGTCTTCTGATACACGCTGAAATATTAGGCTGCTATCTGGGTCACCCGGCACGACGTGGCTCCCTAGAAAATCCCGAGTATCTAATCTTAGATTAAGCATACGCCTAGTTTCGTCTGGACCATGGCAATCCAAGCAAGTAGACGTAAAAATCGGCAGAATATCTTTTGTGTAGGTGAGCGTATCCTGGGTCTGCCCAACACTATTTAGGGAGCTCAGTAAAGAGGCGATTATCAAGAGAATCCTGGAGAAATTCTTCTTTTCCATCTTTGGGGTGCTCCTTATTTATATATTATTATTGTTGGAACAATGCCTTTTATTACTTCATAGCAACTGGCCACAAAGCTCTTACGTAGTTATTTATCAAAATAAAGTTAACACAACATCTGTACCCTTACGCAGAGATTACCTTAATTTCAAAAAGAGTGAAAATCTAGTATAAATCAGAGCCTCTTCTCAAGAAATCGGCCGCTCGTGCGCCCAAAAGCCTTACAGAGAGCCTCTCGCCCGGCGGGTTAGAAATTCAAAAATTGTGCGCGTTTCCAGCCGATCACCAGGCCTAAGAACAGTCGACGGGAAATTAGGCCTATTTGGACTGTCCGGAAAATGTTGGGTTTCAAGACAAAACGCTTCACGAGAATCATAAACAGCCCTCTCTTTCCCGACCAAGCTACCATTTAGGAAATTGCCCGTATAAAACTGCACACCCGGCTGGTCAGTATAAACGTTCATCACGCGCCCGGACTTTGGCGAGTAAGCCTCAGCAGCCAAAGTCAGGGCCTCAGGGCTCGCATGATTGATTATAAAATTATGGTCAAACCCAGAACCGAATTGGATTTGCTGGTGACTCGACTCAATGTCTTCACCTATAGCTTTTGCAATACGAAAATCTAACGGCGTTCCAGAGACGTCTTCGATTGCCCCGGTCGGGATGGAGGTACTGTCTACAGGCGTATAACGGTCAGCATTAATCCTAATCTCATGATTAAGAATTGAGCCAGCACCATGTCCATCTAGGTTGAAATAGGCATGATTGGTTAGGTTTATCACTGTAGCTTTGTCTGTGGTCGCCGAGTAGTCAATAACCAACTGGTTTTTGTCGTTTAATGTGTAAACAACCGTCACATCGACTCTTCCCGGATAACCCTCCTCGCCATCTGGACTAACCGTAGTGAGAACTAATCTCGCTTCGTTCAAATCGGTCGAATATTCGGTATTCCAAATTTTTTTGTCATAGCCGGTTAAACCTCCGTGAATCGAATTATCGCCATTATTCTGCGCCAAAGAATACTGAACGCCGTCAATCGAAAACTTTCCACCCGAGATACGATTTGCAAAACGGCCAATAATTGCACCCATGTAACCTGCACCTTCAGCATAAGTCTGGGGAATATCGAAACCGGACGTTACATCGGCGAAAACCCCTTCGGCGTCAGCGACCTCAAGCGAGACAATAATCCCGCCAAGATCTATTATCTCAACTGTCATCCCAGACCGATTTTTTAGGCTAAACAACTGGACAGCTTTCCCATCATCCAATGTTCCAAAAGATTCCACAGTTATACGATCAAAATTTTCTTGAGCCATATTCGCCACGCTAGCTGTTACTAGGACACTATAAAGACCAATGCGCCAAATTAGCCTCAAGAAGGGACATGAAAATAGAAAAGGGTCACTCATATTTTATCTCGCAAACTGCCAAAATTTATCTCATGTTGCTTTATTGCGGGCATTATTAATCTCAGGGGTGCCCACATAGAATTTACTGAATGCCACGACAAATACTAATAACAGCCGCTTAAAAAATAGGCCCGAGCGAATAAGTCGTTCGGGCCCGTTTTTTAACTTTTTAAAGACTAAAGCATTGCTATTTCTACTTTACGAAACCTTAGCTCACCTGCCGCCCATTGCAACCCGATCGGTCCCTCGCTAAGCTCACTGTCCGTTACGTCCGCGGTCACTTCGTTATTTAATTCGACTTTCAAACGACCTCCATAGGCTGTGATTTTATACACATTCCATTTATCACCAGCAGTTGGCAGAGGTTCGGATACTGCGGCTCTATGAACAATTCCTCCAGTCCCATAAGAGGGGTCAGGTCTCTGGTCATAGATATTCGCCTCGTAACAATCTCTATCTGTTATTCTCTCTGGGTTTTGACAGCGCAAATATATGCCGCTATTCGCATCATCACTCGCCCAAAACTCTACTCTTATTACAAAATCACGATAAGATTCTTTAGTCACGAGCCACGAGGCTCCAGCGCCTTCAGTCGCCCTAATGGAGGAAAACTCCCCTGCCCAATTAGCGTCACCTACCATGTCGAAATTCTCCAGCCCATTAGTTCCATCAATTAAGGTAACCCAACCTCCGGTCGGCTCAGGGATTTCCGCTTCCCCACCCCCTTCAGGCGCGCATCCATAAAAACCTAAAGAGACGAGAACTAAAAAAACACGAAGAGAAAATAAATTTCCTGTAAACTGCGTTAACACTGTAGCCATAGTAATTTTCCTCAAATGTCAGTTAATTAACCTTGTGATATCTTAATCAATAGGATAGCCAATCCAGCCCTCTTCAAATTGCACTCCGAGACTATTTAGGTACATAGCAACCATATTGTACTGACCAACCGTAAACACGATTTCCATCATCTGCCGTTTTGTATAACGCTCCGACAACCCTCCCCACGTTTCATCTGAAATCAAGGCGCCATTATGTAACTCTTCCGCAGCTCTAAGCAGAGTCGAATCCCAATCACTCCAACCCGAGTGAGTCGAACCAACAGTAATTGCTTTTAATTCTGACTCACTAATGCCAACAGACAGCGCTAAACTCCTATGGGCAGCCCATTCATAGGCGCCCTGATTTAAATAGCCAATTCGAAGAATAAGAAGCTCTCGGTCCCGTATCGGAAGAGTGGATTCTTGTAACAGATAGTCCGTAAATCCAAGCCAGGCTTTACATAACGCTGGAGCATTTGCACAAGTGGACCAGACGCCTAGGACACTCCCATCGCGCTCTCTCGGAAGGAGTATTGAGGCCTCTGAAGCGCTATAAGGTTTATGAACTCGCTCAACTCTGGGGGTATCAAGTGGAGGGGATCCGGTTTCTTGCGCCAACCCATTCGAAGGATTTAGCAAGACAGTAGTTGCCAAAACCAAACAATTAGCACTAATTTTTAATCTCAAGCTCATAACTGTCTGTACCTCTATTTTTTTAGAACTAGCCTCTAAGAAAATTAACCGCGACTTACTCGATCGCTCTAATAACTTCTCTGGTTAAGCCCCACCGATCAAATCCTTGCCTACCATAATCTAAACCACGACGAACAATAACCAAATCATGAGTCGGAACCACAATAGTATATTGCCCCCTATTGCCAGAGGTGGAGTAAGCGTCCTTTGGAACATCATCCCTGCTGTCAGGAACCAGCCACCACTGCCCACCATAGATATTACCGATATCTGCAGTCGCTGGCGCTGGGGTGCGGACAAAATCAATCCAATCTTCAGAAATCAATCGCTCACCATTCCAAACTCCATTTTGGAGGTAAAGTAATCCAAAACGCGCCAGGTCTCTGGCGTTTGTATAAACTTGACTACTTAAAATAAAATCACCAAACCGATCCGTGCTGACCAAGGTATTGCGCATACCTATTTTGTCCAAAAGAGCCTTTCGGGGAAACTCCGCATATTCTTTCTCTCCCCCAAGAGCCCGCTTCATCGCATAAACACCAAGTATGGTATCGTAGTTCTCATAATCCCAGAATGTTCCAGGTTCTCGAATTAGGGCCCGGCTTCGTGCCCCTGCTACCGAACTCGCGCCGGCCCAGTAGGACAGCCCTGACCCTATCGCATATTCCAACCCACTGTTATCAATCGTTTCTAATCCACTACTCATATTTAAAACATGGCGGAGAGTAATTCTATTTCTGGGGTCTGATTCTGGCGAACGAGTCTCTGGCAACCATGCAAACCCTAACGGCTCATCCAACTGTAGTCGACCATCATCCACCATCATGCCAATCAAGGTAGAAGCAATGCTTTTAGCCGTAGACCATGTTCGCGTGCGGGTGGTCATATCGAATCCATCTGCATACCGCTCATGAATAATTTGACCTTTGTGAACAACCAATAAGCTAACGGTTTGCTGCTCATCGCTCGGGCGATCAAAGGCCCAATTCGAGGCTGATTGCAGCGCTTGCTGATCGACATTATTAGGAGGGTCGGACTCCAGTATTAAATCCCCATCCGGCCAGGGTATAGTTCCAGGGTCTTCCATCGGATAAGGAAGACTTAATTCAGGCAGCCTATCGATGTCATCCAGATCTTGATCAGGCGGCAAGATAATACAGCCAATGCCCTCTCGAAATGCGGCTCGCATAGTCGGCACCGCACCCGACTCACCAATCTCTACAGCCTGCCTTTCCCGGTCTACACGGTAGTCCCCGCCACTGGGGTCACCAATCGGCTCACTAAAAAACTCGAGTTCCCAATCATAGAGTTGCTCGAGAGTTCGACCCGAGGTAAACAAGCCGTTACACATGAAGATGGCGTGTTGCCCACGGCGCACTATCTCCCTTTGATGCTGCCAATAATCATATCCTTGATCTTGTTGAGCTTGGCCCTGTAACGAAAAGGTTAAAATTGCAAAAAGGAACGGGAAAGCTGAAAGTTTCATCTGATATTCCTCCAAACTTGATGTTAGCCCACTCTATTCTATTTTCAGGGGCTTACGGAAGTATTTTTTTACCAGCCAGGCCTTAAACTAACGGAATGATTTTCAGCAAAAGAAGCGAATTCTATCGACAATAAAAAACCCCACTCTGCACAGCAGAATGGGGTTTCGTATTAGATGCCTGACAATGACCTACTCTCACATGGGGAAACCCCACACTACCATCGGCGCTGAGCGGTTTCACTTCTGAGTTCGGGATGGAATCAGGTGGTTCACGCTCGCTAATGTCGTCAGGCAATTCTTTCGCCGGATTGCTTCACTAAACACAAAAAGCAGAACGACAATGTCTTAAAAATTAAGCGAATAAAGAACGTAATATTATAACTTTAAGTTATACATACTATCTCTGTACTGAAGTTGTTGAGTTGCTATTTCCACATACTCATGTCCAATCATTAAAAAGTGCATGATTATATGGTCAAGCCTCACGTGCAATTAGTACTGGTTAGCTCAACGCCTCACAGCGCTTACACATCCAGCCTATCAACGTCGTCGTCTTCAACGGCACTTCAGGAGGATCAAGTCCTCAGGGAGATCTCGTCTCGAAGGAGGCTTCCCGCTTAGATGCTTTCAGCGGTTATCCTGTCCGAACATAGCTACCGGGCAATGCTTCTGG
>JAQWOJ010000010.1 GCA_029245905.1 Gammaproteobacteria bacterium
CCCGCTACCATAGGCTTCCGCACAGACTTTAGTCAGCGCAGCCGTCAAAGTCGTCTTCCCATGGTCAACGTGGCCAATAGTTCCTACGTTTACGTGTACCTTCGTTCTTTCAAATTTTTCCTTCGACACTTTTTGTTACCTCTCTCTAATCTTTTTCTAGCCCGCAGTATTATTAATAATTGACTCGGCGATATTTCCAGGCACTTCCGCATACTGTTTAAATTCCATGGTGTAAGTTGCACGACCCTGAGTTGCAGAACGCAAGTCAGTCGCATAACCAAACATTTCTGATAATGGAACATCCGCATTAATTACTTTTCCCATAGCGCCGTCTTCCATGCCTCCCACCATACCTCGTCTTCGATTAAGATCTCCCATAACATCTCCCATGTAATCCTCAGGAGTCACAACTTCTACCGCCATCACCGGCTCTAATAGCGCAGCATCCGCTTTTATTGCACCTTTCCTCAGGGCTTGTGAACCCGCGATTTTAAACGCCATCTCACTAGAATCAACATCATGGAAAGATCCATCATAAAGAGTTACTTTCATTGCGAGAAGAGGATAGCCGGCTACACAACCATTTTTCATTTGTTCTTGTACGCCTTTGTCAACTGCGGGGATATATTCTCTGGGAACAGCACCGCCAACTATTTCATTAACAAATTCATATTCTGCATCTGGATCTAATGGTTCAAGACGCAACCAAACATGTCCATATTGGCCGCGACCTCCAGACTGTTTTACATGTTTACCTTCTATCTCAACCGTTTTCTTAATTGTTTCTCTGTAAGCCACTTGCGGCTTCCCTATATTCGCTTCAACAGAAAATTCTCGGCGCATTCGATCAACCAAAACATCAAGATGCAGCTCTCCCATCCCAGAGATGATGGTTTGCCCCGATTCCTCATCCGATTCAACTCGAAAAGATGGGTCCTCTTGGGCTAGTTTTCCAAGCGCAATACTCATTTTCTCTTGATCAGCCTTACTTTTTGGTTCAACCGCAACGGAAATAACCGGTTCCGGAAAATCCATTTTTTCAAGTGTTACGATGTTGTTAGGATCACAAAGCGTTTCTCCGGTGGTGACATCTTTAAGACCGATAGCCGCCGCTATATCGCCGGCTAGAACCTCTTTAATTTCTTCACGAGAATTTGAATGCATTTGCACCATCCGTCCGACTCGTTCTTTTTTGTGCTTGAGAGGGTTATATACTGTGTCTCCAGAATTTAATGTTCCAGAATAAACTCTGAAGAACGTAAGAGTTCCCACATAAGGGTCTGTAGCTATTTTAAATGCAAGAGCAGAAAAAGCGGCATTATCATCTGCCTCACATGTCTCTAGTTCTCCGTCTTCTTTCAGTCCCTCAATAGCCTTAACTTCTGTGGGTGCGGGCATGTAATCAATAACTGCATCAAGCATCGCTTGCACTCCTTTATTTTTAAAGGCTGACCCACAAAGAACAGGAACTATTTCATTAGCTAAACTACGTTGGCGAATTGCGTCCATGAGCTCTTCTTCAGACAAGTTTCCTTCTTCAAGATACTTTTCCATAACGCCTTCATTGGCTTCTGCGGCAGCTTCTAACAGGTTCTCCCGCCATTCATCACAAAGAGATTCAAGATCAGCCGGGATATTTTCATATTTAAATGAAGTCCCCTGATCTTTTTCATTCCAGATAATCGATTTCATTTTTACCAAATCAATAACGCCTTTAAATTCATCTTCAGCGCCAATCGCAAGCTGCAACGGTACAGCATTCGCACCTAAACGATCTTTCATTTGTTCTACTACTTTCAAAAAATCTGCACCTGCCCTATCCATTTTATTTACAAATACCATACGCGGCACTTCGTAACGATTAGCTTGTCGCCATACAGTTTCAGTTTGAGGCTGAACCCCTGAAGATGCACAAAGAACAACTACCGCAGCATCAAGAACTCGCAGTGATCGCTCCACTTCAATAGTAAAATCTACGTGCCCTGGAGTATCGATAATGTTGATTCGATGCTCTTCATATTGACTATCCATTCCATGCCAAAAACAAGTCGTAGCCGCAGAAGTGATTGTAATTCCACGTTCTTGTTCCTGCTCCATCCAATCCATAACCGCAGCGCCGTCGTGAACCTCACCAATTTTATGAGAAATTCCTGTGTAGAAAAGTACACGCTCTGTAGTCGTAGTCTTTCCAGCATCTACGTGAGCCGCAATTCCGATATTACGATAACGGCTAAGGGGGTGTTTTCTAGCCAAAGCTTTACCTTCTATTAGATATTAACTAATCAGAAACGATAGTGAGAAAAAGCTCTGTTAGCCTCTGCCATACGATGCACATCTTCCCGCTTCTTAACAGCACTTCCCCTGCCCTCTGAAGCGTCGGCAATCTCACCTGCCAGCCGTAAAGCCATGGATTTTTCTCCGCGAGACCGGGAATGCTCCACGAGCCAACGCATGGCCAAGGCATTACGCCTTTCAGACCTCACTTCAACAGGAACTTGATAAGTAGCTCCTCCCACTCGACGAGATTTGACTTCAACCATTGGCGCAATAGTTTCAAGAGCCTTCTCGAAAACTTCCAGAGGATCAGAGTTTGTTTTTTCTGCGACAACATTTAACGCGCCATACACGATTCTTTCGGCAACAGATTTTTTGCCGTCAACCATGACATGATTCATAAATTTCGCTAGAATTTTGCTTCCAAATTTTGGATCTGGCAAAACTTCGCGTTTCGCCACTACTCTACGTCTAGGCATACATGACCTCTATGTTTATTCAGGAAAATCCAGGACACAAATTCAACTATTGTCTGAAAGTTAATGCCTGGCCTTACTCTACCCCATCGTCTTATTTATTGAGCCACAATGAGTCGCATAATCCCTATGCTTATAATTAGCTCAAGAAAATTATTTGGGGCGTTTAGCTCCGTATTTCGAGCGGCCCTGCTTTCTGTCTGAAACTCCTGAGGTATCCAAACTTCCGCGCACGGTGTGGTATCTCACTCCCGGCAAATCCTTTACTCGACCGCCTCGTATTAAAACAACAGAGTGCTCTTGCTGATTATGGCCTTCTCCCCCGATATAAGACGTAACCTCAAAGCCATTCACCAACCGCACTCGACACACTTTCCGAAGAGCCGAGTTCGGTTTTTTAGGTGTCGTGGTATAAACCCGAGTACATAATCCCCGTTTTTGAGGGGACCGCTGCAAAGCCGGCACATCACTTTTAGTGACTTTACTCTTGCGCGGCTTTCGGACTAATTGATTAATTGTTGCCATCTGTATTCTCTAATATAAACTGTTTTTCAGGACCAAATTTAGCGAAATGAAGGGAGGCGAGAGTTTAAAGATCTCCTCTCTTAGAGTCAACTAGTTTTAACTCTGCACCCCTCGGTTTCTAGCTTCCCGCAGCCTCACTTAGTTCCTCTTTAAGCGCTTCGCTCAGTGCAGCCTCTACATCACTTGCGCTAACTTCAGAATCTTTATCAATAGCGTAACTTGCCTTACGAGCCTCATGATATGCCAACCCTGTACCCGCCGGTATCAACCGGCCAACCACAACATTTTCCTTCAAGCCTCGAAGAAAATCGCGCTTACCTGTAACCGCAGCCTCAGTTAAAACACGAGTTGTCTCCTGGAAAGAAGCAGCTGATATAAAAGAATCCGTGGCAAGAGATGCCTTAGTGATACCTAAAAGCATCCGGTCGAACTTTGCGGGCTCCTTCTCTTCTTTAAGCAGGTTATCATTGATTTCAAGAATTTGGGTATACGTCTGCTGTTCACCCTTAATCAAATTAGAATCTCCGGGTTGAGTAACTTCGACCTTTCGAAGCATTTGTCTGACGATAACTTCAATATGCTTATCGTTAATGCGAACACCCTGTAGCCGATACACATCTTGTACTTCGTTAACTATATATTGCGCTAAAGCTTCAACCCCCTTAAGGCGCAATATATCATGGGGCGCAGGCGGTCCTTCAGATACAACTTCACCTTTCTCAATATACTCCCCTTCGAAAACCGCCATCGCACGCCATTTCGGAATTAAGGCTTCATAATGATCTGAACCATCAATTGGATTGATACCGTCTTTCGGTGTAATCACGAGACGGCGCTTGCCTTTAGTTTCTTTACCAAAACTAACAGTGCCAGAAATTTCAGCGAGGATTGCAGGTTCTTTCGGTTTTCGCGCTTCAAACAAATCAGCAACTCTAGGTAATCCACCAGTTATATCTCTAGTTTTAGATCCTTCTTGCGGAATACGCGCAATGAAATCGCCTATATTTAACGCAGCTCCATCCTTTAAACCAATTATTGCATTCGCTGGCAAAAAATAATGGGCCGGAACATTCGTACCAGGCAGACACACCTCTTTTCCTTTCTTATCAACTACATTTACTGCAGGCCGAAGCTCTTTAGCTGACGCAGCTCGTTCTGCAGAATCAATTACAGAAATGCTTGAAAGCCCAGTAATCTCATCAGTTTGCTCTCGAACAGTAATCCCCTCTTCCATTGCCTCAAAAGCCACCTTACCTGCAACTTCTGACACAATTGGATGTGTATGAGGATCCCAATTGGCGACAATTTGACCAGCTTCAACGTCAATATTAGTGCCGATAGTAACAACCGCACCATAAGGCAACTTATATCTCTCGCGCTCCCTACCATTAACATCATTGACCAATAGTTCACCTGAACGGGACACAACAACAAGCTCACCTTTACTATTCTCGACCGTCTTCATGTTGCGTAACTGAACGGTGCCGGTAGTCTTAACTTGAATATTATCGCTAGCCGTAGCACGAGATGCGGCGCCACCAATATGAAAAGTCCGCATTGTTAACTGCGTGCCTGGCTCTCCAATTGATTGTGCAGCGATAACGCCTACAGCCTCACCTACATTTGCAACATGGCCCCGTGCTAAATCTCTGCCATAACATTGACTGCAAATACCAAAGCGAGTTTCGCAAGTAATCGGAGATCGGACGAAAAGCTGATCCACACCAAACATTTCTAGTTTTTCTACTAACCGCTCATCAACCATGGAACCTGCTTCCGCGATTATTTCTTCGCTATCCTGGCTAATCACATTCGCAGCTAAAACTCGACCAAGAACCCTATCTCCAAGCGGAGCAATGATGTCACCACCCTCAATAACTGGGGTCATAGTCAAACCCTGCTCGGTCTCACAGTCATGCTCAGTAATCACGAGATCCTGTGAGATGTCTACCAGACGCCTGGTGAGATAACCCGAATTTGCTGTCTTCAGCGCAGTATCTGCTAGACCTTTACGTGCGCCGTGAGTAGAAGTGAAATACTGCGATACACTCAAACCTTCGCGAAAGTTAGCCGTGATAGGTGTTTCTATGATGGAGCCATCTGGACGAGCCATAAGGCCGCGCATACCCGCTAGCTGCCGAATCTGAGCCGGTGAGCCTCTAGCCCCAGAATCCGCATACACATAAACAGAATTAAAGGACTCTTGTTGTTCTTCTTTACCTTCCTTGTTAATTACAGGTTCGCTCGACAAGCCTTCCATCATGGATTTAGCCACAATGTCATTAGCGCGAGACCAAATGTCGATCACCTTGTTATATTTTTCGCCTTGAGTCACCAGACCTGAAGCAAACTGACTCTCTATTTCTTCAACTTCTGAGTTAGCCTGATTAATTATGTTAACTTTTTCATCTGGGATCACAAAATCATTAACCCCAATAGATGACCCTGAGCGAGTTGAATACGCATACCCGGTATACATTAGTTGGTCAGCGAAAATTACTGTTTCTTTTAAACCGACATTGCGGTAACAGGCATTAAGAATTTGTGAAATCTGCTTCTTTGCCATCTTTTGGTTAACCATTGAAAACGGCAAACCAGCCGGAACGATATTGTATAGGAGCACTCTACCAACAGTCGTGTCGACTATTTGAGCACCAGTTACTTTCTCGGCATTTTCGTTTTCGAGAGCTTCAATAATGCGGACTTTAATTCGCGCTTGAAGGTGGACCTGTTGTGTATCATAAGCTCGCTGAACTTCTTTGGAATCAGCAAAGATCATTCCTTCACCTTTAGCATTAACGCGCGAACGAGTCATATAATACAGACCCAAAACCACGTCTTGCGATGGCACAATAATTGGTTCTCCGTTAGCCGGAGCCAATATATTATTTGTCGACATCATTAGAGTTCTGGCTTCGAGTTGTGCTTCGAGCGTTAACGGGACATGAACCGCCATTTGATCTCCGTCAAAATCAGCGTTGTAAGCAGCACATACCAAAGGATGCAACTGAATTGCTTTTCCTTCAATTAAGACAGGCTCAAATGCCTGAATGCCTAGCCGATGCAAAGTAGGAGCTCGGTTCAACAAAACGGGATGCTCTCGAATCACTTCCGCAAGAATATCCCAAACCTCAGCTGTTTCTCTTTCAACCATTTTCTTTGCGGCTTTTATAGTGGTTGCGAGGCCTCGACGCTCCAATTTCCCAAAAATAAAAGGCTTAAATAACTCCAGGGCCATTTTTTTAGGCAATCCACATTGGTGAAGCTTCAGCGCAGGGCCAACTACGATTACCGAACGTCCAGAGTAATCCACCCTTTTACCCAAGAGGTTCTGACGAAATCGGCCTTGCTTACCTTTAATCATATCGGCGAGAGACTTAAGTGGTCGCTTATTAGAACCAGTAATTGCACGACCTCGACGGCCGTTATCAAGAAGAGCATCCACTGCTTCTTGCAGCATGCGTTTTTCATTTCGTACGATTATATCCGGCGCATTTAGGTCAAGCAGACGTTTAAGGCGATTGTTTCTATTAATGACTCTCCGGTATAAATCGTTAAGATCTGAAGTTGCGAATCGACCGCCATCAAGCGGAACGAGCGGACGCAAATCAGGCGGAAGGACCGGCAGCACATTCATAACCATCCACTCTGGCTTATTACCTGACTCCTTGAATGCCTCTAACAACTTCAACCGCTTGGACAGTTTTTTCAGTTTAGTTTCTGAATTAGTGGCTGGAATTTCTTCACGCAACCTAGCAACTTCAACTTCTACATCCATATCCTTCATCAGCGCTTGCACAGCTTCAGCGCCCATCTTTGCATCGAATTCATCACTAAACTCTTCCATTGCTTCATAGTATTGCTCATCAGTTAGGAGCTGACCCTTTTCTAATGTCGTCATACCCGGGTCGGTGACTACGAAAGATTCAAAATAAAGGATACGCTCGATATCCCTCAGCGTCATATCAAGTAGAAGACCTATTCTAGAAGGCAAAGATTTCAAGAACCAAATATGAGCGACAGGGCTAGCCAACTCAATATGCCCCATACGATCTCGTCGCACTTTCGAGAGCGCAACTTCTACTCCACATTTTTCACAGATGACACCTCGATGCTTAAGGCGCTTATACTTTCCACAAAGACATTCATAGTCTTTCACTGGCCCAAAAATCTTGGCACAAAACAATCCATCTCGTTCTGGTTTAAACGTACGGTAATTAATAGTTTCAGGCTTCTTTACTTCCCCAAACGACCACGCCCTGATCATCTCCGGTGAAGCCAATCCTATTCTAATAGAATCGAACTCGTCTGATTGCGACTGGGACTTTAGCAAACCTAATAGATCTTTCATTCTTTCCCCTCCCCTATGAACCCTAGCCAAAAGCTGGGAACTAGGTTTAAATATTCGTTTTCAATATTTCGTTTTGTTAGATCGTTAGACAAAAACTTAGCTAGCTATTTGCTTACATCCAATTCCATATCAATCCCCAAAGACCGAATTTCCTTAACCAGCACATTAAACGACTCTGGCATACCTGGCTCCATTCTGTGATCCCCGTCTACAATATTTTTGTACATCTTCGTTCGCCCAGCAACATCATCTGACTTGACAGTTAACATTTCTTGAAGCGTGTATGCAGCACCGTAAGCTTCTAGAGCCCATACTTCCATCTCCCCGAAGCGCTGCCCACCAAATTGAGCTTTACCGCCAAGCGGTTGTTGAGTCACTAAACTATAAGAGCCCGTCGACCTGGCATGCATCTTGTCATCGACCAGATGGTTCAGCTTTAGCATGTACATAATTCCTACCGTAACTAATCTATCGAAAGAATCCCCTGTCCGCCCATCAAAGAGTTTAACCTGTCCACTTTTGTCTAAACCGGCAAGATCAAGCATTTCTTTTATTTCAGATTCAGCAGCTCCATCGAAAACTGGTGTAGCAACAGGAACACCCTCCCGAAGATTATGAGCTAGCTCCAAGACCTCTTCATCTCCTAAGCTCTTAATATCTTCTGAACGAAACCCGATCTTATTGTAAACATCTGTCAAAAGCTTACGAAGCTCAGAGGCTTTCTTTTGAGCATCAATAAGAGCACCTATTCTTGCTCCCAGACCTTTGGACGCTGCGCCGAGATGAGTCTCAAGAATCTGCCCTACATTCATTCTAGATGGAACTCCGAGTGGATTTAAAACGATATCTACTGGCTCACCACTCTCATCATAGGGCATATCCTCTACGGGCATGATGACTGATATAACCCCTTTATTGCCATGTCGACCCGCCATTTTATCACCAGGTTGAATTCGGCGCTTGATAGCAAGATAGACTTTAACGATTTTCAACACACCAGGAGCCAGATCATCGCCTTGAGTCAATTTTTGTTTTTTGTCTTCAAATCGGTCTTCAAGAGCTTTCTTTCTTTCTTCAAGTTGCTCACCCGCGCGCTTTAATTGTTTATTTAAGGCGTCATTGGCCATACGCAATTTAAACCAATCAACTTTTGGTAAATCATTAAGATAATCATTGGTAACTTTTTGCCCTTTCTTCAGTTTAGGGCCACCAGCCACCACTTTCCCAATTAGAGAATCACGCAACCTCTCAAAAGTCGCGCTTTCGACAATTCGAAATTCGTCATCAATATCTTTGCGGACCTTCGACAGCTGAGACTTTTCGATCTGCAATGCTCGCGGATCTTTTTCAAGCCCATCACGAGTGAAGACCTGGACATCAATAACTGTTCCCGTAACGCTAGTCGGAACACGCAACGAGGTGTCTTTAACATCTGAAGCTTTTTCGCCAAAAATTGCTCGAAGTAACTTTTCTTCTGGAGTTAATTGAGTCTCCCCTTTAGGAGTAACCTTCCCAACCAAAATATCACCTGCATTAACTTCGGCACCGATATAAACAACGCCTGAGTCGTCAAGCTTTCCAAGAGCTCCTTCTCCAACATTCGGGATATCTGAAGTAACTTCCTCTGAACCAAGTTTAGTATCTCTAGCAACGCAGGTTAATTCCTGAATATGAATAGTTGTAAAACGGTCTTCTTTAACGACTCGCTCAGAGATAAGAATAGAGTCTTCAAAATTATAGCCATTCCAAGGCATAAAAGCGATTCGCATATTTTGCCCAAGTGCCAGCTCACCCATATCAATTGACGGGCCATCGGCAAGTATATCTCCGCGCGCAATTACATCTCCTTCCTTAACAAGGGGTTTTTGAGAGATACAAGTGTTTTGGTTTGAGCGGGTATATTTAGTTAAGTTATAAATATCAACTCCAGCCTCGCCTGCGTCTGTTTCTTCATCACTTACGCGAACAATAACTCGTGCTGCATCGACAGATTCTATTATGCCACCGCGAAACGCGACAACACAGACTCCCGAATCACTAGCAACATTGCGCTCCATTCCAGTACCAACCAAAGGTTTTTCCGTTCTTAACGTAGGCACCGCCTGCCTTTGCATATTCGAACCCATGAGAGCGCGATTTGCATCATCATGTTCAAGAAATGGAATTAAAGCCGCCGCCACCGAAACCATTTGTTGAGGAGCAACGTCCATATAATCGACTTCTTCACGTGGCTTCAAGGTCGTCTCGCCCTTAAAGCGAACAGTCACGAGATTCTCAACGAAGCCTCGCTTCTTATCTAACTCCGCGCTAGCTTGCGCGATCACAAAATCACTTTCATCAATAGCTGATAAATAATCGATTTCATCAGTCACCTTGTTCTTCACAACCTTACGATAGGGGCTTTCTAAAAACCCATAATTATTTGTTCGTGCATAAGTCGCAAGTGAATTGATCAACCCAATATTCGGACCCTCTGGAGTCTCAATCGGGCAAACTCGACCATAATGCGTAGGATGGACGTCCCGAACTTCGAAACCAGCCCTTTCGCGCGTAAGACCTCCTGGTCCTAAAGCTGAAACTCTGCGCTTATGGGTTACTTCTGAAAGAGGGTTATTTTGATCCATAAATTGCGATAGCTGGCTGGAGCCAAAGAATTCTTTTATCGCTGCTGCCACGGGTTTAGCATTAATCATGTCTTGAGGCATTAGTCCCTCAGAGTCAGCCATACTTAATCGTTCTTTGACAGCCCGCTCAACCCTTACCAGCCCCACCCGGAACTGATTTTCAGCCATTTCACCGACGGACCGAATGCGGCGATTTCCTAAATGATCGATATCATCGACGGAACCGAACCCATTACGTATACCCACCAATGTTTTCAGGACATCAACAATGTCGTCCATCCCCAATATTGGAGAGCCTTCCGATTCTTTTCGGCCAAGACGTCGATTGAATTTCATTCGCCCAACAGCTGACAAATCATATCTATCGGGAGAAAAGAATAAATTAGTGAATAAATTTTCAGCAGATTCTTTTGTAGGTGGCTCACCAGGTCTCATCATTCGATAGATCTCGACCATAGCCTCAAGCTTGGAGGCGGTAGAATCAATACGCAATGTATCGGAAATAAACGGGCCACAATCCAAATCATTAGTGTAAATAGTTTCGAACCCTTTGACACCGGATTCAAAAAACTCAGCTACTAGTTCCTCCGTAAGCACTGCATTACAAGGGAAAATCACTTCGCCTGTTTCTTCGTCGACAACATCCGCCGCCAAAGAAGCTCCCACTAGGAAGTCAGCGCTGACACTAAGTTTAGTGAGCTTTGCAGTTTCCATTTGTCGAATATGACGAGAGGTTATACGCCGACCTTCCTCTACAATAAGCTTTCCCTTCTTATCTTTGATCGGAAATGAAAGCACCTCACCTCTTAAGCGAGACGGAATCAAATTGAGAGAAACTTCTGGTTCTTTATCCTTCTTTCTCGAAATTGAAAAGCTATTTTTTTCATAGAACATAGAAAGGATTTCTTCAGAACCATAACCCAATGCCCTTAAGAGCACTGAGGCAGGCAGTTTCCGTCTTCTATCTATTCGGACATAGACCATGTCTTTGGGATCAAATTCAAAGTCCAGCCAAGAGCCGCGATAAGGGATAACACGCGCCGAATAGAGTAGCTTTCCAGAACTGTGTGTTTTACCTCGGTCGTGATCGAAGAAAACGCCAGGCGATCTATGCAATTGAGACACTACCACACGCTCAGTACCATTAATAACAAAAGTGCCAGAGTCTGTCATAAGCGGGATTTCGCCCATATAAACTTCTTGCTCTTTGATATCTTTAATCACTTGCGTTGTTGATTCCTTATCATAAAGAATCAGCCTGACCCGCACTCTCAGAGAAACCGAATATGTTGATCCTCTAAGTTGACACTCCTTAACATCGAAAACAGGCTTCCCCAAGTCATAACTCACATACTCTAAAACCGCTTTACCAGAATAACTAACAATGGGAAATACCGATTTGAATGCGGCATGCAAACCTTGATCTATACGACCCTCAACTGGGGTACCGGCTTGAGTAAATTGTCTGTATGAGTCGATCTGAATAGACAATAGGTATGGGATATCCATTGCACTTGGCAGCTTCCCAAAATTCTTGCGAATGCGTTTCTTCTCTGTGTACGAATAGGCCATTTTTTGTTCCTAGCTTTATATGCTCTCGACGAAAAAAACTAAAGCAGTACATACTGCAAGCAGATTACCTCTACAAATTTCGGTGCGGTTAAAGTCTTAAAACCAGCACCGCGGTAACCTTGAAAAAATTCTTAACTAAACCAAGGCCTCAAGAAGCATCTCGACAACAGAATGTCTCATATGACTCTTGAGGCTTCAGCTCGTATTACTTTAGTTCAACAGATGCGCCTGCTTCTTCTAGTGCTTTCTTCGCTTCTTCGGCTTCCGCCTTAGGAGCAGCTTCTTTAATCGTCGAAGGCGCACTATCTACCATTTCTTTAGCCTCCTTTAAACCAAGGCCAGTGATCGCGCGAACCGCTTTAATGGCATTTACTTTCTTTTCTCCCGCTGCAGTGAGGACAATATCAAAGTCATCCTTCTCTTCAGCAGGAGCAGCATCAGCGCCACTCGCCGCTGCGGGAGCAGCAGCTACAGCTGCCGCCGCCGAAACGCCAAACTTTTCTTCCATCGCTTCAACTAACTGAACTACATCCATCACTGACATATCAGCAATCGCATCTAAAACTTCTTCTTTAGATAGAGCCATGACTCTTATCTCCTAAAATAAAAATTAAACAAAACGGTTATCAATGTAATTAAGCTGCTTCCTGTTTTTGATCTCTAACCGCCGCAACGGCACGAGTAACTTTGGAGGGAACTTCATTCACTGTACGTGCAAGCTTGGTCATCGGCGCTAACATCACACTCATCAAAATTGACCTCGCCTGATCTAACGTTGGTAACGTTGCCAAAATATCTATCTGACTAGCGTCCAGCAACTCGCCGCCTATAGAAAGTGCTTTAATCTCAAAATTATCATTATCTTTTGAAAAACCCTTAAGTACGCGCGCAGCTGCACCAGGGTCTTCCTCAGATAACGCGAGAAGGGTAGGACCTACTAAAACTTCTTGAACGCACTCAAACTCTGTTCCTTCGACCGCTCGCTTCAATAAAGTATTGCGAACGACCCGAAGATAAACTTTGTTTTCCCGAGCAGTCTTTCGAAGTTCAGTCAGCTCTCCAACATCAACTCCATGATAGTCCGCAAGAACAGCAGACAAAGCACCAGCAGCGGCCTGATTGACTTCCGAAACAATTTGTTTCTTGTCTTCCAGTCCTATTGCCACTTTCTTATCCTCACTATTTAAGATGAAATCAATTAAGCAATTTCAACTTCGACTCATATGAGCCACCTTTAAAAAACCTAACCAACCATGATCAGGTCGTGTGTTCGGTGATAGGAATCCGGCGAACGAGCCCGGATTAGTTTTCACCATCTGCGTAGGAAATTAAGAAACAAGAAATACTACTCTCGCCTCCCCTACGGTCTTTGATGGAATCGTTAACTAGCGATCACCACAAAGCCTAGAGAGAACTAACCAATTCGGTTGGTCCTCAAATTTATTCCACCTTTATTCCGCTAAAGATGATTGATCAATTTTTAAGCCAGGCCCCATCGTCGAAGAAAGGACGACCTTCTTTATAAATACGCCCTTTGCAGAGGCAGGTTTTGCTTTTCTCAAATCAGAAAGCAAAGCTTCAAGATTAGATTTTACCGCAGAGCCGTCAAATCCGACCTTCCCGATACCACCGTGAACAATACCATTCTTATCCGTTCTGAAGCGCACTTGACCGGACTTAGCGTTCTTTACCGCTGTCTCAACATCCGTTGTAACTGTACCCACTTTAGGGTTCGGCATCAGCCCTCTCGGGCCAAGCACAGTTCCTAGCTTACCGACCACTCTCATAGCGTCTGGCGTCGCTATGACAACATCAAAGTCAAGGTTACCGCCTTGTATTGACTCCGCTAGATCTTCAAACCCAACAATGTCTGCACCAGCAGCGGTTACCTTTCCAGCATTTTCTCCTTGAGCAAACACCGCCACCTTTACATCTTTTCCGGTACCAGCGGGAAGTATAGTTGACCCTCTAACCACTTGGTCTGACTTCCGAGGATCAACACCTAAGTTAATTGAGACATCTAATGATTCTGTAAACTTTCCTGACGCAAATTCAGAAATCAACGAAACAGCCTCTTCGATTGAATAGCTCTTATCACTTTCAACTTTCTCTATCATTAATTTTCTTTTTTTGGATAGTTTTGGCATTTTATTCTACCCCCTCAACATCGATCCCCGCGCTTCTAGCACTTCCTGCTATCGTCCTCACAGCCGCGTCCATATCAGACGCCGTCAAATCCGGCATTTTTTGATTCGCTATCTCTTCTAACTGAGCTCTATTGACTTTGCCTACTTTCTCGGTGTTTGGACGCCCGCTGCCCTTTTTCAAACCCAAAGCTTTACGCAGCAAAACGGATGCAGGCGGAGTTTTGGTGATAAAAGTAAAGCTGCGATCGGCATAAACCGTAATTACGACAGGGATGGGCAACCCTGGCTCAGTTCCCTGAGTTTGAGCATTAAACGCCTTGCAGAAATCCATTATATTAACGCCATGCTGACCCAGCGCTGGACCAACGGGCGGACTTGGATTAGCCTGACCAGCCGCAACCTGTAGCTTTATATAAGCTAGTACTTTCTTTGCCATATTAAGTTCTCCTTTGGGTTTTAGCGTCAGAGTTTTTCAAAATGAATTAGATCACCTCGACTACCCTGACTCCCCTGCGTTTTCCCATCAAAGGAAATCGACTTTTAAATGAGCATGGAGCATGGAAACTCCTAACTCAAAGTTTAATTAACTTTTCTCTACTTGACCGAACTCAAGCTCCACCGGCGTCGATCTACCAAAAATCAACACCGCTATACGAAGCCGACTTTTCTCATAATTCACTTCTTCCACAGTCCCGGTGAAGTCATTAAAGGGGCCGTCGGTAACACGAACCAGTTCACCCGGCTCATACATTGTCTTATGGGTCGGCGTCTCCTCACTATCCTCCATCCTTTGAAGAATTTTATCGGCTTCCTTATTCGTTATGGGCGCAGGCCTTTCTGCAGTTCCGCCAATAAAGCCCATTACTCTGGGTGTTTCTTTTACAAGGTGCCAGGTTTCATCATTTAATTCCATGTTAACTAGAACGTACCCAGGGAAAAATTTCCGTTCGCTTTTACGCTTCTGGCCAGCTCTCATTTCTAGCACTTCTTCAGTTGGAACCAGCACTTCATCAAAATAATCATCCATACTCGAAAGACTAATCCGCTCTTTCAAGGCATTCATCACTTTTTTTTCATAGCCCGAATAAGCGTGGACCACATACCAACTTTTAGACATAAATTTTCTCTATGTAATAAAGGATGAAATGCCCGCATTAAGCATCGAATCTAGCAGCCATAAAATTATGGCAACAATAACAATGACAATCAAAACAACAATCGTTGTTTGAGTGGTTTCTTGCCTTGTCGGCCAAACTACCTTTCGTATCTCTACTCTTGCTTCCAAACAAAGGTCGATAAAGGAACGCCCCTTTGTTGTCTGGGCAGCAATCCAGCCAGCTATGCCCGCAGCAACTAACAATCCAATCGTACGCAGCAGCAGAGACTCTGCAGAAAAATAGGAATTAATATAGACTCCAGCTACAACTAAGGCTGCAACTAGAATCCATTTCATCCAATCCTGAACACCTTTTTCATTTTCAATTTTTTCTGACATTATTATGACTATTCTTTAGTTACCGAGCGGTAGCTGCCCAATTACCTGCCTAATGATGGCAGGCCAGGAGGGAATCGAACCCCCAACCTGCGGTTTTGGAGACCGCTGCTCTGCCAATTGAGCTACTGGCCTACTAATATTGCTTTATACCTCAGAGACGACTAAGCCACTGCATCCTGTTAGAATGCAGTGGCTCGTAAAAGTAGCTTCTGATGATTACTCGATAATCTTACTTACGACACCAGCACCGACAGTCCTACCGCCTTCGCGAATAGCGAATCGCAGGCCTTCATCCATTGCT
>JAQWOJ010000024.1 GCA_029245905.1 Gammaproteobacteria bacterium
TTCTTAATGGGGCTGGTTAATACTTCTGCATTTACTGTAGTAGAAATAATGAATTTACAAACCACTGGCGGTAGCGCCTCAATTAGATTTACTGGTGAATACGGTATGCGTCCCGCGGGCGCAGCTGCCCGGCAAATGTTACTGCAAGCCGCTGCCAATCGCTGGGACGTCTCGATAGATGAGTTGACTACTAAATTGAGCCACGTCCATCACGATTACTCAGGAAGATCGTTTAGTTATGGAGAGCTGGCCGATGATGCTTCAGTATTGGAACCCCCTGAGGAACCCATACTCAAAGATCGGTCTCAATTTCAAATTATGGGGAAAGCGATTTCCCGTAATGACATTCCAGCAAAAGTAGATGGTTCTGCCATGTACGGCCTGGACGCTCATAGTGAGGATATGCTGTATGCGGCGATCAGGTTGGCACCAGTGTTTGGGACCAAGTTAATCTCTGTTGATGCAACCGAAGCATTAGCGCAAAGAGGCGTAAAGAAAGTTATCGAATTAAAGGATTCCGTAGCCATTATTGCTGATAATTATTGGAGAGCAAAACAGGCACTAGCATTAGTGAAAACGGAGTTTGAGGCGTCCGATAATGACAGTATTTCAAGCCTAGATATTGCAAATCGATTTGATCGAGAACTTGCCTCAAGCGGCGGCAGCGAGGATAAGATAATCGGCGATACAAGTTCCGCATTTGACTCAGCTACTGACACAATTGAAGCAAATTATCGTGTACCGTATTTGGCACATGCCGCCATGGAGCCAATGAACTGTACTGTTCATATCAAAGGTGATACTGCAGACCTCTGGACTAGCACCCAAGACGCCTTGGCAATGAAAGGGAGAGTTGCAAGTATTGCTGGACTAGCTGAGGACAGTGTTACTTTTCATCAGACCTACTGCGGCGGCGGATATGGCCGACGCCTTCCCTTTAACTGGAATATGATTGATCATGCAACACTAATTGCAAAAGAATTTAACGTGCCAATCAAAACGATTTTCAGCCGCGAAGATGATATGCAACAAGATTATTACCGGCCTGCAGTGCACAGTAATTTTAGAGCATCATTGGATTCCAATGGAAAAGTAACTGCATGGGAAAACAAATATACAGGACCAATTCAAACACCCGGAGCGGCTCACATTCCCTACGCTATAAAAAATCAGTCGATACGCGTAGTTGACGGAAGAACACATGTGCCAATAGCGGCATGGCGCAGCGTAGATCACTCTCAACAAACTTTTTTCACTGAATCGTTTGTCGATGAATTAGCCCACCGAACTGGCATTAATCCTTATCAATTTCGCATGGATCTTCTGCAACAACACCCCCGCCATCGCAAAGTCCTCGAAGTTGCCGCCGAATCTGCTGGCTATGGACAAGACCTACCAGAAGGACGCGCTTTGGGTATTGCAGTACAAGAAAGTTTCGGTAGTTTCGTGGCAGAAATTGCAGAGGTATCTATAAGCGAAGACGATCGGCCAGTAATACATAAAGTCACTTGTGCAATTGACTGCGGGTGGGCGGTAAATCCAGACACGGTAGAAGCCCAAATTGAAAGTGGAATTATTTTTGGATTGTCAGCGGCTATGTATGGGGAAATTAGCATTGAGAATGGGCGGGTTCATCAGGACAACTTCCCGGACTATGAGATGGTTAGGATGGGTTCTTCACCTGATATAGAAGTGCACATTGTCGAGTCTGGCGAAGCGCCAGGAGGCCTTGGGGAACCGGCCACACCCCCTATTGCCGCGGCAATAACCAATGCGATTTACATTCTTACTGGACAGCGCATAAGGGATCTACCGATAAGAAAACATGACCTGTCCATTAACGCCGCGGTAGCGAAAGTTTGAATGTCTTTTAACAGTAAGCTTACGCTGCCTTTTAATAGGAAACCAAATTAAGTAAACAAGGTTGTCCTATCCGGCTCTTTCTTTTAATTTTTATCGGCTTTATAAAGGCCAAGATGCAATAGTTATGGAATAAAATCTTCGCGATTAAATCGATCAATATTCGATATTCTTTTGTACGTCAGTCATCAAAAAATTTTCGGAGTAGGCATTGCTATCCAGTAAACTCAAAGTCCCAATCGTTTTTATAAGCTCACTCTTCATGGTTCAAGCAGAGCTGCATGCGCAAGCTTTCTCAGAACAGGCGTGGGAGGGAAACTGGATTGTTGAGGGATCGTTTTTCGAAGTAGGCATTGAAATTGAAAATTCAGTGATGACGATTTCTCAAGTCGAATCGATGGGTTTCGTTTGGACGAGTAAATCCGCGAAGGTGGAAGGCAGCATAGCAACAGTTGAAATTGAATATGGCGGTGTCACTGGTGTTGCTCAGGCTGAGCTTGTTAGCGAAGATACTACTGTCGTATTCGCGTTATCTTGCGAACCAAATTATATGGTTATTTGTCTTTTAACCAAAGACCAGCGAGTGATTTTCAGAAAAATAAACGCATCCGATTAATCATGCCCTGGTAAAGAGTGTCATTGTATTTCTTCGATTGATGAAATTACCTTCCCGACAATACCGTATTCAATCGCTTCATCTACACTCATCCAGAAATCCCTATCCGTATCTTTTGCAACTCTCTCGATTGATTGTCCTGTCTCGTCAGCAATGAGCTGATTTATGCGCGCTCTTGTTCTTACTATTTGGTCTGCCTGAATAGCAATATCGGTAGCATCACCTCTGGATCCACCCAAAGGTTGATGAATAAGGAACCGCGTATTAGGTAATGAATATCGGCTTTCTTTATCGGCAGCCAGATAAATTGTAGTCGCGGCACTAGCGACCCACCCTGTTCCTATGACTTTTACGTCTGGTGTAATGAATTTTATCATATCGTAAATTACATCACCCGACTCAACATGACCGCCTGGAGAACTCACATACAAAAAGATCGGATCGCTATTTTCGGAGGCCAGAGCCAATAAACGCTCAGTCACTGACCTTGCTAATTTTTCGTTAATTTCGCCAAAGATAGTTAACGATCTGGATCTAAATAACTTTTCTTCCATAAAAGATGGCGAATGCGGTCCTTTTATTTCCTTCCCCTCTTCATCAGATGCACTAAAGTCCATAAACTTCTCCTACTGCTTGTTCAAACCAGCTAAATACATGCCTGTTGTTTTATTCTCAAGAACGCAATAATTTTCCATAGGTCATTATCTCCATCCGGAAAATTTGATCCAAAACCGATCATATTTGTCTCTGGAATACCGGCAGTGACAATATCAAATATTTCTTGATCACTTCCCCCATACTTCCAATCACAGTCAAAGAGAGAATTCTCATTACCATCTGTTTGATTTTTACCATGACAATAGTTGGCACAACTACCCTCAAACAACGCCTGACCCCTACCCAACGCTTCGGGATCTTCCATAAATATATTAACAACAGTCTTTTCCTCAGCCGTTTCGAGCTCTCCAGTGCAGTCAAAAAGCAGACTTAGAGAGCCACTTAAAAAGATAACTTTTATCAATTTTTTTGTCAGATTATGTAGCAATTTAGTTTTTATCTCGTTTTCTTATCTCTGCAAAAGATAACAAAGCCTGGTCGGCACGATCGTTAGCGACCAAGTTTAAATCATCGGATCTCGGCTCCAAGTGGCTTAAAGGTTATTAGTAGCTGCGGCAACAGCGTTAAGGAGCCCACCAAAGCGACGAGCATCGCAAAGCTTGTTAGCAAACCAAACACAATTGTAGGAATAAAATTTGAAAGCGAAAGAATGGAAAATCCTGCAACAATTGTCATAGAGGTAAAATACATTGCTCGCCCGATACTGTTATGACAAAAAAACATAGTCTCTCGATAATTCCCAAAACGAACGTACTCTCTGCGAAATCGCTCCATATAATGAATGGTATTATCAACGCCGATACCAACCGATATTGCGGCTATTGTAATTGTCATTATGTCCAGCGGAATATCCAGCCACCCCATAATTCCAAGAACCACCGCGGCCGCAATAGCATTGGGAATAATACAGATGAACGCAATTGACAGCGACTTAAAAAGCACTAAAAACATAAGCATTATCGCAAACATTACTACCCCTATGGTTAATATTTGCGATTGAAATAAGCTCTGAAGAACATTGTTATACATAACCAAGATGCCACTAAGCTGAACCTCTTCGTCTAAAAACCCAAATTCAGTTTCTATACCCTGTTCAATTCTTAGCAACAATTCATTTCGGTTCAAATTTTCTGCAGATTCGATAACTCTGACGTTGTACCGAAGTTGTTTATCATCAACAGAAACGAAGGGCGTAAGTACCGTATCTTTCAGAGTTTCTGGTATTCGACTATAAAGAAGCGCCCATAACAATCCATCTATCGGCTCGCCATCATTCAAAATTTTTGCGAGCTGAATAACTGATCCGAAAGACAAAACTTTACCTGTTTGCGGATCATCATCCAGATAATTATGAATTGCTTCAACTTGAGCCATCTTGGGGGCTGTAAACCAGTACGCATCGTTATTAGCTGTATCTCCAAATCCATCGTCAAAACCTTGACCGAAATCGTCTAAGAAATCGTCTTCCTCCTGCGGGAGGTCGACAATGACATCAAACGAAAGAGTACCTCCAAGCTTGTCGTCTAGAAGTGACATGCCCTGATAAATCTCGGTACCCTCGCGAAAGTAATCGATGAAACTATTCTCTACCCGCAGTTGCGTGAGGCCTAAAACACTAAGAACTATAATTAAAATGTAGAGAATCAGGACATTGCCTTTGAACTTATCCGTAAACCTCGCTAGTGCGCCAGTCAAATCTAGGCGCAAGCCAGAAGACAAATTCGCGTTGTCCACTTTCAAGCTGGCCATTATCGATGGGAATAGCAGAAAAACTACCACCAAGGCTGTTCCAACACCCATCATCATCATCCAACCAAATGTAATGATTGGCAGTATCCCACTGACGATCAACGAACCAAATGCAACGGCTGTAGTCAACGCCGTATATAAGCACGGCCGAAACATACTTTTAACAGCGTGACGCAATAACTTATCGTGATTACTGAAATGTCGGGTCGCACGTAATTCCCGGTAACGCACTATCAAATGCACCGTCAGAGAAATAGTAATAATTAATAAAAGGGAGATAAAATTTGAGGAGACGACTGTTACCCTCCAGTCCATGAGTCCGAGCATACCAACCATAACAATGCCGGCAACTGCACAACACGCTAACGGTATTGCTACCCAACGTAATTTTCGGAAAATCATTCCCAAGGCAAAAATGATGAGCAAAACGACAGCAATACTAAAAGTGCGTAAATCAGCCTGAACAAATGTAACCAAATCGTCCGCAATCATGGGAGCACCGCCAAGATAAATCTCTGCATCACCACGGTAGTTATCTAATACTTCGCGAATGCTGCTAATTATTTCATGCTGACGATCTGCGAATATAACGCTATATTCAGCGTATTCTTTTTCTATTCTTTCCAGCTCTAGCATTTCCTCCGGAGGGAGCACGCTGGAGATCTGTTGTCGTTGGAGCTCAGTCCTCCGAGATAACAATTGTGTAGAAATCTCGTCTATTTCAAAGCCCACAAGCAAACCTGCAGTTTCCCCGTCTGGACTGAGTAACGCATTTTGAAAGATAGGGTTCGTCATGATTTCTTTTTGGGCTAACTCAAGATTTTGTGCTTCATCCAAAATCGTCAAGTAATCTTCCGAAATACCAGTAAGAGGAGTATCACCAAAAATTGGTACATTGAGAATTGAATCAACAGCTCCAATACGATCTATCGCAAGCAAGTCCTCCCGTAATCCCGCCAATCTTTCCAACGTTGTTCTATCAAAAAGTTCCCCGTTTGGAGTGTAGGCAACTATTACCGAGTCACCAGTACCGTAGCGGGCACTAATTTCACGCGAGAGTTCTAAATCGGGATCATTGTCCAGTAACAAAGAATCAGCTGATGCATCTAAACGGAAATCTTGTGCGTGCCACGCAAAAAAAACTCCTATCAGAAGAAGATTTAAAATCACGAACCCCGGCTTACCAAACACGAATTCGTTATAAAGTTTGATCGGAGAAAACGACATATTGCTTTATCACCCGAAAGATCAAGATCTGTTGCTAGTCACTATATCGAATAAGAAGCCACATTACGATCTTGGAAGGAATCAGAAAGGATCCCAATTTAGCCAGGCAATCAAAACCGTTTTGACGAGTGCCCACCTCATAATAAATTGATTCATCTAGTAATTTGGATTACAAGTCCAACTAACAATCAAGAAGACTCACCCTAGTCGCACTGATTTAAAGATGAGTGGGATATAGTTAGATAGTTTCTCGGCGGAACTCCTTAACCATTTTTTAGCTCCACTTTTTAAAGATATAAAGCATTGTTTTTACTATTAAATATCGAGTATTTAGCGATAGACTATTCGCAAATCTGATGGCGCAGTCCAACTTTAACTGGTACGATTCAGGCTTGGTTGAGAGCTGAGCCTCCATTAATCGCATTAAATTTGCAGTTGGTCCCTACGAGACGATGCAAACTTTGTGCGCAAGGCCAAATTTCCGGTACAATTTAAGTCAAATTTTGTGGGAGCACCTGTTTAGTAGGATTTTAGAGTCAAACTGGCTTTAAAGTGGACTATCAAAGGAATCAAAAAATGAAGCGGTTTAACAAACTATTCTTTCCTTGCGCTATGGCTATTTCAGCTCTCACTGCCACAGCCGACGATTGGCTTCGGTCAATGCCTGAGTTCGAACTTACTGACCATCTTGGAGAGATTCACACCCTAGAGACCTATAGGGACTATGAACTGGCTGTCTTCTACGTCCAAGGCGTGGGTTGTCCAATTGCCCGTATTGCATTACCCAACTATCGTGAAGTTCGCGACGAATATACGGGCAAAAACGTTGCTTTCACTATGTTCAATTCAAACATCCAAGACAATATTCCGAGAATCGCTAAAGAGGCGCGTGAGTTTGATATAGACTTTCCGATAATGAAAGACGAAGGCCAGCAGCTAGCCAAGGCTCTTGGGGTCGAACGAACCGCTGAAGCTTTTGTCATCAACCCCAAGACAAAAGAAGTTTTATATCGCGGTCCAATCAACGACCAACTCGGGTATGAAACTCAGAGAAACAACGCTAATCAGTGGTACCTAAAAGACGCTCTAGACAAAATTCTTGCTGGAGAACCGGTTGATATGGACCAAATCCCAGATTCCAAAGGTTGCCTTGTCGCTATATTTAATACCTAACACAGATGGGAAAGCGGTTTACGAAATCGGGTAAGTTATATAGGCACCCTCTCAAGCAAGGATATTGCTGCGCACTCGCTCGAAATAATTTGCCGGGAAACCCTAGCAAACAACTAGCTCAAATTCTAACACCGTTGTACGAGCATCCATATAATACTAATAAAGTTAGCACGAACAATAAATCGCGCTTAACCAAAGACGCTCTCTCTTTTTCGTCGTCTTTTTTATAACACAACAGAAAGCATCGTTCCCGAAGAAATGATAGATCGTTATGGTTGAGTAGTCTTTCTAGCTAATGATATCGATATTTTTAGAACTGAAAAATTTAGCCTCCAAAGAAATAGTGATAACCCAGTGAATTCTAGTAACTACAAATCACCTTTATCAAAGAAAATAGCCGAATTTATCGTCAAAAACCGATTTCCTTTAGCAGTGCTAGCAGTAGTTATAACTTGCTCATTTGCCACCGGCATTCTAAGAACGAATTTTGACGCCTCACTTAGTGCATTACTAACCGAAAGTGATCCGTACCTTGAAGAACTCGATTTGATGCAAAAGGCTTTCCCATCAAATGGGGAGATACGCTTCGCATTCGTTGCCAATACTGGCAGTACAATTTTTGAGACATCAACGCTAAATGCAATTTCAGACCTTAAAGAGAAATTTGCTGTAATACCGAAAACACGCGGTATAACTACTATACTTGAATTTATTTCTCCAGAGACTCAGAGACGTTTATTCATCAAGTCACTCGACGAATATACCGACAGCGAACTAATCGATCTGGGTAACACTGCAACGACTGATCGGCTTCTGACGACCAATCTATTATCTCAGAGTGGGACTCTAACGTTTGCTATTATTAATGTTGATACACAGAGTGCCTCAAATTCGGAAAGGCTCGAGATCGCGAACGCAATCATCAGCCTGCAAGAAGAACTTAGAATTTCGAACCCCGACGTCAATTTATTTGCGAATGCGGAGGTGCTTCTCGAACAATCCAGCCAACAAGACATGCTCGATGACCTTACCCGCTTAATGCCTCTTGTGATTTTACTTTGTGTACTAGTAATTTGCTTCTGCTTTAGATCCTTTACGATAGGAGCCTGCATCCTTTCCCATGTCGGATTAACAATTGTTAGCACCGTCGGTGCATTGGGTTATCTTGATTTCGCTTTCAATAATATATCTGTAATTGCTCCTTTAGTAGTTGTTATTATCTCGGTAGCAAACAGCGTCCACATTATCTCCGTCTTCAAACAAGCTCTTAACAAAGGCCTGTCTAAGAAAGAAGCAATTACATTGAGCATGGCCTGCAATCTTCAGCCTATTTCACTTGCAGCATTAACGACGGCAATCGGTTTTTCGTCTCTCAATATGTCCTCATCTCCCGCGATAGAAGATTTTGGGCAAATTGTTTCACTGGGAATCGTGTTTGCTTACGCACTAACGCTGTTGACGCTCCCCACCCTATTGACCCTAATAACGAATCAAGGGCGGGAGCGTTCCAAAACCAATGCGTCTTTTTTGCAACCACAATTGGAAAAAGTTATAGACTTTACTAGTCAACATGATAGAAAGATATTTATAAGCTGCTCCTTTTTAGCCATAGTTACGCTTCTTTTACTTCCGCTTAATGAAACCGATTTTAATCGCCTCGACTTCATAGCCTCCGACTCGGACATTAGCGAATACTACGATGCCGTAAGCGAAAATATGAACCGCGGACTAAGTCTTGCCTATGGGATTGACACTGAAATACAAGAGGGAGCTCTTAACCCCCTTTTCTTAAAAAAGGTTGATGATTTTACAGGATGGGTTGCAAAGCAACAGAGTGTCGAATCGGTGATTAGTTTGGCAGAAGTACTAAAAACCATCAACAGGATCGTCAATGACGACAAGAAAAATACATTCCACCTCCCAGAAAATATAGAGACGAATAGAAATTACCTGAATGCCTACCGCACCGTCGAGGCTAACTATTTGCCGTTATCTAGTTTTGTTAATGAAGATAATTCAATTATTTCTTTTGTAGTAAATGCATCTTCGATGTCTAATCAAGAAATGATAGATCTCGATAACGTTATCACGGAAAAGTTCTCCAACATATTTAGCTCCGCAAATCTTATTCATGGCAGTGGCGTACTGCTCTTTGCGAGGATGGACGAACTTGTTACGATAGAATTGTTACAAGGATATTCGATCAGTTTACTTCTGATAACTCTATGCCTGATCTTTGGATTCAAAAGTATTTATTTTGGTTTTTTGAGTGTTATTCCAAATTTACTGCCAGCGACAATAGTCTTTGGTTTCTGGGCATTATTAGTTGGCCAACTAGACCCATTTGTCATGATGCTATTTAGTATAAGTATTGGGCTAGTGGTAGATGATACGGTCCACATATTGAGCCATTATCTGGAAAGCCGACGTGAAGGTAAGTCTAAAGATACTGCGATAGCATATTCTATTAAAGTCGCAGGACCAGCTTTAACGATAACAACGCTCGTTCTAGCTTTGGGAACAACGGTCCTAATTTTCGCAAACACGATTTACTTTCAACAATCGGCAAAGTTGCTTGTTCCAATTGTTATATTGGCTCTAATCCTTGATCTTCTCTACTTGCCTTCAATTCTTAAACGCTTTGATAATAGGTTTAAAACGCAAGAAGTTATGACTTCTTAAACAAAAGCATTATTATGCGCAACATTCAAAGAGGGAGAATCGTAATGAAAAAAACTGCCAAAAGACTGACTAAAGCAACACTCGCTTTAATACTCTTAATATTTGGAGTAATACCTATGACCACTGCTCAATCGCCTGATAGCGATCTAGAATCTGAATTTCTCATGGAACTCTTGTTGGACGTTGAACCGCAGCTCGATGCTGGTCACACATCGATTGCGCCCATAACCGGCGGGTCTTTTGCAGGTGCAAAATTAGCCGGTAGCGTTCACGATGGTGGCGCCGACTGGATTACCCAAGTTTCAGGACATAGTAGTCTAGATGTCAGAATCACCTTAGAGACTGATGATGACGCAATTATCTACATGACTTATAAGGGCGTGGTAGCTCGTAGCGATGCCGGATTGTATTGGAGGGTAACACCCACGTTTAACACTTCGTCCGAAAAATATGATTGGTTAAATCATAAAGTGTTTGTCGGTAAATCTAAACAAGTGGAAGGAAAAGTCGCCTATGATATCTTCGAAATATTATAAGTAGCTTTTAGCCTGCTAGCGCAAGGATCGATAAGATTCCAAAGACCTTTTAGGGAAAAAGTTAGTTGTCGGAGAAATTTCCCATGATACAAGCAACTATTTAATCGGCTACTCGATTTTGATTCAAACACTATATTGCAATGATCGCATGACGCTCGAGCTAATCGAAAGCTCGGCGCGATAACTTTTAAGACCGAAAACCACGTAAAGCTTTATCTATGACTAAGACTCAGTCTGAGATCTGCGAATTTTTTCTAGATACAGATGAACATCACGCTTGACCACAGGGGCGAAAAAATATAATCCGATTATATTAGGTACAGAAATAAGGAAGACCATGGCATCGGAAAAATCCAATACAGCCGTTAGTTGAATTGTGCTACCAAGCATTACGAAGCCGCAGAACACAACTTTAAAAGCTAGCTGCGCTTTTAGAGAATCGCCAACCAAATATAGCCACCCTTGCAATCCGTAGTAAGACCAAGCGAGGATAGTGGAGAAGGCGAACAATATGCCTGCAAGCGCTAGCGGATAGGGCGCCCAACTTATATGGTGTTCGAAGGCGGCTGACGTTAACTCTATTCCCTCCAACCCGGTCTCCATTAAGCCAGCAGGATAGGCTGTAGCAACGATGACCAGCGAACTTAGAGAACATATCACAACTGTATCAATAAATGGTTCCAATAGAGACACAAGTCCCTCAGAGACAGGCTCGTCAGTTTGCACAGCTGAATGGGCGATGGATGCAGAACCAATCCCCGCCTCGTTTGAAAAAACGGCGCGCTGAAATCCAATTATCATCGCGCCAACCATTCCGCCTGTAGCACTTTGCGAAGAGAAAGCATCAGAATTGATGAGGGCGATAGCCCCAGGTAAATACTCTGCACTCATCATGAGAATCGCCAACGCAGAAACAACGTAGAGAATGCCCATAAAAGGAACTATCTTGCTCGCTACCTTAGCGATAGAACGTATACCGCCAATAATGACTACACCAATCGTGATGCCCAGAATCAACCCAAAAAGCCAGCCTCGCTCACCAAAAAAACTTTGATCGCCTCCGGTTACATTTATAAATTGCACATACGCCTGATTTGACTGAAACATATTACCGATTCCGAGACACCCAATTACCAACGCTAGTGCATAGAAAGCGCCAAGAAGCTTACCAAGCCTTGGATATTGATGCTCAGCTAACAACATCTCCAAATAGTACATTGGGCCACCAGAAACTGAGCCATCTTTATTTATTCTGCGATACTTTACGCCTAACGTGCACTCCACAAGTTTAGTGGACATTCCCAAGAATCCCGCTAGGAATAACCAAAAAGCCGCACCTGGGCCACCCAGTCCAATTGCAACAGCGACCCCACCGATGTTGCCTATACCGACCGTCCCTGAAATTGCTGTAGACACCGCCTGAAAATGCGAGATCTCACCGTCGGCATTTGGATCTTTATAATCGCCTTTAACAATTCTTAATGCATGACCAAAACCACGGAGATTTATGAATCCCAAATAGACAGTGAAAAATAATGCCGCTACCACAAGCCAAAGAACAATAACCGGCGCCGTCTGGCCAAGGAAATTAATCTCAAAAAAAACGATAGAAGACAACGTTGCAGCAAGTGGACCAACCCAAAGTTCTACGGTTTGGTCAAGCGACGCCGCAAACGTTGATCGCGTATTCATTAGTAGAGAAAGACTAAAAATAAAGGGTTGGCTAAATTGCATAAAAATTAACTATTTGGTTAAAAATATCTCTCTATAACTAAAAAGTAAGATAGATGCTTTAAGATTGGGGATAGTTTACCTTACAATCTCGATATCTGCTGAAAGTTACAGCAATGATTAATTATTCGACTGATAACGCCATTCCCTCTTGCAAAGGCTTTTTTCTGATTTAAACTCATTATGGGACAGCATTCATTTTGTAATAGGTCGTTTCGTAGGCCTTAAGTCAGGTTTAGGCCTTCAGCCGCTAGAGAAAACTTTATGATTACTTCTAAACCAATGTCAGGCGCACTAGGCGCCGAAATCGCAGGCATCGACCTAACTCTGCCTCTTTCCAAGCATGACTACAACAAAATCCGAAAATTACTTATCGAGCATGAGGTGATTTTTTTTCGAAACCAAGATATAAGCCCTGCGCAACAAAAAGCGCTCGCTGGTTCTTTTGGGCCGTTACAAACCCATCCCGCCTACGAAACTGTGGAAGGTTTTCCCGAAATAACAATCCTAGAAAGCACTGAAAAAAAGCCCACCAAGATTGAGGCTTGGCATAGCGATATGACTTTCCGCCTGCATCCACCCCTCGGCTCACTTCTTCGCTCAAAAATTATTCCAGATCGTGGCGGAGACACACTTTGGGCAAGTGCAACTGCGGCCTACGATGCCCTATCCAGTCGTATGCAACAATTCTTGGATGGTCTCATTGCAGTACACGACTTCCGACATGGATTTAAAGAAAGCCTGTCGGAAGAAGGTGGCCCTGAAAGGCTTGCTCAGGCAATTAAGGATAATCCACCTGTTGAACATCCTGTAATTCAAATCCACCCAGAGAGCGGGAAGAAGGTTATCTTTGTCAACAGCTTGTTTACTACACATATTCTTGGGATGAAAAAAAATGAAAGCCGAGCGATACTAGACTTTTTATTCGAGCACCTAGTAACACCTGAATTCACTTGCCGCTTTAGTTGGGGACCAGACTGCGTCGCGCTGTGGGATAATCGCAGCACCCAGCACAAACCCATAAATGACTACTTCCCAGCACACCGACAACTACACCGAATTACGATCTTTGGCGACATGCCCTATTAAATTGTATTTAGCATGATGTTGAATTGTTCTATGTTAAGCCAAAGGAGGTGAAATGAAGTCTACTATCCATTTCCCTACCCCATAGGCATCAGTAGGTTGCTTAAGTGATCTTAGACCTTGCTCAAAGCAGCTCTCACCGACAATATGTCGCCGCAGTTCCAAGAGTGAGCCAGAGAATTCCGGTTTGAATTCCGGGTGTCCCTGCAAGGTCAGAATATGGTCTCCTATTTGTAACATAGAGTAAGGACAGAAATCACTTTTAGCAAGAATAACACTCTGGGGAGCTGGTACGACTATTTGATCCTGATGACTGCAAACTAGACTAAAGGTATTTCCTTTCGCTCCATAGTCACTAGCCTTATTTGTAAATGTAGCTTGGTGTATACCCACCCCCCAACCCTTCTCAGATTTTCCAGTTATACCCCCTAGAAAATGAGCTACCATTTGATGCCCAAAACAAATACCCACAAGTTTTTTCTTTTCTCGATGTAATCGCTGTATAAACTCCCCCAATTTTAGGATCCAAGCATCCGCATCATAGGCACTTGCCTTACTTCCAGTAATGATATAACCATCTACCTCATGAATATCCTCAGGATATTCTCCCAACACAATCTCGTAGGTGCGTAATTCAACGTCAGGGTCAGCATCAACCAAAACTTCTCGGAACATATCTGGATATTCACCGAATTGCCCTACCAATTCAGGTCGGACATCATCCGCTTTTAGTATGCCGATTTTCATAAGTATACATTTTAGACTGGTCAAATATCGTTAAGAATCAACTCATAAACAAGCTGAAGGAGAGAGGGTTTGATTATGTTTTCAGGCTATTATACCAATCGCGCAGATCTCACTCACAAAGTGACAAACCAAAAAATCTTTTAAAGCGAGCACCTAACAAATTATGGATTACTAGCCGTATAGAAAACTATCAATTCAGCACGGGCAAAAACTAGCCATATGGCTAGTCTTCACCCCCTTGATCAACGTCCTTCCAATTCACTGCACCAAAAAACATTTCATCCCAACTCTCATTTCCCCAATCTACATTCCGATCTGGATTCGGGTTCGATGGGTTTTGCGATGAATTATCCCAAGCCGCCACCGCGGTGATTTTAGTACCGCCGGGAACAAATTTTGGCTCCTCATAAGTGTAGCTGAGCTGCCAGTTGTAATTATATTTGGCAACATTAATCAGTTCTTCAGTCGTTCCATCTGGATAGTCCGCGAAGAAACGCATTCTCTTCCCGCGAAAATGCATATGGGGCAAATAGCTGTGAATGTGCGCATCATTCTCAATAATAATGCTTGCGGTCTGCTCAAATGCCGGATCATGGGCTGGGATCGTAGTCCAGGTGTTAGGGAAAACACACGCACACCGCCCGGACATCCGTTCCTCTGGCACTTCACCCAATGGGTAGAACCAGACCCCAAGTTGACTGCGATCTACCGTCTCACGACCATTCGGTGTGTAGTGCATATTCAAATGGAGCGTGGAACCAGCCTTAACTAACCCACCTGTATTAGGTGGATCTAGATCAGGGGTATCACCTGGGATATAAGCCGTGATGCTCGCTTTGTCCCTATTACCGCTTCCTCCCAAAAAACGACGTCCAGATTCCCCAGGAAAATCAAGTCTATTCACTGTATGGTGAAGTACAGTCCGATCGCCAGCAATTATTTGACTGCCGCGAACCCACCTATCTTCTGGCATATCAAACTTGACCTCAACGTTTACAAACACCCCATTGCCAGTGGCAGGAACTTCTGTTGGCGGAATATCGAGTATCAAATCTGGTTCACCAAACGCCCATTTAGATTCGGGCCACTCCAAATTTGCAAGCGGATCGTAATCTCCATCTTTTGGCGCCCCGGCTTCAACCCAGGCAATAATATTTCTAATGTCTTCGTTATCTACAAGCCGATCATTTATGAATTCACCAATATGTCCATCGATCTGTCCTGGAGGCATACGACGCGTCAGCAAAACTTCGCGAATCATTGGCGACCAACCTTGAACCATGGTGTGACTATCCATAGCAAAAGGCGCTACACCACCCTCGCGATGACAAGTTGCGCACTGCTCGGCTAATACAGGTGCCACATCTGATACATAAGACGGAGATTCTTTCATCGGATAAGAAATAATTGAGCCCATTGTCGCTTTAGCACTGGGCAATATTTCCTCACCAGCAAGCATTTGCCGAATCGCTTCGTCAGCCGATTCCACCGGGCCTTTATACTCAACGGTAAACCGACGAGGATCGAAAAGCAGGACTTCTCCTACGCGTTCTATACCCAAAGACTCGGAAATTATTCGCGCATCGTCCATTAGAACTGGAATTTCGACACCGTACTCTGCAACTTCTGCCTTTACTGCCTCCCGGTTATATCGACCCATGGGGTTTATCATCATAAATTCTATGCCAGAATCTTCATACTTGAGCTTCAGCTCGCTATACGCACCCATAGCTTCGGCAACCG
The DNA here is from genome assembly GCA_029245905.1 of Gammaproteobacteria bacterium. Lineage (GTDB taxonomy): Bacteria > Pseudomonadota > Gammaproteobacteria > Pseudomonadales > Pseudohongiellaceae > UBA9145. The sequence continues at coordinate 15,769 of JAQWOJ010000024.1, forward strand.
CATCGTTATCATTTTCCTGAACCAGAAAAGCAATCGCTTTATGATCGTCATACCAACTCATACCATGATGGAAACCATCTTGATCCAGCAAAGAAAAATCACCAACTCGGTCGGCTGCAGCGACCATCGCAGGAATAATCATTAATAAAGTTAGGTAATATTTAATCATATCCAAATTCCTCTTTCCGCCACACTTTAAATATTGTCTTATGGGCCGCCTAATCGCCTTGCTCATCCTTACACTATAGCGCTTTTTCGTAACCAACCAAGTTCACTCATTCACTCTACGTAGTCTTGACTATTGAGTCAATAATCTTCGCTTCGCTTTACCGCTGGTCAGAGTTCACTAAACGCACGTAATATCTGATATTAGTTATGCTCTGCGGCCTCCAAGATAGTCAAAATTTTTGGATACAAGCTTGGATTTGAGATCAGCAAATCATTCTCATAAAACTGCGCATTACGGCCAACGGGAACCTCAGAAAAATGTCCGCATCTTGCTCCCGCCTCTGAAGCTATCAACTGAGCTGCCGCAAAATCCCATAAATTGAGGCTTTCGTAGTAGGCATCCAACCGGCCGGACGCCACCCAGCATATATCCAGCGCCGCTGAACCAAGCCGCCTTATATCCGCGCATTGGTTTAATACGGCCGCAACCCTTTTGATCATAGGCTTGATACCTGATTTTTCATACGGGAAGCCCGTCGCAACAATGGCACGCTCGACATTATTTTCTTGCCCTACCTTAATGGACTTGCCATTTAACAAAGCTCCCTTTCCTCTAATTGCCGAGAATAATTCGTTCGTAAATGGATTCAGTACGACTCCCACCTCAATGTTTCCATCATCCGCGTAAGCAATTGAAACTGCCGACTGATTATGGCCGTGAGCATAATTAACGGTGCCGTCAATAGGATCGATTATCCAAAGGGGTGAAGATAAATCCTCCGCTCTACCAATATCTGGAGAGGATTCTTCAGACAAAATTACGTGCTCGGGAAATTTTTGTTTTATCTTTGCAGAAATTAACTGATCGACAGCCAAGTCTGCGCTAGTTACCAATTCAGTCCCTCTCTTATAACTATATGAAAGCTGAGCGCGTTCACGTTCGCTGACCATAAGGCTACCAGCCTCTACCGCTAAAGCTTGCGCGAAAGCGTCGATATCATTTCTCTTCATTTTACGAGATTCCGAATCAGCGTTTTGAACAACATCATTATAGCCAGAGTATATGACACTTAATATCACTCATAACATTATATTGCCGATAATAAGCGAATGGACAAATCTACTTATATTTCGATCAGATATGGTATTTTTGCTCTGATCGCGATCGGAGCAAATGTTATAACACAAGAAGCTAGCATAAGAATTTATTCTGGTAGTAGTTACACCATATTACTTTCGATCCTTAATGGCACAGTTATCGGCTTGTTAGTTAAGTATAACCTCGATAAAAGACATATTTTCAATTTTTACCCAACTTCAACTCTTGATGACTTTAAAGTATTTTTAACATATGCAGCCACAGGAATTGTTACGACTCTAATTTTTTGGACAACTGAAATTGGTTTCCAAATAGTCTACGAAAGTAAATCTATGCGCTATACCGGGGCGATAATTGGGCTAACAATCGGATATACGGTAAAATATTTTTTAGACTATCACTTTGTGTTTTCCAAACCAAAAAATCAGGACAGATAAATGCGTCTTCAAGGTTGGGGCCGCTTCCCAGATATAGCAGCCGAGTTCATTGAGCCGGTCTCAGTGGAGCTTGTTCAAAAGTCTCTCAAAGAAAAGAATAAGGTCTTGCCTTTGATTGCCAGAGGAGCGGGTCGCAGCTATGGAGATAGCGCGTTAGCAAGCAGAGTAATTAGCACTCGCTTTTTGGACCAATTCATAGCTTTTGACCACAAAACTCAAACCATCCGATGCGGCTCTGGCGCGACACTAGACACTGTTTTGAAATTTATTACTCCAAAAGGATATTTCCTTCCTGTTCTACCTGGGACAAAGTATGTAAGCATCGGTGGCGCTATAGCCGCTGACATTCACGGGAAAAATCACCATAAATCCGGCAGCTTTTGTTCTTATGTATCTGAACTAAGTTTAATGCTTGCAAACGGTGAAATTATCAAATGCAGTAAAGCGGAAAATCCTGATCTATTTCAAGCGACGTGCGGAGGAATGGGGCTTACGGGGATAATTATTGACGCTGTACTCTTAATGAAGAGAGTCACGAGTGTCTCGATAAGAAAACGATCCCTTATAGCAAGGGATCTTAATGAATGTATGGATATCATCGACGAAACCGAGGATAGCGAATACTCGGTCGCCTGGTTAGACTGTCTGGCTTCGAAAGCAAGGCTGGGGCGATCAATTATTCACCTAGGCGAACACTGTAAAGACGGCCGTGCTGAGTATGAATCACGGAGAAGAATGTCGATTCCTTTTAGTACCCCGTCAATACTACTCAATAAATGTTCGATAAGCTTATTTAATAGTGCGCTATACAATTTAAGAAAATACGGGAGTGAAATTTCAACCGTTGGTTATGACTCTTATTTTTTCCCTCTTGACTTCATAAAGAACTGGAACCGTTTGTACGGCTCTCAAGGATTTTTGCAATATCAATTCGCGATCCCAATTACAAACTCAAAGCAAACCATCTCTGAGGTCCTAGAAAAAATTCGCGCCTCGGGTAAAGGACCATTACTGTCCGTCTTAAAAAAATTTGGTGAAGGGAATAATAACTACCTATCATTTCCATTTCGCGGATATTCACTCGCGCTGGATTTCAAGAAAGAAGTGGGTTTGTTTCCATTTTTAGCCGAACTAGATGAGATTATTTTAGCGAACGGTGGCAGGCTATACTTAGCCAAAGACGCGAGGATGACCGAAGATGTATTTAAAAGAAGCTATTTGGATTGGGAGAAATTTTTGAATGTTAAATCCAGAGTAGATCCAAATCATTTGTTCGCGTCACTGCAGTCAAATCGAATCGGCCTCACCTAAATAATCCTCTCGAGCCTTGAACCCTATATGAAAATTCTTATCATTGGAGCAACATCCGCTATAGCAAAGTCCGCTGCCAGAATATATGCAGAGCGAAACTCGCAGCTATTCCTTGTGGGTCGAGACGAAAATCGATTGGACGAAATGAAAATTGATCTGGAATTAAGGGGAGCCAGCTCGGTCCGAATTTTAGCCCTTGATATAGTCGACCATGAAGAGCACGCTATTCCGATTACTTTAGCAGCCAAATTTTTAGAAAATATAGATCTAACCTTAATTTGTCATGGATCCTTACCCAATCAAGAAAGCTGCGAGACCGATTTTAAGGAGATAGAGAAGGCGATAAAAATAAATGCTCTAAGCACTATTTCGCTTTGCACAGAGATCTCTAAGCAATTAAAAAAACAAAAGGGAGGCACGCTTGCAGTCATAACTTCTGTCGCTGGCGAGAGAGGAAGACAACCAAATTTCATTTATGGCGCCGCTAAGTCAATGGTTTCCACGTATCTGCAGGGTTTAAGAGGAAAGCTTCTACCATTTGGAATCCATGTAATGGATATAAAGCCAGGATTAGTAGATTCTCCTATGACTGCTGGGCTTGATAAGGGCCCCCTATGGGCGACCCCAGAGTCTATAGCCGCCCAGATAGTGGCTGGAGTACGCCGGAAGCAGCACACTGTCTACGCGCCGAGTTATTGGCGATTTATAATGTTTGCTGTCCGATCTATCCCTGAATTTATCTTCAAAAAGCTTAAGATTTGAAAATTGAATAAGCCAAAAGAAAACATCACTCTTTACGTTGACCTAGACGGTACGTTAATCAAAACAGACCTACTGTTTGAATCATTATTAGCGTTGTTAAAGAAAAACATCTTATACGTCTTCGCCATATTATTTTGGTCGATCAAAGGAAGAGCCAATCTGAAATTTGAAGTGGCCAGAAAGACCGATCTAGCAGCTTCTGATTTACCTCTAAACACAGAGTTTTATAAATATCTGCAAGAACAAAGAGAAACCGGAAGACAGATGGTGCTTATATCTGGCTCGAATCAGAGGTCAGCAAATACGGTGGGAGAACATATAGGGCTGTTTGATGCAATATACGGTAGTGATCGATCTACAAACCTCAAAGCGAAACAGAAACTGCTAAAAATAAAAGAATTGTCCGAGGGACGCGACTTCGCATATGCAGGAAATTCAGCTGACGATATACTTGTTTGGCGCTCGGCAGCCCAAGTAATTATGGTTAATTGTCACGAGAGAATTTCAAAATTAGTCCGCGACACAGACAAACTTGAATTTGACCACCCACCAAAAGCATCAATAAAGCTACTCCAAGCGATTCGACCTCATCAGTGGTTAAAGAATTTGCTCGTATTCGTGCCGCTGATTTTATCCCATCAAATCCTTGACCTGAAATTACTAGCTTCACTAATCATAACTTTTATAAGCTTTTCCTTGTGTGCTTCAAGCGTTTATATCTTGAATGATTTAGTAGACATCATCGATGATAGGCGTCATTGGAATAAACACAAGCGACCTTTTGCTGCGGGAGATTTACCGTTAATCGCTGGATTTATAGCCGGGCCTCTTATGTTTATCGCAGGTGCGACTATTGCACTTACACTGCCGATAAACTTCCAGTTTATTTTCCTTCTATATTGGCTCGTTAACTTATTGTACAGTTTTTATCTCAAGCAACTTTTTATAGTCGACGTTGCTATATTATCTTTACTCTATACCCTAAGGATAATCGCTGGCGCTGAGGCGATTTATATAGAGGCAACAACTTGGCTGCTAGGGTTTTCTTTTGCCTTATTTTTTGGACTAGCTATAGTAAAAAGGGTCACTGAGTTACTCAATGTTATTTCCGACGGCGGATACGTCATCCCAGGCAGGGCCTACAAACGAAATCAATTGAGGATGTTATCTACGGCCGGGATTTTTTCTAGCGCAATCGCAATTAGTATATTCGCGCTTTATATCTCGGCGCCAGAAACCACTGAGCTTTATGATTCGCCCTTGATACTATGGACCATCCTTCCTCTTTTGATTTGCTTGTTCTATAGAATTTGGAAAAGCGCACTTACTTTTAGGATGAACGAAGACCCTGTCCTTTTCGCATTAACCGATCGAATCGGACAGCTAATCGTATTAGTTTGCGGCTTTTTGCTTTGGCTGGCTTCGTAAAGTATTTATCTGTCAGCGTGGAACTTTAAATGCTGCTCGATAAAGCTAGAAACAAAAAAATAACTATGATCATATCCAAGTCGACTATTAAAAGTAAGCGGATAATTTCTTTCTCGAGCAGCTTTTAACAATAAATTGGGTTTAAGCTGCTCATCAATAAATTCGTCCGAAGACCCCTGATCCACTAACATTGGTATTACCGTTTTTGAGCGTTTAATCAGCTCCGCAGAATCGTGCTCTAGCCAATCATCTTTATCCTCTCCAAGATAATTTCTAAATGCTTTTATACCCCAAGGGCAATTCATTGGCGAAGCTATCGGAGCAAAAGCCGAAACCGCATGGTATTTATCTGGATTTTTTAAGGCGATAGTGAGAGCTCCGTGCCCACCCATAGAGTGACCCATTATCGATTGGCGGTTACCTTCAATGGGAAAGTTACTTTCTATAATCGCTGGAAGTTCATCGACAATGTAATCGTACATCTGATAATGCTTTTCCCAAGGTTTCTGCGTGGCGTTTAGATAAAACCCAGCTCCCAAACCAAAGTCATATAAACCTTCTTTATCATCCGGAACACCATCACCGCGAGGACTGGTGTCTGGCGCGACAAGAATTAAGCCTAATTCCGAGGCGAACTTTTGTGCGCCCGATTTCTGCATAAAATTTTCATCCGTGCACGTCAAACCGGAAAGCCAATAAATTACGGGGAATTTTAAAGCATCCTGCGCTTTTAAAAAGTTTGGCAGAAATATAGAGAACTTCATCTCGCAATTCAGCGAAACAGAGAAGTGTGAGTATCTCCGCTGACTACCACCAAAACATTGAGTTTGAGATAATTTATTCATTCATCTTCCAAGTTGTTTTTAGACAAGGTGCTAGGCTTCCACAACAAAACTTTTCGCAATAGGGTTCCACTTGCTAGGCCTATCTATTTGAGTAACTTTCATTTTTGTGGCTCTTTCTCGTTCAAAAAAAGGTTTAAATTCCTTAACATCATCAACGGACAAATCCAGCCATTTTTTTGTTAGCTCTTGATTAGTAATATCGATCATCAGAGGCATGGATTGCGGGTGGATATCTTTCCAAGCGGCAACCCGAGGTGGGCATGTAATTATAGACGCAGAGTAAATTTTATCCCCGGTGCTTCGGTTAAGGTATTCCTTAAACAAACCGCCAAATGCAATTGCAGAATGCTCGAGCTCGATTTTATAGTAGGTCTTTTTATCCCCAAGACCCTCTACAAAAGCGGTGGCTGGAATGATACATCGAGACTCACGAAACGGCAGGTATGAGGCAGAGCCTTCTGTAAATAACTTGTCAGATCTAGAATTAAAGCTCGCATATCTGTAGTTAGGCAACAAGGTTTTATCCTCAAGAAGGAGCCACCAGATTGCCGATGATGCCTGTGTGATATTCCCTAAACTGTGGACAATAGCGATGGTGGATCCTGGCGCAATGTCCGGTCTTTTATGATGCTCTAAAATTTCAATCCCCATGGCTCGACAGAATTGTTTTAGCTCAGGGCTATCGTTAAGATTGAATCGTCCGCACACAATCTGTAATCTCTCTAACAATCAATTAACTAACTTAGCAGATCCTTACCATGCCGCTTTATCGCAAACGCAAGCTTTTAATTACGATCATCTCCATACTTTTCACCAACATTAGCTTTGGTCAGGGTAACGTTAGCGAGGAATCAGCCGCGTGCCAAAAGTTACGACAACTTAATAACCTTAACATTACTTCCGCTGAGATAAGAGAGAATGACCAGTCGAACGACCCATATTGTTACATTCGGGGCATAATTTCTCCCGCAATTTATTTCCATGCGCAATTGCCGCTTCAAAGAAACTGGAATGGACGCTTCCTCCAATGGGGCGACGGAGGAAAAGACGGTGACCTTGATTTCGCAAATCATCGAGTGGCGGAAGGTTACGCTGTCACCAACAGCAACACTGGGCATGACAACGGAGTAGAACCGGGCGCCTCATTTGCTTTCAACAATAGACAAGCAGAAATAGATTTTGGCTATCGGGCCGTGCACCTTACGGTCATCGCCGGCAAATTGCTGGTTAACGAGTATTATAATCAAGCTCCTGCATATTCATACTTTGAAGGCTGCTCACAAGGGGGTCGCCAAGGTCTGATGGAGGCCCAACGCTATCCAAACGATTTTGATGGCATCGTCGCTGGCGCTCCGGCTTTCGCTTACCAAGCTCTAAATGCGTCAGGCGTTTGGAATCTACAACAAATGTATCGAAATAACCTTTCCGGAAACCTCGCTGTGGACACGAACGGCAACGGTAGCTATGACAGCCTAAAACTTGTCGACACCCTACATAGTCAAGTGCTTAAAAAGTGTGACGCGATTGATGGCATAACCGACGGCGTAATAGACAATCCGATGGTCTGCGACTTTGTGCCCGCTCAAGACCTCAGCGATTTGATGTGCCCTACTGGTAGAGCATCTGACGAATGCTTTACCGAAGAGCAGATTCAAACAATAACCCAATTCTATAAGGGCCCTGTGGACGATTCGGGACGGCAAGTTTATCCTGGAAAGGCGCCAGGCTCAGAGCCACGCTGGGTGGGTTTTTACGTCCCTCATAAAGGCAACAATATGGGTCCGTCAAAGTTGACTGGAGTTGCAGGTGATCACATGAATTACTTGTTCTACGAAGAAGATCCCGGGATAACGATACCCGATCTTCGTGACTACGAGTATGAAGCAAATACTAGCGGAGTTTTCCCTGAATTCCATTGGAAAGATTATGACCTTAACGATTTTTACTCAGGGGCCGGCGATCTGATGATGTCCATAACGGACGCCACAGACCCTGATTTAGGTCAATTTCTGAGAGACCGCGGGGGAAAACTGATCGTTTACCATGGCTGGGTAGACACGCTAATAGTCGCAGAAGATACCCTAGATTATTTCAACGAAATGGTCGACACTACTTTTAGTGGAGACCGAACTGAAGCAAACAATGCAGCGCGACTGTTTATGGCTCCGGGAATGGGTCACTGCGCTGGCGGGCCGGGACCAAACACTTGGGATAAGTTAGCACCTATAGTGGATTGGGTTGAGAATGGCCTAGCCCCTGATTTTGTGACAGCAGAACATTTAAGCAACGGGCAGGTTGATAACCAACGACCTCTGTGCCCCTATCCAAAGCAAGCAAGGTATGTGGGGCCGGCGGATGGAAAAGATGATTCGGCCAATTGGATTGAAGCAAATTTCCAATGCAGATAACGGTATAAGGTACAGAATTCGCGACTGCTAGATTCTGCCCTCTAATTATTCTCATTATTGCAATACCGCGCCGTTTGCTGGTAGTTTTCATAACAGATTTTTAAATAAATAGAGCCAGGAGGTAATTATGAAACTAGGCCTTAAACTTCCTTATTGTTTAGTAATCAGCATTTTCTTTTTAGTAACTGCTGTGCAAGCTCAAGATATATATCGTGCTCGCCTATCGCCTATGCCGACCACACCCCAAACGGTCAGCACGATTTTGGGCGAGGGTGAGGTCATCCTTACTTTGAATGGAAATATACTGACAATAGATGGCTCTTTCACAGGAATGAGCTCTGTCGCAACTGGAGCACATATACATAATGGACCGCCCGCCCAACCCGGGCCAGTGATTCACACACTTGAAATAACAGAAAATACCAGTGGATCGGTTACCGGAACACTAACTCTTTCAGACGAAGAAATAGAATCGCTAAGAAATAATGAGTTTTATATCCAGGTCCATACGGAATCCAACCCACCCGGCGAATTAAGAGGTTGGTTTTTTTTGCGCAGCCACTTTGAAAGAAGTTAACGAACAAACACTGCAACAGGGAACCGCAAGATGAAGTTAATTACAGCGCCGAAGAAAAAAAATCTCCTTCTAGTAAATTTAATTGTAATAACCTTGACTGCTTGCGGAGATAACAGCCCATCACCTTCTGAAACGACCCCCCTCTCTTCAACAGAGTCAAGTTCCAGCTCCTTCGAAAATCAGGCTAATAAAGGATCTAATTTGTTTGCAGCAAACTGCGCCTCATGCCATGGAACCAATTTGGAAGGAACTACCTTAGGACCCCTACTATCAGGCCGGTCTTTTGTTCAAAGATGGGGAGCCCAAACTCCCGCGCTGCTTTTAGGAAATATCCGAGCGAATATGCCGCCAGGAGGAAATGAGGCATTGTCTGACGCAGACTATCTTAACATCGTCGCTCATATCCTCGAAACAAATGGAGTGGACTCGACGGACGAACCGTTGACCGCCGATACAAATTTTACGATTTCAGAAAATATTTCAGAAATAGTTGCGCAGCGCCAAACGCCTGCGCCTGAGTCCCCAGAGGGTCTAACTGTAGCCGGTAATACAGAAGAGTTTGCTGATTTCACTCCTCTTACCGCGGAAATGTTGCGAAATCCTGATCCTGCCGATTGGCCAATGCATCGGCGTAACTTTTATGGGCATAGCTACAGTCCACTGGATGAAATTAATATAGATAATGTTAAAAATTTACGCCTCGAATGGGTTTGGAACATGCATGAAGGCGATTCAGAACCAGCGCCGTTAGTCTACAACGGCATTATTTATTTAATAAATCCAGGGAATGTAATCCAGGCATTGGATGGAAAAACAGGCGAACTAATCTGGGAGCATTGGAGCGGTCCCGCAAATCGTCAGGATATGCGCAATATCGCCATGTACGAAGATAAAATAATTCAGGCCACAACCGATGCAAGGTTAGTGGCATTGGATGCGCGATCCGGAGAACAGCTTTGGGAAACCATCGTGGCAGACAACACAAAAGGGTTTTCGAATTCATCAGGCCCTATCGTCGCCGATGGCAAAATCATTCAAGGGCTAGCAGGATGCGCGAGGTATATACCCGAGGATTGCTATGTGAGTGCTTACGATGCTGATACAGGTGCTCTTTTGTGGCAATTCGAGACCATTGCTGAGGCCGGAGAGCCGGGTGGCGACACATGGGGTGATCTTGATAATATTTTTAGAGCCGGAGGCGAAACGTGGATCACGGGAAGTTATGATCCAGATCTCAACCTAACTTATTGGGGTACTGCGCAACAAAAACCATGGGTTCCAGTGTCTCGTCATATGACAATCTTTGATGTGGGGTTATATACCAACTCAACCATAGCGGTTAACACTAACACGGGTGAGTTGGATTGGTTCTTCCAGCATGTCCCGGCTGAGGCTCTTGACCTTGATGAGGTTTTTGAACGTGTATTGGTTAATCGAGGCGATGATAAACTTGTGTTTTCTCTTGGCAAATATGGCATTCTGTGGAAGAACGACCGTGTTTCAGGGGAATTCAAAGGATACACCGAGACCGTCTTTCAAAACGCTTTCTCGCACATAAACTCAGAAACCGGCGAGGTCACTTATAGACAAGATATTCAAAATGCACAATTGAATGAATGGACCTCTGCTTGTCCGAGTAGCACTGGAGGGAAAGACTGGCACTCTATGACCTACCATCCACCCTCCGGGTTGATGATTGCCCCGCTTAGTCAAACATGTCTAGAAAACGCCGCTCGCGAAGTGGCGTTGGTTCAAGGAGGTGGAGGGCTGGCAGCTAGTCGCAAGTTCTTCGAAATGCCGGGTACCGATGGAAATCTGGGTAAGGTTGGAGCTTACAACGTAGATACCATGGAAGAGGTATGGAGCCATCAACAGCGTGCTTCGCTCCATACGGGAACAATTTCTACGGGTGGAGATTTAGTTTTTGTTGGCGATCTTGATCGCCGGTTTAAGGCATTAGATGTAAATAACGGTGATGTCGTTTGGGAAACTCGGCTCGGCACTTCTGTTCAAGGGCACCCAGTCTCATTTGCCATCGATGGAAAGCAATATATTGCCGTTACGACTGCTTTAGGTGGAACGAGCCCACGCGTTGTTCCTGGCGTTATTGCAACCGAAATTACTTATCCAAGATGGGGAAATGCCATCTACGTTTTTTCGTTACCCGAGAATTAACTAAATTAGTTTTATGATTAGGCTAAAAATATGAAAAAAAATAACTACACGTTTGGAGCAGTAATACTAACTATCCTATTCGCCTGTGGAACCGAAGATGCCAATAATTCTGTGTTAGGTTCTTCGAGTGAAGCCAATCAAGCGCCAGATATATCTTTTTCTTTACAAGCAGACGCTGGCGTACAGGCCTATACAGCCAACTGCGGGACTTGTCATGGCTCTGATTTGCAAGGTACAGCCTTAGGCCCCATTCTGAGTGGGAGCGGTTTTCTCGGAAGTTATGGTAGGCAGACGCCTTATGAGTTTTTTAACTTCCTAAAGGCAAACATGCCGCCAGGGGGAAATGCAGGCATTACCGATGAGAGCTACTGGTCTATAGTCGCTCATGTCATGCGAATGAACGGAGTCGCTGACACTAACCCGACTCTTGATGCTTCGGCGAACTATGCCATGGCTGAGAACATTCCAGGTATTAATCCGACACTTACTCAACAGCGTGTCGAACCTGATCGGCCCACTGGAGTTGTCGCAACAGGTACGGTAGAAAATTTCTCACCAGTAACTAACGCAATGCTTACCAATCCCTCGCCGAATGATTGGCTGATGCTCCGAGGTAACTATCAAGCATGGAGCTACTCGGAACTGGAACAAATTAATTCCAATAATGTTGGTGATCTTAAACTTGAGTGGATGTGGAACATGCATGAAGGTGACGGCGAGCCCTCACCTCTAGTCTATAATGGGATAATTTACCTTATTAACACCAGTAATATAATCCAAGCACTTGATGGAAAAACTGGTGAACTCATTTGGGAGCATCATGCAGGGCCATTTGACAGCGAAGACATGCGAAATATCGCTATCTATGACGATAAAATACTCCAAGCAACCACTGATGCGCGGCTACTGGCGCTAGACGCACGGAATGGCGAAAAAATGTGGGAGGTTGAAATTGCGGATGGCTCCAAAGGCTTTGGTAACTCGAGCGGGCCCATCGTCGCTGACGGAAAGGTAATTCAAGGTCTTCTGGGTTGCTCTCGATTCATTGAAGACGATTGTTATATCAGTGCCCATGATGCTGTGACGGGTGAGCTTGCTTGGAGATTCAACACGATAGCGGAATCGGACGCTCCAGGGGGCGATACTTGGGGTGGAATAGACGATTTATTTCGTGCGGGCGGCGAAACATGGATTACTGGTTCCTATGACCCAGAACTCAAACTAACCTACTGGGGCACAGCACAACAGAAACCCTGGATGCCGGCGAGTCGTTCCCTCTCAATTTTTGACGCTGGTTTATTTACAAACTCTACCGTTGCCATAAACGTAGACAATGGAGACCTGGACTGGCACTTCCAGCACGTGCCAGCGGAAGCACTAGATTTGGATGAGGTTTTTGAACGAGTTCTTATCGATAGGGGCGAAGATAAGCTGGTGTTCTCAATCGGCAAGCATGGAATTTTATGGAAACATGACCGCGTCTCTGGAGATTTTATCGACTATAAGGAAACCATATTTCAGAACGCGTTCACCAATATCGACTCAAACACTGGCGAAGTAACTTACCGGCAAGATATACAAAATGCGCAGATAGATCAGTGGATCTCTGTCTGTCCATCCACAGCGGGCGGCAAGGACTGGCACTCTATGAGTTACCATGAGCCCACAACATCGCTAATAATACCTCTGAGCCAATCCTGCCTTGAAATCGCGGCTCGTGAAGTTCCCCTTGTACATGGCGCTGGAGGAACTGCGGCGAATAGGAGGTGGTTTGAAATGCCTGGGTCAGACGGGAACATGGGGAAACTTGCGGCTTATAATATTGACACTATGGAAGAAGTCTGGTCTTACGAGCAGCGCGCTGCTCTATTAACAGGAGTTCTTTCAACCGCAGGAAATATCGCTTTCGTGGGAGACCTGGACCGTTACTTTAGAGCTCATGATGCCAGCACGGGAGAAGTTCTATGGGAGACTCGTTTAGGCACATCGGTACAAGGGCACCCTGCGACCTTCAGTATCGATGGCAAACAATATGTCGCAGTAACAGCGGCTATGGGCGCGAGAGGCGTTAGTCCAAGGACCGTCCCAAGCGTGGTGGCTCCAGATATAAGACACCCGAGCTCTGGTAACGCGCTTTATGTCTTCAGTCTTGGCAACTAACCACCCCGAGGCGGAAATTTTTCTTGTCATAGTGAGAGCAGATCAGAGCCATTGACGTTAGCTAAAACTCCTGATCATGCAGTGTTAATAATAACTAAAAGGTGCTGATCCAAGATCAAAGCAGACAGCGCCTATACCGCAAAGAAAATAGCAAGGTTATAAAATGAGCGAAGAAGCTGAAGAACATGTAGAAACCGAATCCTCAGATGGTCTTGGGAAAATTGAATGGATAGATCTGACCGTGGAAGAAGGTTCGAGAGTTCGTGATTTCTATTGTTCCGTCGTCGGATGGTCTAGTAGCGAAGAGGATATGGGTAGTTATAGCGACTATAGTATTAATCTCCCTGGAACCAAAGACAGTATTGCGGGGATTTGTCATGCTCGGGGACCTAATGCAAATCTCCCCGCGCAATGGCTAATGTACGAGAGAGTTAAAAGCGTGTCTGAAAGCGTCGAAAAATGTGAGAGACTAGGAGGCTCAGTTATTGAAGGACCGCGACGCATGGGAAATCAGCGTTTCTGCGTAATCCAAGATCCTGCCGGGGCGGTACTCGCCTTACTTTCCGACTCGTAAAAAAATGAAGGGCATTTCCGCCAGTTACTAACACCCCCCCAGAAAACTTTTCAGTGTCCCAAACCTGTATGATACAGTTAAATTTGATGGAAAATTCAAGGCTATATTATGTTGAAATCTCGAGCTGTGAGCCTTCTTTTGAGCACCCTCTGTTGTTCACTCTTAGCGGCGCAAAGCGAAAAACCTAACTTTATTGTTGTCATGGCAGATGATCTAGGCTTTGGGGATCTGGGGATTTATGGATCAACCCTTATCGACACACCAAACTTAGATCGAATGGCAAAAGAAGGAATTTATCTCGATTCCTTTTACGCCAGCGCTAATGTTTGCACGGCATCCCGGGGGGGGTTGCTTACCGGCCGTTACCCGATTCGACTAAACTTAGTAGATGATGTCGCAAGACCGTCAAACCAAATTCACCTGCATGAATCCGAGATTACTATCGCAGAGGCTCTGAGAGAAAATGGATACAGCACCGCTTTGTTTGGTAAGTGGCATTTAGGATCGCGAGTCGAGTGGTACCCTCTTAACCACGGTTTTGATGAGTTCTATGGAGCTCTTCATTCGAATGACATGGCACCCTTTAAGCTTTACCGTGACGACAAAGTAATTGAAGACCCTGTAGATCAGACTACAATAACTCAACGCTATACGACTGAAGCTATCAGATTTATTGAAGAGAATAAGAATAATCCATTTTTTTTATATTTACCGCATAGCTTTCCCCATGTGCCTCTTTTCGTATCCGAAGAGTTTGAAGGCAGGTCCGCGGCAGGACTTTACGGTGACGTTGTGGAAACAATAGATTGGAGTATGGGAAAGATTTTTGAAGCTCTAGAAGACATGGGTTTGGAAGACAACACAATGGTTATCTTTACTTCTGATAACGGCCCTTGGTTCGAGGGCAGCTCTGGGCAATATCGCGACCGCAAAGGTAGCAGCTGGGAGGGAGGGCTTCGGGTCCCCTTTATCGCGCGCTGGCCCTCCGTAATTGAACCTGGCCAACGGTCATCTGCGGCCGCTATGAATATCGACGTACTACCAACTATTTTGGACTTCGCCAAGATCTCCCAACCTAAGGATCGGGCAATTGACGGAAAGAGCCTAAAGGGAATTTTGACTCTTCATGAAAACACCCCGCACGAAGTCTTATACTTGTTCAATAACGACCGGATAGCAGGAGTGCGTAAAGGGAAATGGAAACTGGTAGTCGAGAGCTTTTATAGATCAGGACTTCCCAGCTTTGACAACACTAACTCTTATTATGGACCCAATGGACTTCTATTTGATTTAGAAAAGGACCCGACCGAAACTTATAGTTATACTCGCGAGAACCTGCAAGTAGCAAGAGAGTTACATAAACTGCTGGAGAAAGGTCAAACCGACTTGAAGTCGCACGTTTTGCCAAATATGTGGAATAGGCCATAGCCCTGCAGAATCGCAAATGTCAGAAAGGTAAAGCTAATGAAAACAATTAAGGGTCCTGGGATTTTCCTAGCACAATTCGCTGACGACAAATCGCCGTTTAATTCTCTTGATGAAATAGGGCACTGGGCCTCTGGGCTTGGCTTTAAGGGAGTTCAAATTCCCAGTTGGGACAGCCGGCTCTTCGACCTAGAAACTGCTGCAGAGAGTCAAGCTTACTGCGATGAAATTAAGGGAACACTTACGCAGCATGGGATAGAACTCACCGAACTTTCTACCCACCTGCAGGGTCAACTAGTTGCTGTGCATCCTGCGTATGATTCCATGTTTGATAGCTTTGCGCCCCTTGAAGTGCAAAATAACCCGAAAGCACGTCAAGTCTGGGCTGCAAATCAGCTTAAGCTAGCTGCCCAAGCCTCCAAAAATCTGGATCTAAAGACTCATGCCAGCTTCCCTGGAGCCTTGGCCTGGCCATATTTCTATCCATGGCCCCAAAGACCCACTGGATTGGTAGAACAAGCTTTCGATGAGCTCGCGAAACGCTGGCATCCGATACTGGATGCCTATGATGAGGCAGGTGTCGATATCGGGTTTGAGATTCACCCTGGCGAAGATTTACACGACGGGGTCACCTTTGAAATGTTCTTGGAAAGAGTAAACAACCATCCTCGGTGTAATATCCTTTTCGATCCCAGTCATTTATTTCTGCAACAACTCGACTATCTTGCATTCATGGATGAGTATAAAGATAGAATAAAACTGGTTCACATTAAAGATGCGGAATTTAATCCAACAGCCAAACAAGGCGTGTACGGTGGCTACCAATCTTGGGTTAACCGCGCCGCAAGATTTAGGTCACTCGGAGACGGTCAGGTTGATTTCAAAACCATCTTTTCAAAACTTGCTTCTTATGACTTCGAGGGCTGGGCTGTCTTGGAGTGGGAGTGCTGCTTAAAACACCAAGAAGATGGAGCGGAAGAGGGCGCTAGATTCATCAATGATCATATTATTCGCGTCACGGACAAAGCTTTCGATGATTTTGCAGGCACTGATGCAGATGAAGAAATGAACAAGAAAATTCTGGGTATTAATTAGCATAGCTGTAAGCTTTCCTATCTATTAAGCATTATCATAAAGTTGGTGAAAAACAAGTTAATGACAACAACCACTTCAAAGTTCGATAGAAGAGATCCAAAAAAAGAATGCGAAAAATTAAACTAGGAATGGTTGGAGGTGGCAAGGGCGCCTTTATTGGTGAAATACACCGCATGGCGGCAAGGCTAGATGATCGATATCAAATAGTGGCCGGCGCCCTTAGCAGTGATCCCAAAATTGCCGCAGCTTCTGCCGAAGAAAACAATATAGAAAAAGGCCGTAGTTATGATTCTTTTGAAATAATGGCGGAAATGGAAAAAAATCTAGCGAATGGAATAGACGCAGTCGCAATTGTCACCCCCAACCACCTGCATGCTTCAGTCGCGAAAGCATTTCTAAAAAAAAATATCCATGTTATCTGTGACAAACCAATAACTACAGAGCTCTCTGACGCTGAAGAACTAGAAATCCTAACCAACGATTCTGGTTTAATTTTCGCAGTTACCTACAACTACAGCGGTTATCCTATGGTCCGCCAAGCAAAGGAAATGATTGCCGCCGGAAAGCTGGGCAACATACGTATTATCCAATTGGAATATGCTCAGGATTGGTTGTCGGAGAGTATTGAGAAAACCGGTCAAAAACAAGCGACGTGGCGGACCAATCCGAAATATGCAGGCAAGGGAGGAGCAATTGGCGACATCGGTACTCATGCTTTTCATCTGGCGGAATTCATTACAGGGCTGAAAACTAGCGCCCTATTGGCGGACCTCGACTCCTTTGTGGCTGGCAGAACTTTAGACGATAACGCCAATATACTGATGCAGTACAACAACGGCGCGAAGGGCATGTTATGGGTGAGTCAAGTCGCGAGTGGAAAAGAAAATGGGCTACAAGTAAGGGTATACGGAGATAAAGCAGGGATAGAGTGGTCACAGGAAGAACCAAATCAATTAAGGTACAGCCCATTGGGGGATTCGACGAATATAATTACCCGAGCGGGGTCCGCTGCAGGTCAACTTTCTAACCAGGCGTCTCGGTTACCAAGCGGTCATCCAGAAGGATTTATTGAAGGGTTTGCAAATATTTATCGGGATACCGCGGATTTAATTGTTGCGCATAACATAGGTCGTCAAATGAATTCTCTAGTCCCTAACATACAAGACGGCGTTCGGGGCATTCGCTTCATTGAAAAGGTGGTCGCTTCAAATCAGGCAGGGTCTATTTGGTTATCTCTAGAAGACTAGGATCCAGTCACTGTTACAACTCGGGACAATCAGCTAAACTAATTTTTCTGGAAAGGAGAACATTGAATGATTACACATTCTGAATCGCGACGCCGTTTTTTGCGGCAATCTTCAGTTGCTGGCTTGTTAGGTTTACTATCAGCTTTTTCTTCTCAAGCTCAAGGTCGAAAAATTAGCCGTATCGGCCTCCAGCTATATTCTCTGCGTAACGAAATGGCATCTGATTTTGAAGGTACTTTAAGAAAGCTTGCAGAACTTGGCTACAAAGAAGTGCAGTTTGCTGGGTATCATGGAAAGTCGCCCAAGTATGTTAAAAAGTTACTAGACCAACTAGAGCTGACATCGCCTGCCTCACATGTATCGCTTAACCTCGTAAGAAATGAACTCGATAAACAAATCGATATTGCGAGAGAAGTGGGGCAGAGATACATAGTTGTTCCGTCTATACCGTCTGACGAGAGGACTCTCGATCATTACCAATTACATGCCGAAACGCTTAATGAGGCAGGAGAAAGGTGCAGAAAAGCAGGGTTAGCCATTGCTTACCATAACCATAGTTTCGAATTCGAATTGCAGAGCAACATGACTGGTTATGATCATTTGTTAGCCTCTACAGACCCAAGCCTTGTCTCGTTTGAGTTAGATCTTTATTGGGCAGTTAATGCCGGCGCCGACCCCATTACTCTCTTCAAAAAGCATCCTGGTCGATTTCCTTTGGTCCATGTCAAAGATCAAAATGCCTCGGGTGAAATGGTCGACGTTGGCAAGGGTGTTATAAATTTTTCCGAGATTTTTAAGCACTCTGACACAGCAGGTATTCATCACTACTTCGTGGAACACGATTATCCCGACGATGGCATCAATTCGATTGCCGACAGCTATAACGCATTAAGCAATATAAACTTCTAGCGAGGGCTTCTGTGAGTGGGTAAATTCAGATTTTTAATTTTATTTGGAGTCTTTTCCAATGACTCTATTGCACAAAATGCCATCCTTGGAGATCCGCTGGAGCCAGTACCTTCAAAAGTAACTGGTGTTATCGATGGACAACCCCCATCTGACGCCATAATTCTTTTTGACGGATCCAATATGGACAGTTGGGAGCATGTCCGCTCTGGTGAGCCGTCGATGTGGGCCATAAAAGATGGGGTGCTAACGGTAAATAACGGAACGGGTACTTTAGTCAGCAAACAATCCTTTTCCGATATACAAATGCACATCGAGTGGAGACCAAACTCCGAAATTGTAGGGTCGGGACAAAGCCGGGGTAACAGTGGCATTTTTATGCAGTCCTTATTTGAAATACAAATGCTGGACAGTTGGAATAATCCAACATACGTAAACGGCCAAGCCGGTTCGGTGTATCACCAATACCCCCCTCTAGTTAACGCTTCAAACCCTCCAGGCGAGTGGCAGACCTATGATCTGGTTTTTAAGGCACCGAGATACACACGGAAAGGCCAGTTGGAAAAACCGGCTTTCATCACGCTTTTTCACAATGGGGTTTTAGTGCTTGATCATGTAGAGGTTCTCGGCAGCACTTTTTCTAAAGTCCCTGAATACCGTGCTATATGCGAGCCCTATGAGATCGCTGAAATCCGAGATTGTAGTGGCGATCTTCCACTGCTCCTGCAAGACCACGGACAAGTCGTGTCTTTCCGCAATATTTGGCTGAGAGAACTTTAAATATACACAGAGCTCTCCCTCGGAGGCTTAATTTAGCCAATAAGCTGTTTCAGCTTTCAAATAACTATGGCTGTCGCAGCGGCCCTATCACTACAATATATAGTATAGTAATTACTTTACTATATATGACCAAATCAAAATCCCTGAGCCATAAGGAAAGAATCTAACGCTCAGACGCTCAACAATTATGGGTTTTCCTAGTGAATGTCTTGTTTTTGGCGTTCAACATGACGACGCAACACTCGCCACCTCTTAATAAAGTTTTATTGAACTTAACCCATGACTCTGCGGAGCCACCCTGCATAGGGGTAATTGATAATCTAAAACCTCTCAGCCTTTTTCAAGAATGAGGAATGACGTGCCTTCTGATAGATCAGCCTTTCCTCCGAATTTGGAGACAAAAAAAAGGAGGCATCAAGACCTCCTTTCCGCCCTTTTTTCGCAGGACTAACTTCGATTTTCCAGCTGAACGGCCCGCGCGACGATAGAGTATTCTTTAACTTCCCCGTGCAATTCCAGTGCGGACTGGGAGCCGGCATCTTGAGCATAGTGCTCCGCCTGCTTGCCAGAAAGAACGCGCTCGCTCAGTTGACCATAGACAACTGAGCGCTGCATACTGGTCTCTGTAGGAACGAAAAACCCATAGTTTTCAAACGTCACTCTTGCGTATGTGTCGCCATCGACTAAAATCATCCAGCAACCCTTCGCCTGACAAACTTCAGTGATCTTGCCTTTAATCTTTACAAATTCACTTTCTCCTCGCTCAAGACCCGATATAGCTTCAGTAAGTGTTACCGCCACCTCTTCCATAGGAACCTCACCACCAAAAGTTTGGTCGACCCTAAAGGCATCATCACCTTGCGCAATTGCTGCTATGCTAGCCAGTAAAGAAATTAATACTATGGGCAATTTGTGCATCTATGTTTTCCTATTTTAGACAACTTATCATAATAACGGGCAGTTACTTATTCCGGCTCTCCAAACTTCCTAGGAATAATAATCTTAGGGTTCCCTAGTTTCTTCACCGGATGCAGGAAATCATAAGGTTAATCAAGATTAGCCGCAACCCATAAATCTTTTAAATGCCATAGTAAATTGCACTCAAATCAGCGGCAGCATATCATCAATCTAAACGCGATTTCTTTCATCCTCCTTAACAAGGGATAACAATAATGATTGTGTACGGTGTAGCACTACTTTCAGGATGCTTAATCTTAGGCATGATAATCGGTGAAGCACTTGGCGCAGCTCTCAACGTTGACGCCAATGTTGGTGGCGTCGGTATAGCCATGATATTTCTCGTGCTCGCCGGCAACTCCGAAAAATTCAGGTCACTGACTCAAGATGCCGCAGGCAGTGGTATTAAATTTTGGAGTGCAATGTATATCCCCATAGTTGTCGCCATGGCAGCGAGACAAGATGTCGCCGGCGCAACCGAGGGCGGCTTACTTGCGATCGTTGCCGGAGTCGCCGCTGTCACGGTTAGCTTTGCCCTGGTACCGATACTCAGCAAAATAGGGAAAAAATCCGCGACGGAAGAGAACTAAAAGGGAGGGGTCGTAATGGACATCATCGAAACAGTTTTTGTTCGGAACAACTTAGTCGTTGCATTCGCAGTAGTCGGTGTAACGATTTGGATTTCCTATTTACTTGCAGACAAATTGACCGCCGGCCGAATTCATGGGTCTGCAATAGCAATTGCTTTGGGCCTAATAGCAGCTTACTTTGGTGGTGTGGCAACTGGAGGTAGAACAGGCGTCGCCGATTTTGCCTTGCTCGGAGGCATTGGCCTTATGGGCGGCGGAATGATGCGTGACTTCGCTATTGTAGCTACCGCATTTGGGGTTCAATTAAGTGAGCTAAAAAAAGCAGGGCTTGCGGGAATCATCTCTATATTCGCAGGCGTAATCGTGTCTTTTGTCGTTGGGGCTGCCGTAGCAATTCTTTTTGGCTATACCGATGCTGCAGCCATTACCACCATCGGTTCTGGCGCGGTAACCTATATCGTAGGACCTGTAACCGGAGAAGCAATAGGGGCCTCTGATACAGTAATCACTCTGAGTGTCGCCGCGGGACTCGTTAAGTCCATATTAGTGATGATCGGAACGCCCTTAGTCGCAAAGTATATTGGTTTAAACAATCCGCAATCTGCTATGGTTTTCGGGGGACTTATGGGAACAACAAGCGGTGTTGCGGCAGGATTGGCCGCTACAGATCCAAAGCTCGTTCCATATGGAGCGATGACAGCCACGTTCTATACTGGCGTCGGATGTTTGCTAGGTCCCTCCGTTTTGTTTTTCTTAGTAAGCACCATCTATTGAAGCACACCCAAATAAATAAGCGCCCAACAAAGGATAACTTAAGTGACGATGCCTAAAACTCCCTTCCCATGCCTACAAAACAATAGCACTAGAACCGCTCTGGTAGAGGGAGAAAAAACCTACAATTATAAACAAGTTAACGAACGCATTAATCAGTTTGCCGCGGGCCTGCTGCGACAAAAGTCAGACTTAGGAGAAGAGCGTATAGCATTTTTTATGCCTGCTAGCTTAGACTATGTAACAGCTATGCACGGAGTTTGGCGGGCTGGTGGTATTGCGGTCCCCCTCAACGTTGCGTCGGCAGTATCGGAGCTTGACCACTATTTAACTTGCGCCAATGTGACTCGAATGGTGGCTGGAAATGAATACCACGATTCACTTCGTGAGCTATGTCACTCCTTAAATATAGATCTCGTATCTGTTGCTGATGTTTTAATAGAAGAAAGCGTCACCTTCCCAGAAATTTCTCCCGATCGAAGAGCTTTAATGCTATTCACGTCCGGGACTACCAACAAACCAAAGGGTGTCGTAAGCACTCACAGAACGGTAGAAGCCCAAATAACCACCCTCATCGAAGCTTGGGAATGGTCAGAAGATGATGTTATCCCGTTGTTTCTACCCCTCCACCATATCCACGGAATAATCAATATTTTAAGTTGTGGGCTATGGGCCGGAGCCACCGTACACTTATTCAGCAAGTTTGATATCCCGAGAATTTCAGAGCAAATCATCGCGGGAACTTATAACGTTTTTATGGCAGTACCCACTATATACGTGAAACTGATTCAGTATTTTGAGGGTATAGAGAAAGGAGAAGTTGAGAAAATATGTGCCGGTTTCAATGCAATGCGACTCAATATCTCCGGCTCTGCCGCGTGCCCGGTCAAATTATTCAAACAGTGGAAGGAACTAACCGGACAAGTGCTCTTGGAAAGATACGGTATGACAGAGATCGGCATGGGTATTTCTAATCCTTACAATGGCGAGCGCAGAGCTGGAGCGGTGGGCCAGCCACTCCCAGGCGTCGACTGTAAGCTTTTTGATGATGACGACAATCCTGTTGTTAGCGAAGCCGTGTCGGGGGAAATCCGCATAAAGGGAGACAATGTCTTCCTTGAGTACTGGGACAATAAAGAAGCAACAAAAGAATCCTTCAAGGACGGTTGGTTTTGTACCGGAGACGTTGCGGTTGTAGAAGATGGATATTACCGAATCATGGGTCGGTCTTCGGTCGACATTATCAAGTCTGGGGGTTACAAATTGTCTGCACTAGAGATAGAGGGAGTCCTCCTAACTCATGATGCGATTGCGGAAGTTGCCGTAATCGGTGTTGAGGACGATACTTGGGGCGAAGCGGTAACAGCAGTCATTGCATTGAAGCAAGGAAAAAACCTAGACTACGATACGCTGAAGTCATGGTGTGATGGCAAGATGTCATCTTATAAAATACCCAAACACCTAAAAATCATTGAATCACTTCCAAGAAATGCGATGGGCAAGGTCACGAAACCTTCATTAAAGGAAATAATCTAGGTTATTATCAAATCGAAGCCAATCATTCTTGCAGTCAAATTCGTGTTAAGTGAAGTCTATTTCTTCCTTATTAAAACTCAGTTAGTGCGTTCAACCCCATTAAGCCTTAAAATACTCGCTTGAGATTATTAATAATCAGAAGCCAAATACAGTGAAAACAGAGTTCTTAGGTAAAAAACTTTCTGGTCCTTTTACAATACCTTCCGGCATAGTTACCTGCTCTGCAAACATTATCCAACGATTCTTTTCGCTCGTCCCTGAAGTAGGTATTCTAACAACAAAGAGCATTGGCCCAGAGGCTCGTTTAGGCTATCGGGAACCCATTCTTACTCAATATGAACCCGGTTGTTTCGCCAATGCGGTAGGGCTTACCAACCCGGGTGCAGACCAAGCCGCTAAATTATTGGCGGACCTTATAATTCCTGAAGACCGTTTTTTACTAATCTCAATTTTCGGCGCAAGCGTCAGCGAGTACGTCGACGTCGCAAAGAAGCTTGCCCCTTATGGTGATGGCCTGGAGTTAAACCTTTCCTGTCCACATGCAAAAGGCCTCGGCATGGCGATGGGCCAAGACCCTGCGCTGGTTCAAGAAATTGTCTCTGCGGTGAAGTCCGCTGTAGATATTCCAGTAGTCCCAAAGCTTACCCCTAATGTTCCAAATATAGGTGAAATTGCTAAAGCGGCAGCTGATGGTGGAGCAGATGCAATTTGCGCAATTAACACGATGGGACCCGAACAACATGAAGCTCATGGCCACCCGATATTAAGCAACCAAAAAGGAGGCTTATCAGGGAAAGGTATCTTGCCAAGAGCATTACAGTGCGTCCGAGACATTCGAAATTCCGTTGACTGCGCGATAATCGCTTGCGGGGGAATTAGTAGCGCTGCGGATGTGCGGAAATTTCAGGGGGCAGGTGCCTCGATAATCGGTGTCGGTTCTGCGCTCATTGGAATGACGACAGACCAGATAGCAGAATATTTCACCGCACTGTCTAACGACCTTGAAAATGCGGCAGACAATTGTGAAAAATTAGTTCGCTACGATATCGATATGAACTTTAAACCAGTGACTCTGGTTGAAAATATAAAAATAACAGAAGATATTTGTATTTTAACTTTTGATTGTAAAATTCAAATTCAGCCAGGACAGTTTATTTTCTTGTGGATTCCTGGCCTGGGAGAAAAACCTTTTTCAGCTTTAGTCGATGATCCGTTTAGGCTCGCCATTATTAATCTTGGAGATTTTACCGAAAAGTTACTGCACCTGACTCCTGGCACAGAAGCCTACATAAGAGGGCCTCATGGAGTTCCGATTACGCCACCAGCCGACTCCAAAATAATTGCTGTTGCAGGTGGAACAGGCTTAGCGGCGGTTTACCAGCTCGCCAGAGATTTTGGAAATACGGACATTTTTTTTGGTGCACGCTCAGAAGATAGACTCTATTTTGTGGAAGAATCGGAGCGAGTAAGCAACCTACATATAGCGACAGATGACGGCAGCCGAGGCGCAAGCGGCGTCATTACAGAATTACTCGACAAACATTTAAGTGAAATGTCTGATTATGATTTGAATTCACTCGTATTCTACAACTGCGGTCCAGCGCCAATGGTCCACGCGGCAGAAGCCATTCAAAAAAAATATTCGTCTCCAGACAGGATATTCAGTGCTATCGATTATCTAACAAAATGTGGTGTTGGTATTTGCGGCGCCTGCGACTCTCCAGATGGTCGTCGTTTATGCGTTGACGGACCATTTCTCGACGCAGCAGATACCAAGCCCTAACAACATTTTTCTAAAGTGTGTGCCCCTAGGAGATACCTTCTCGACAAGTCAATCAGCTTCCATTAGCATTATTGACAAGTGGTCAAAAATAAATTTAAAAACAGTTAGTTTAAAGAGGCTTAAATGAAACGTCGATCCTTCCTAGCGACAGGCGCAGCCGCTATAGCTGTGATACCTAACTTGATTCGGTCACAAGAACTAGAGTCAGCGGAGGCTCGTGATTGGTCGGGCAATACTCCGCTCCGATATCCGGATCCTGACGTCATCGCCTTGGATGATCGTTTCCGGCGCTACGTGCTTTTTAATACCCCAATCCGGCGACATTATGTCGGAACTATGTGGGCGGAAGGTCCTGCCTGGAACGGTGTTGGTCGCTACCTAGTCTGGAGCGATATCCCCAATAATCGCCAATTAAGATGGATTGAAGAGGACAATAGAGTAACAGAATTTCGCACTCCCTCAGGTAATAGCAACGGCAATACATTCGATTTCCAAGGTAGACAAATTTCTTGTGAGCATGGTAATCGGCGCGTTGTGCGCTATGAATACGATGGCACCGTGACGGTAATCGCTGATCGCTATGAAGGTCAGCCATTAAACTCTCCTAATGATGCCGTAGTTCATCCCGATGGAAGCATCTGGTTTACCGATCCACCCTACGGCATACGAGGAAACTACGAAGGAAATCGCGCAGAGCAATTACACCCCTTATCTGTCTATCGCGTGGACTCGAATGGTCAAACCAACAGAGTAACGGATGATATTGATGCCCCTAATGGCTTATGTTTTTCTCCAGACTACTCAACGCTCTACGTTGCGAATACAGGCGCAGGTCGAGACATAAAGGCTTGGGATGTAGATGGTTCTCGGTTGAGAAATGGCAGGGTCTTCGCTGAATTAGTGGACCCAACGGACGACTCACGAACTTCAGCTGACGGTATTCGTTGTGATCAAGATGGGAATGTTTGGGCCGGCGCCAGACCTGGTGTTCAGATAATCGCTCCCGACGGCGACGCTATTGGCGTAATCCGGTTGCCAGAGGTTTGTGCGAATGTTTGTTTTGGGGGCACAAAAAGAAATCGCTTATTTATGACCGCCAGCCAATCCCTGTATTCTGTCTATGTAGGGGTCAGCGGAGCAGGAGTTGCCTAGAAGAATGCTCCAGCCCGCTTCCAAATAAGAAAACTAATCATATATTCGCGCCATTAAATAATGTTTGAGCTGCCCCGTTTCTTGCGCGCCAATATGTGGCCACCGGTATTAAAAATTGCTACTTTTTTATTTCTAGCAACTGATAGC
This sequence comes from Gammaproteobacteria bacterium, assembly GCA_029245905.1. GTDB lineage: Bacteria > Pseudomonadota > Gammaproteobacteria > Pseudomonadales > Pseudohongiellaceae > UBA9145. The sequence goes on from JAQWOJ010000024.1 coordinate 42,102, forward strand.
CAATCGATTGTTGGGCAGACCCAACCGGATCCTACCCGATACGAATCGCAGATTCTTAAGTTCGAAGAACAAGATTTTTCTTCACCTCCGCCCAGCAACGCAATCTTGCTTGTCGGCAGCTCCAGTATTCGCTTTTGGAGTAACGCAAGCTCCGAACTTTCACCACTCACCATTATCCAAAGGGGCTTTGGAGGCAGCGTGATGAACGATGTGGTTTACTACTTTGACCGTATTGTCTCTAAATATAATCCGCGCGCAATCGTTTTATATGAGGGAGATAATGACCTTGCGTATGGTCTTTCTCCATCAACCATACTGTCACAGTTTGATACTCTGACAACCATGATAAAAACTGAACTGCCAAACACGAGAATTTATATCCTGTCGGTTAAGCCGAGCATCGCCCGCGCTCATCTTTGGCATCTAGCAGTAGAGGTTAATGCGGGATTTTCAGAGCGAGCTACCGGCGACGAAAAGATCAGTCATATACCTATCGCTAAATACCTGAACAGAACTGACGGAAGCTTTCGCAACGATATTTTTGTGTCTGATCAACTTCACTTAAACAACCTTGGTTATGAGATATGGAGTCAGGTTGTTAGGGCGGCTTTGTCTGTACATGAAGCGCCTGAAGAGGCCGTCTCCCTTGGAACTGTCTATTATCCAAAAACCGAGGATCTGATTTCTGATTGTGTATATGTCACCACTGATACGAAAGATTCAACCTTAGCGATGAGCCTACGATTTAGATTAATTAATTCTAATCTCGTAATTCAAGACTTTAAGGTAAGAGATCGACCCAGCAAGAATTGTGAAGACCAACTTCGCGTTTTGTTTAATCAAGATGGTTCCGTGGCCTCAGCTCGATACGATACAAGAATGGTTTCTATCCATCAAAATGGCACCCAATACCAGCTCAGCGCCAATTATTCGGCCGCCCGTAAGCCGTTGTCAAAAAATAACAACGCTTTTCTATTCGATCGAATCAATTTTTCGGCAATAAAATAACCCAGCCCGCCTAAATCTTTGGTTTCCAGGCGCTCATGAATGTCCTTGACAGCCCACCAAAGGCAGTTTATTTTGATTCGCTAAGTAGGCCAAACGCGGTAACTAGCCTGCTCAAAGATCTTAACTTAGCTATAAATATATGCCTGGAGGGTACATGAGAAAATCAGGCCTTTTTGCCGCGTCAGTCTTAAGCATCTCCCTTTTTGTTGCCGCCATCGTTGCAATCTCTGCTAATGCGCCCTCTAGTGACCTCAGTGAAGAGCAAAACACGCTAGCGACGACCCAAAATAATGCCGCAATTGTTGACCAATACTGTGTCGTCTGCCATAACCAAGCACTCAAAACTGGCGGACTTGAACTCGACGCCTATGACGTAAACAACGTAGCGGAGCACCCCGAAATATGGGAGAAAGTTCTACGTAAACTGCGAGCTAATGCAATGCCGCCTACTGGCATGCCTAGACCAGATGAAAAGAGATTTGCTCAGTTTGAATCTGACATAGCAGAAGACTTAAACGCAGCCGCTCTTAAAAATCCAAACCCAGGGCGGACATTAACATTCAGTCGCATTAATCGAACCCAATATCAAAATGCCATCCGCGACATACTTGATCTCGATATAGACGTTTCGGAACTATTGCCTAAAGACGATGCGAGCTTTGGTTTTGACAATGTCAACTTAACCAATCTTTCTCCCACTCTAATGGAGCGTTATCTAGCTGCCGCACAAAAAATCAGTCAACTAGCCATAGGCAGTCAGCTTAATAACCCGGCTACACACGTTGAACAAATTACTGCAAGCCTGACCCAGGAAGATCGACTCGAAGGTTTACCATTTGGCACTAGAGGTGGCGCCTCGTTCACCTATCAGTTCCCCCGCGACGGCGAGTATCGACTCGACGTGGTGCTAGCGAAAGATCGAAACGAGAATATTGAAGGCCTGACAGAAACTCACGAGATGGAGGTCGCTATAGATGGTGAGCGGGTTGAAGTCTTCGAAATTACTCCAAATCGTTCGGAACGATTTGCAACTTTTTATTATTCTGATCAGGGGGCAGGCACAGGGTTGATCACAAATATCTCAGTACCCGCTGGCCCTCATGAAGTAACAGTCACTTTTTTACGAAAAAACTCCGCGTTAATAGAAAGCACGCGGCAGCCTTACATAGCGCACTTTAACCGCGATCGGACTCCAAGGCAGCAACCGGCCGTGCTTTCTGTTTCTATAGCCGGTCCATTTGGGTCTGATGGAATTTCAAAAACCCCGAGCCGAGATCGCATATTTATCTGCGAGCCTAACGAGTCGATAGGCGCCGAGGCCTGCGCCAATTCTATTTTGTCCTCGCTAGCACGAAGAGCTTTCCGAAGACCGGTGAGTGATGAGGATTTAACTAGACCGCTCACTTTTTTCAATCAAGTGTATAGCAAATCGGGTTTTGAGGCAGGAATTGAGATGGCAATACGGGCGATTTTAGTTAGCCCAGAATTCCTCTTTCGCATCGAGCAGGACCCACCAGATTTTGCGTCAGGGTCTGTTTACGCTCTAAACGATATAGAACTAGCTTCTCGCCTATCTTCCTTCTTGTGGAGCACGGTTCCTGACGATGAATTGATGAATCTCGCGATTAATGAAAAACTTAGTGATTCTGACGTCCTAGGGGAACAAGTTGAACGAATGCTGGCAAGCCCAAAAGCAAAGTCGTTAGCTACAGACTTTGCAAACCAGTGGTTATATTTGCGCAATTTAGACGGCGCCGAGCCCAACTCAAGACTATTCCCAAATTTCGATGATAATCTTCGACAGTCCATGCGCCAAGAAACCGAACTACTTTTTAGTAATATAATTTCTGAAGATCGCAACGTTCTGGAGTTATTAAGCGCTGATTACACCTTCCTGAACGAGCGGTTAGCGAAACACTATAATATCCCTCATGTCTATGGAGATCACTTTCGCAAAGTAACTCTTCCAGAAGATAGCCCCCGCTCGGGCCTGTTAGGGCACGGCAGTATCCTTACCGTTACATCCTATGCCAATCGAACATCGCCCGTAATGCGCGGCAAATGGGTGCTAGATAATATCCTTGGAATTCCACCACCCCCGCCACCGGACGATGTGCCGGCATTGCCTGAAAATCAATCCGAAGTTAAGATTTTAACCATGCGAGAAAGGATGGCGAAGCATCGCGCAAATCCGGCTTGCGCTCAATGTCATGAGATCATGGACCCTATAGGATTAGTATTCGAGAATTTCAATGCGATTGGCCAGATACGCACAGTTAACAGTGATCAGCCCACTATCGACACCAAGGGTAACTTGCCTGGCGGCGAGCCATTATATGGTGTGAGTGGCTTGCGCAAGGATTTACTAAACAACCCCGATGCTTTTGTCGGCACGATGAGCGAAAAGCTGATGACGTATGCGCTTGGTCGTGGCTTGGAGTATTATGACGCACCTGCCATACGCCAGGTGGTCAAGCAGGCAGCTACTCAAGAATTTAGATTTAGCTCATTAGTAACCGCCATAGTCAACAGTACTCCCTTTCAGATGAGGAGAACATTATGATAATTACAAAGAAAGCGCTACCTCGCCGCAGCTTTTTGAGAGGGCTCGGCGCCGCGGTCGCTATGCCAATGTTAGACGCTATGGTGCCAGCTCTAGCTCAATCAGGTGCTGACTCGCAACCAACCCGTCGACTTGGTTACTTCTATATTCCCATGGGAATGAATCCAACCCCTTGGGTACCTGATTCAGTTGGCAACATGATTGAGCTATCACCATCTTTATCGTCGCTTGCCCCATTTCTAGAATCACTTAATGTAATATCTAATCTAGAAATCCGTAACGCTTATACAACCGGCAATCATGCTTCTTCCAATTGCGCTTTCTTAAGCTGCGCTAAAGCTTTGCGAACGGAAGGAAGCGACTACTATCTTGGAACGACTGTAGACCAAATTGCCGCACAAGCGATCGGTGGAGGCACACCAATTCCTTCACTTGAGCTAGGTGCAGATTTAATTTCTTTGGTAGGTAATTGTGATAATGGCTACGCGTGCGTTTACCAAAATAGTCTATCTTGGTCATCGGCTACATCCCCATTGCCCATAGAAGGCGATCCGCGAATATTATTTGAGCGCTTATTTGGAGATGGCGGGACGCCCGAACAACGCAAGGCAGAATTAGATAAAAATGCTAGTCTTCTCGATTGGGTGATGGACGATATCGAACGCTATCAAAACAAATTAGGCCCTGCCGATATGGTTAAAGTCGACGAATATCTAACCACCGTGCGCGAAGTGGAACGCCGGGTACAGCTTGCCCAAAAACAAACCGACTCCTCACCTCTGCCCGAGCTTTCCCGTCCTACCAGTGTTCCCGAAGACTGGGAAGATCATGTTAAACTTATGATCGATCTTCAAACCTTAGCGTTACAAGCGGACTTAACTCGAGTCGTCTCATTTCAACTAGCCAGAGAGGCAAGCACTAGAAGTTATCCACAAATCGGGGTCAACGAGCCTCATCATCCTGTCTCCCACCATGCCAATGACCCCGTTCAATTAGAGAAATTGGCCAAAATAAATAAGTATCATGTCTCATTTTTTGCGTACCTCTTAGAGAAACTTGATTCAGTAGAGGAAGGTAACGGCACACTGCTTGACAACACAACCTATTTGATGGGAAGCGGTATGGGAAACCCTGATGTTCACAATCATTCAAATTTGCCTATCGTAGTAGCCAGCGGTAAAAATACCGGTATTTATGGTGGCCGGCACCTAAGCTTCAAAGAGCAACAACCATTAGCCAATTTACATCTTAGTTTATTGGACAGCATGGGCGTTCACCTTGAGAATTTTGCGGATAATTCTGGCAGAATGGATGAGTTGTTCCATCGAACTGCTTAATAATTTGTCTAAAGAAATTATGATACAAGCACACTTAAAACCAATTAAAAACAAACGGGTCAAAATGACTCAATTAGGAACTACTATGAAGTTTGTTGAGGCATCTGACCGTGCAGATACAATAAATAGAATAAGTAGACTGGTATTAGTATCTCTTTGTTTTGCGCTATCAGCTATTGCAAATGCCGAAGAAAATATAAGTCTGATCGACGCAGTCAAAATGCAAGACTTAAACAATGTTCGTTTAATAGTTGATCAGGGTGTGAATGTAAATCAAGAAGAAGCAGACGGAACCCGAGCTCTGCATTGGGCTGTGCACCATGATAATGTCAATATCACAAAGCAATTGATCGCAGCAGGCGCGAACGTAAATGCAAAGAATCGTTATGAAGTTGCGGCCCTCTCTTTGGCCGCAAATAACGGTAATAAGGACACGGTCAGCCTTTTGCTTGATTCAGGCGCCGATGTCCATACCACCATGAGCGAAGGTGAATTCGTTATACTTACCGCGGCGCGAACCGGTGTCGCAGAGGTAGTGGAGCTCCTACTTGATAGAGGGGCCGAGGTTAACGCGACGGAAAGCTGGCGCGGCCAGACGCCACTGATGTGGGCGGCTGCAGAAAACAATTTAGCAGTGGTAAATTTATTGTTATCGCGGGGCGCGAACCTAGAAGCTCGGTCCGGCAAAGGGTTTACTGCGCTTTTATTTGCTGCTCGTGAAGGTCATACAAGAATAGTGGATACGCTGCTAAACCATGGGGCTGATATTACTGAATCATTGCCAGCGCGAGCAGGAATAATTACAGAAAACGGAACGGGAACCGCGACTCAAACGGGATTGAACGCCCTACTTTTAGCAACTGGCAGCGCCCACTTCGAAACAGCCAGCCTGCTCCTCGATGCAGGTGCTGACCCGAACCATAGCCCATTAGGCTGGACTACACTTCATCAGATATCGTGGGTGCGTAAAATGGGGCAATCAGGAAGCAATAATCCAACCCCGGAGGGATCTGGTGAATTAGGTAGTTTGGATTTCGTTCGAGAGCTAGTCGAGCACGGCGCTAATTTAAACGCATTAGTTAGTGGCCGGCCCCCGGTAGGAGTAAGCAGCTTAAACATGGAAGGAAGCACGCCGTTTTTACTGGCGTCCAGAAGCGCCGACATCGAACTATTGCGCTTATTAGTTGACCTTGGAGCCGATCCTGAAGTTCCGAACATCGATAATAGCACTCCTTTAATGGTAGCAGCGGGCCTCGGTACTGAATCCCCGGGAGAGGACCCTGGAACAGAGAGCGAGGTACTAGAGTCAGTGGAATACATACTCAGTTTAGGCGGTGACATCAATGCCGTTGATGATCGGGGTAACACTGCCATGCATGGCGCCGCATACAAACACTTGCCTTCTGTGGTAAATTACTTAAATGAGCAAGGTGCTGAGATTTCGATTTGGGATCAAGAAAACGAATTTGGCCACACCCCTTTGCTTATAGCAGAAGGAATTCATCGCGGCATGAATATTGTAAGCTCAAAAATTACCGAACAAGCAATACGGGAAATACTCGATCGCTTCCCTCTTCCAAAAAAATAACATCGGAAGATTTGCTAAACGAATGCAGGGCTAACATAAAACTTAAATCGCATACAAGATTTAATATATCGCGCTAATATTAACAACCCAAGTTTAGGAAAAAAATAATGCCTGTTAATCATTTCAAGGTAAGTGCTATTCGCTTTGTTTTTATAACATTATTCGGCTTGCTTAACTTTTACAGTTTCGCAGAAATCGAACAAGCCCGGTTAGATGCAATTGAAAAAGATCTCCAAACTCGCATCGATGAGGAGAAATTATCAGGTGCCGTGATAATGATCGCTCAAAATGGCGAAATACAAACGACAAAGGCACTCGGATATCAAAACGTCGAGGATCAAATTCCCATGCAAGATGACACGATATTCCGTATTTTCTCGATGACCAAGCCTGTCACTGGAACTGCGCTGATGACTTTGTATGATGAGGGCAGATTTTCACTTGACGACCCTATTGAGAAGCACATGCCGGAACTGACTGGCTTACGTGTCGCAATTTCTGCTAATAATGATGGAACCTGGGAGACAGAACCGGCTAATCATCCGATGACTATAAGGGAGTTAATGAGCCATACTGGAGGGCTCCTCTACTTCCCCCCGTTAGGCAATGGAGCAATTGCTGAAGCCTATGTCGAGGCTGGGATCGGCGGAAATGCTACTCTAGCAGACAGCATGCCTCAACTAAAAGATATTCCCTTGGACTATCAACCAGGAACGAAATGGGTCTATAGTATTTCAGTCGATGTTCAGGGTTATTTGATTGAGAGACTGTCGGGGCAGAAACTTGATGAATTTTTCAAGGAAAGAATTTTTGATCCTTTAGGCATGTCTGACACAGCTTTTTTTGTTTCGTCAGACAAGCTGAACCGTTTTTCTCGGATGTACACGCCTGCGAATGGAACCCTTCTCCGAACCGATAATTTAACTTCAGGTCTAGGAGGTTCGTTTACAGAAAAACCGATGTTTCTTGCAGGAGGCCACGGCCTAACTTCTACTGCCTCGGATTATATGAAATTCGCGCAAATGCATCTTAATCAAGGCACGTTAAATGGCAAACGCATCCTCTCTGAAGCTGCGGTTACTTTGATGCGAAGCAACCAGTTACCAGCGGGTGTGTCGGAAATAGGACAACCCTATCCCGGCAATGTTTTTGGTCTAGACTTTGCCATTGTAGAAAATCCCGACATCTTTCAAGGAGCTCCAGCTGGAACTCACTGGTGGTGGGGTATAGCAGGGTCTTGGTTTTGGGTAGATCCTATTAACGAGACTGTCTTTATTGGCATGATACAGAACAACGATATCCTTCTTTCACTGCAAATTCATCGTGCAGCGCGCTCTGCTATGTACGAATAAATCACGTACTCTAATAATTAAATTATTGAATGGCGCCCTGCAGATATTGCACGGCGTCAGAGATAGAGCCTCCATCAACGTCGACAATTTTATTAGCTTCACGCATTTCTTCATCAGAAATATTATCTACAAGAGACTCCATTGTCTGTACAAAGACATCGTTTTCGGCGGCAGTAGATGATGCGATGATAAACCCATCGTAAGGAAGAAAAGCATTTCTTGGGTCATCTAATATTTTTAAATTGTAAGCTGCAACACGACCGTCACTTGTATACGCAGCGATAATATCAACTTGTTGATCGTCGACTGCGGTGTACATCAATGCCGGATCGAACGTTAGCTTTTGAGCAAAATCGATATCATACATTTCGCGCAACGCAACCCACTCTGGTCGACCAAAGAACTCGAGGTCACCTGCTGCGGTTAAACTTCGCGCTATTGGAACAATATCTTCAATAGTGTCTACGCCGAGTTCCTCTGCACGATCTTTCTTCATGGCTAACGCATACAAATTTTGAAAGCCCAAGGTTCCAACTCCAACCATGCCATCTTTATTTTCAATATAATTAAAGACTTCCTTCTTTATTAATTCCCTACCTGGGTTTCCAGACTCATTCATTCGGTTAGCCCAGACGGTACCAGTATACTCTAAGTATACGTCAACAGCGCCATTGGCAGTCGCTGAATAAATTACCTCTGAGCCGAGGCCTAGTCGCTGATCAACCTCGAATCCTGCATTTTCCAACTCTGCCGCAAATAAGCCGGCAATAATATGTTGCTCCGTAAAACCTTTACTTCCTATTATGAAGTCTGTCTTAGCGGCAGGCAAAAAGCTGTATATCGAGAAACTGATGAAAGCCATAGAAGCGACAGTCACCGCCGTTTTAATTTGATTATATTTTTTAATATCACCTGGCTGGTTTCGGTTCTCAACAAGCCATTGGACACTGGCAATAAGAGAATCTAGGAGTATCGCCATTAACGCCGCCGCCAGGGAGCCAACGGTTACCGCAACTAAATTTCGTATTTGTAGCCCGGTGAATATATAGTTGCCGAAACTTGTCGCGCCAACAAGTGTTGATAACGTTGCAAGTCCTACCGTCCACACAGCAGCTATTCTGATGCCGGCTATAATTACAGGCAATGCTAATGGTAATCGTACCCTCATGAGAATTTGAGATGAACTCATACCAATTCCCTTAGCTGCCTCAACAACCTCAGTGGGAACTGTTTCTAATCCTGTTACTGTGTTGCGGACAATTGGAAGCATGGAGTAGAGGACCAAAGCGATTACCGCAGGTACCATTCCGATCTGGCCTCCAAGCATCGCCACAACCAACGCAAGAATTGCTACGCTTGGAAAGGTCTGAATAATGCTCACTAACACAAGTAACGGTCTTTTTACCCTTGGGGATTGCGCTGCCCATATCCCTAGAGGGAGGCTAGTTATTATGCCAAGAGAAAGCGCAATCATCGTTAGAATTAAGTGGCCTTGAAAATAGTCTGGCAATAACAACAACTGCTCCCGCAAATTCTCGCTCATGATGGCAGCATCAATTGCTCAAGGCGATCGGCTCGTTTCTTTGGCATCTCAACGATCTTCCTTACGTATTCGTGACTGGGATAATTCAATAACTCATTAGGAGTACCGATCTGGAGTATTTCCCCATTTTTCATGACTGCTATCCTGTCCGCCATAAGCAGAGCCTCAGTCATATCATGGGTAACCATAATAATAGTAAGATTTAATTGTTGGTGGATATTTCTCATTTCTTCTTGAAGATCAGCACGTGTAATAGGGTCAAGTGCCCCAAAAGGTTCATCCATGAGAATTACTTCGGGCTTGGCAGCGAGCGCGCGCGCAACGCCAACTCGCTGTTGTTGGCCACCTGAAAGCTGAGAGGGATAACGGGAACCGTAAGATTCAATGGGTAGCCCAACCATTCTTAATGTTTCTTTACAGCAAGAGCGAATTCGATCCTCCTCCCAATTTAATAATTTAGGAACCGCAGAAACATTTTCCATAACCGTATAATGAGGAAAAAGACCTATTCCTTGGAATACATAGCCAATGTTACGGCGCAATTCTTCCTCGTTGCTCTCTTGTATATTCCTACCATTGACTCTAATTTCGCCCGAAGTAGGCTCCTCTAAACGATTAATCATTTTCAATGTAGTTGTTTTACCACTCCCTGACTCCCCGATAAGCCCAAGAAATTCACCTTTCTTAGCGGTAAGGGAAACATTAGAGACTGCGACTACAGAATCATCATCGAATGATTTTTTTATATTTATCAATTCAATCAAAAAAATTCCGATCTAGACGATAGCTAGATGAATAAAGTGGCACGAATGTCTGAACGGGTTAAAAATTTAATGCCAGCGAAAATACTAATTAAAATTACTAATAACAGAGTCGTAGGTGAAACTTCACGACTGCATAGCGTAGTTTAGAGAAGCCTCTATCGAAATTTTAATCTCTACCTCCCGCTTCACGGCCCAATCGCAAGGCAGTGGCCGCGTTCGAATTTAATCCTCCGTCGGCCCCAACAGTAACAAAACTAAAACCTTGTTCTATCCGCTGCTCGACTGATCCTGCACCGGTAGTGATAGCGCATGGCACATCATTGTCTAGACAAGCCTGCAAAACTAGTTGAATGGCCTCTTCGACTTGGGGTGCCGCTGGACTAGTGTAACCCATTGAAGTGCTCAGATCTGACGGGCCAATAAAAATACCTCCAAGCCCAGGAACGTCAATAATCTCATGAATATTCTCAACGCCTTCAGCCGACTCAATAAACATCATCGCCAGAAGTTCTCCTTGAGGATCTAAAGGCCAGACATCCGCCTTAGCATGATAATCATTTATGCCCCAGTACCAAGCTGCATTGGACGGGTTACGACCACGAAGACCCTGTGGTTCATAATCAGGCACACCATTGTACTGTGGGTATCTCGTAGCCCTTACAGCCAGCTCAGCCTGTTCACGTGTGTGAATCGCAGGGAAGAAAATACCGAAGACACCCAAATCCAAGACTTGTTTCGCTTGAGCGATAAGTTCTTCGGCGCCACCCGCTGCAGGTATGCGTACAAAGGGAACCACATCGGGCTGTAAACTACCTTTTTCTAGAATCAAACGCTTGTTAGTCATACCCAATAAAAACTCTCTCAAACGTTCTTCATCAAACGGCGCATGCTCCATGTCAATAAAAACGAAATCTAGGCCAGAGGTGGCCAATGATCTTGCGTTATTTAACGAGTAGTCAAATGACAAAATACCGAATGCAGGCTCATCATTCTCAAAAAGTTCAATGAGCTTATTTACTCGCTGACCCAAAGCAGCTCCGGCAAAACTTAAAAAGAGGAGCGACAGTAAAGAATTACATATAGTTTTTCCTGCAATCGTCATCGATGCATCCCTTAATTATGGTCCAACCCAAGGTGGCTCTATTAGCAATTCAGGATCAGCGCCCGGCTTGGGTACAAATTTCTGCGAACGGCCATACTGATTATCGCCACCGATCATGTTTCCCTCTGGGTCAACGGTAAAAGTATGAACTTCAATATAGCCATCAGGTAGCTCCAACGGCACCAACCATGTGTACTTTAAATTCCCCTCAAAGTCGAAATTCAAAAAGCGCAATGGTCCTAAATCGGTTATCCAAAAATCATTCTCATTAACGATAATGTCTAGAGGCAGAGTAAGGGGCGAGCCAATGGATCTTTCAAATTCTATTACTGCTGGATCGTTAGTTGTGCGGAACAAATTAATTTCTCCTCCCGATCTATCGAGGACAAATACACGCCCTTCCGGGCCTACACCAATCGCATGAATCGTATTGAATTGTCCGGGCCCGTCACCATAACCGCCAAACTCACCGAGATAGTTCATGTCATTATCCATAATCATGACACGATGGTTATCCAGCCCATCAGCAATTAATATCCTGCCATCCGGTAAGAAAGCTACATCCTGAGGACGCCCAAAGTGAGTCTCATCATCACCAGGAACCAATTTCTCACCGTATGTCGCTAAAACCTCTGAGCCATCATTAGAAATCACATAAATTTGGTGGAAAGTTTCGTTCACCAGCCAAATACGCTTCTCAGGATCATAAGGGCTAATGCGAACCCGATGAGGACCCGGTCCTTCAGATCCCTCACACAAATAATCCAAGTGATCCCATACTTCAATGGGCTCGCCCTCTCCATTGACGACATAAAGGCAATTTTGCCAAGTTCGCCGGTTAGTTTCTCTCAAAACGTTTATGCCAAATACACCCGCATAACCAGGAAAATCAGCTGGCACCGGGTGAGGTAAAACAGTCTCCCCACGTTGGGCAATAATAATTCTATCCGCAGATTCAGCCCATACCCCGGAATTACCTCCAAATCCAAAGCCATCTTCTTGGAAAGGGACAGCCCAATGCCTGACTACATTATAAGGGCTTTCGCCGATTGTTCCCCGAGCGTTGCCCTGCGCAAAGATTTGAGCGGTTAAAAACAATGCCAGAGCAAAAATGACCGGCTTTAAAATATTTTGCATGGTTTAACGACCTCTATGTATAAGCCCGAAGGCATCCTACCTCAAAGGTATCACATCTGCTCTTCATGACAAACAAATGGGCAAACGTTACAGTTTTCCGGTTAAATCACAAAATGTCGCAAAATACCGACTTATGAAGAGTGTTAATGTATTACTCGAATTGGCTCATAATCTTTGAATATTATGCTAACATTTAGTAGCACTTTTAAAATTTCCAGCAATTTCAAAAAAAATTGATCGGCACGCTGAAACATCGAGTTAAACCACAAGTTATCGAAGAGCAAAAGAGAAGAACAATGAATATTAAAGCTGCTTTTTCACTCATACTATCCCTAGTCGCTAGCTCAAGCATAGCGCAAAATTATGAAGTACCTCGAACCGAGTGGGGAGCTCCAGATCTGCAAGCTGTTTGGAAGCACAGCTCAATAATTCCTTTTAAAAGGCCCAGAGAACTGGGAGACAAGCGTTTCTATACTGAAGAAGAAGCGCTAGAAATTGAGCAAGCAGAGCAACAACGCTTCGACGATGATAATGAGCCGTTGGATCCAAATCGGCCTCCTCCAGTGGCTACTGAATCTCTTCCGCCTATTGGAAACTATGACCTATTTTGGCGCGAAGACGCGCAATTCATTCCAACAATTGATGGCGAAATGAGGACATCAGCGATAACCGACCCAGCAAATGGGCGAATGCCGGAGGTCCTTCCGGGTGTGATGAATCGATTACAAGAGCTACGCGCAAACACACCGGACCGCAATGATGGACCGGAAGGCCGAGGACTGGGAGAAAGGTGCTTAGTAGGTTTTGGCCCGACATCAGGCCCTGTGATGATGCCTGTAATCTACAATAGCAACCATCAAATCGTTCAATCGCCTGGATACGTTACTATCGTAACTGAGATGGTACATGATGCTAGAATCATTAAAATTGTCAACGAACGGAATCCCGCGGCAGAGTCGCAAAAAAAATGGCTAGGAGACTCTATCGGACGCTGGGAAGGAGACACCTTAATTGTCGAAACTAAACACTTTAATGATTGGCACAAGCTAAGAGGATACCCTGTCGATAATTTAACGTTGACAGAGACATTCCGGCGCGAAGCGGACAATAAATTAATTTACGGATTTAAAGTAAATGATCCAAGTATTTTCCAGTCAGAATTTTCCGGCGAATTCCCACTTTCGCGTTTAGATGGCAACCTATACGAATATGCCTGTCATGAGGGAAACCATGGCATGGTCGGTATTTTAGCAGGCGCTCGCGCTGTCGAAAAAATGCAAAGTGATGAAAGTGGGCGCTAAAACAGTCCAGAATAATTGAGCTTTTTAAAGATTTATTCATGGATTAAATTGATTCGCTTTTCTTTTGTAGACGCCCGCCATGCAATATTGGTTCAGTGTAGCCACTAGGCTGGCTTAAACCATCGTAAATTAAGTCACACGCAGCCTTAAAAGCAGCCGAACTGGCAAGATCATCAGTCATAGCTTTATAGAGCGGGTCTTCTTTATTTTGCGCATCAACCACTCCCGCCATCCGCTCCATAGTCTCGCGTACTTGCTCTTCAGAACAAATTCCGTGATGTAACCAATTAGCAATATGCTGACTGGAAATCCTAAGTGTCGCCCTGTCTTCCATTAAACCGACGTTATTTATGTCCGGAACCTTAGAGCACCCAATACCCTGATCGATCCAACGAACAACATACCCAAGAATTCCTTGGGCATTATTGTCTAACTCATTTTGTATCTCATGCTCAGCTAGGCTATTCGAATCCTCCAGTAGTGGAATCCTGAGGATTTCATCAATTTCTGCACATGGTCTAGTTTTTATTTCATCCTGACGACCAAATACGTGCAACTGGTGATAATGTAAAGCGTGCAAAACAGCAGCTGTTGGTGATGGGACCCAAGCGGTATTTGCGCCCGCTGTCGGATGGCCAATTTTTTGTTCCACCATCGCAGCCATTAGATCAGGCATCGCCCACATGCCCTTACCAATTTGCGCTTTGCCTTTAAGCCCACACGCAAGTCCGATGTCTACATTCCTGTCCTCGTAGGCAGCAATCCAGGCTGACTCTTTCATTTTAGTTTTAGGAATCATTGGGCCAGCTTCCATACTGGTATGAATTTCGTCTCCTGTTCGGTCTAAAAATCCTGTGTTAATAAACATGACTCGGTCACTGGCAGCCCGAATGCATGCTTTTAAGTTAAGTGTCGTTCTTCTCTCCTCATCCATTATTCCAACTTTAATGGTGTTTCTAGCCAAGCCCAAGAGATTCTCAACGGCAGCAAAAAGATCACACGTAAACGCCACTTCTTTCGGCCCGTGCATTTTTGGTTTGACAATATACACGCTACCAGCTCGAGAGTTAGTAAGTCGATTTTTATGTTCTATATCAAGAACGGCAGCTGCACTAGTAATCACAGCGTCCATTATACCCTCAAAGACATCGTCTCCATTACTATCCGCAATGGCATTGTTTCTCATCAAGTGACCAACGTTTCTCACAAGCAACATGCTTCGGCCTGGCAAGGTAAAAACTTCTCCGGTCGGTGACGTGAATTCTCTGTCCTCTCGAAGATTACGAGTTACCTGCGCCCCTCCTTTCAGAAACGTATCGCTTAGATCACCGTTTATAAGTCCTAACCAGTTTCTGTAAATTTCGACCTTGTCCGATCCGTCCACCGCTGCGACAGAGTCCTCACAGTCTTGAATAGTAGTTATCGCTGACTCTAAAACTAAATCTTTGACGCCTGCCAGATCGCTAGAGCCTATCTCTGAGTTTTGATCTATTTGTATATCGATATGCAAATCATTATTTGATAGCAGTACATTGGACGGCTGTGCCGTGTCACCAACATAACCCTTTAACGCGGACGCGTTTACTAACCCACTAGTACGTTCGCCTAATCGCGCCTTTAAAATACCATTCTCGATTTGATAGGCTGTCACCTCTTTATGCGACCCCTCCAATAACGGACAACTGTGGTCGAGAAAGTCTTTTGCAAACTCAATTACTTTATCGCCGCGGAGCGGGTTGTACCCGCCCGATCTCTCGCATCCGCCTTCCTCAGATATAGCATCTGTACCGTAAAGAGCATCATACAAACTACCCCATCTCGCGTTAGCGGCATTAAGCGCAAACCTAGCGTTCTTCACGGGGACCACTAACTGCGGACCAGCCTGTTTTGCGATTTCTGTATCAACGTTAGTTGTCGAGATTTCAAAATCACCGCCTTCGTCTTCAAGATAGCCTATATCAATTAAGAACTGCTTGTACTCTGCCGCATTATGCTTTTCAGCGCGACGCTCACGATGCCAGTTATCAATCTTTTCTTGCAGCTGCTCCCGCTCTACAAGTAATTTAGAATTCCGAGGTGAAAATTCAAAAATAATTTCCTCAAACCCAGACCAAAATTCAGCCTCGTCTCTGCTAATTTTTGTTAGAAGTTCCCGATTAACGAAGTCAGCAAGTTCCGCATCAACCTGAAGGTTTCCAATCTTTATAACGTTAGTCATATTTCCCATTTCTCTTATTGTAAATAGCTCAGCTTTGTAGTTAGGCTCAAAAAACGATTTAGCTTAAAAATTAATAATGAATCGCTGGAATTTTAGTCATTTACCCTGAGGTTAAGCTCAGCAGTAAACAGCATGGACCTATCTTTATCTATGCTTGCCCAGCTGAGCAAAGTATTAGCATTTTGCATAACACGTTCCTGATGAATTTTTTCTCCATTTACAGTCACACCAACCGGCAAGGCAAAATTCACCTCATCAGGATTCAAAAGAAGTGTAAATGCTGATACGCCTCTCGCAATAACGTCAAAATCGTTTCCTTCACGCGTTACTTCTATAAGTCCTGGACTCTGAGACAACTCATCAACTTGAACCCATAAGTTTCTGTTAAATTTATCGGTCCGGTCAGCTACCCATTTCACAGATTCTGGCAAAGGGTCACGTGGGTTTTTTTGTTTAAATTCTTCTATGAATGGCATTTCTTGCGACAACCAACTTGTATCGTGTCCCCCGTCTGGGATCACCTTCCATATGTGATTTACACCAACATCTACCAATATATCAATAAATGGCGCTACTGAAGAGGAAGGATATAACCTGTCATTTTCACCGTTTACGATATACAAGGGTTTTGACATTAGGTTTTCGAAGTAAAGCTTATATCCACCGCCACTTTGTGGATTTCGCAATACCCCCGGGTGACCGATATAAGGCAGAAAAGCAGCCCAAGCGGTTGGCTGCTTAAACGCGAAAAAATAAGCACCGGTCCCCCCATCAGAAATACCAGTCAAAGTGACTCGATCTTCATCAAGATTATAACTTCCTTTTAATATGTTAAGAATTAGTGGTAAGTTTTCTGCTTGGTTTTCATGCCACCAGAATGCATCATTCCATGACGCCGGAACGACGACGATTCGATCCTCCCGCTTTAAAGAGTCAAATCCTCGACGCCACCATGCTCCACCAGGCTCCCACTCTGGCCGACTTACACCACCATGTAATAAAAATTCAACAGGATACTTATGCCCAGGATCATACCCTTCCGGAATCAAGAAGACGTAGGGGAAGCGAGTGCCATCATCTGCGATTCGCACTCGCTCTTGCTGTCCTTTAGGAACATCTGAAGAATATTCCGGCCCTTTTTCTAATAATTCATAAAGTGCTTGTACAGTCGGTTCAGCTTCCCTTAAGGACTCAAATAAACCTCTCGAGCCTTCGGGGGACGCAGACCAAAAAGAAGCAATCAATCCCTTTTTTACATTACCAAAATCGTTCTGCGGGTATGCGGGCTGTGCTGCAACACCAAATAGAACCAACAACGAAATGAACGAACTGAGAAATAATGATTTCCCCACTAGATTTAAATCCTTGGATTGAGTTTCTGTGGTACCGAGCATATGTGCCTCGCTGACTAATGTCTATCCGAGAATTAACCTATCTTTAAGTTAAGAGTATTGACTCTTATGCGTTCCTATTGGAGCATTGATGCTGACTATAGTCGCTCGATAAGCTTTTTCATCATCAAAGCAAAAGGTTAAACATAAGGGTGACACAAGGTTGTGCCAATGACACAAAAATGTAGCACAGACAGAAGTAAGATTTTACCAACAGTCGTTTCAATCGCGATTGTCAGCGCCGTGCTCTCATTACAGGCAGTTGGTCAGACGATTTCTGACAAACTCCCAGTGCTGGATTTAAATAAGCCAATTCGGATGAATTTTTCTGGAAACTGGGAAAAAGACTTTGCTCGGAGCGACAAATGGGAAGATGAATTGAACAGGCGGATGACTATCCGCCAGGGAAATGCGGCTCTGCAAAGGTCAGGAATCGGTTTGCGTGGAGGACCGTCCATTTCTCTAGGCAATATTAGCCTTAATAAACCAAGACGTCGCCAAGCTAATTTGCTCGATCTAGCTAGACTTTCAGAATACATGAACCGTTTTTCGACTGTCGAAATTTTTCAAGATCGTAATGAGATTCGTGTCGAGCGAAAAGGCGAAGCTCCGCTCATTTGTTCCATGGAAACAGGACCTACAAAAGTTTTTTCGAGTCAACATGGCGCGGAAATCTGCGGATGGGATCGCCAGCAGCTCTTTTTCGAGATAGCCCTTCCAGATGGTCTTTATGTTATCCAGCGTTTAAGTGTCTCGTCAGATAGCCAAAATCTTCGTTTTATCACTAGCGTGAGTAGCAATGGTTCGGCCCCTTTTAACTTAACTCAGGTATTCAACAAATACCAAGCGCCTATAGATGAATACAATTGTGTTCAGACTATAACTCGGGGAAGATCCTGCAGTCTGCGAATCCCGTTAAATTAATAGCCGATGAGTTTATATAAACCCATTCAATATACAACCTTCATAATCTTGATAACTCTCGGTGCCTGCTCACAAACCCGCTTACCGACCGTCGAGATCGAACCGGTGCGACCCTCTGTCGGCGACGTCAAGCTAAATCATGTTTCCCAACCTCCTCGTAGCAGTTTACAGATTGATGTGGCAATAAATGTATTTGACGTAAGAGTCGATGAAAGCGAAGCATTAGAATTCGGCGAATGGATTTTTACGGAGATACGAGACAACGAAAGCCACTATCTACCTTACGTTTTGCGCAACACCCTGTTGGAATCTAACCAATGGGGGGCCGTACGTGTCCTTCCCTCCAACGATCCATCAGTGGATCTTCAAATTAAAGGCTCAGTTCTGGCTTCCGATGGCAAACAGATTGTGCTTCACGTTATCGCTACTGACAGCGCCGGGCGAGTTTGGTTGAATCAGGAATACGCTGATATCGCAATTGAATCGGATTTCCCTGCGGACACCCGATATTCTCGGGGAAGTCCTTTTGACAGCACTACATTTGTCGAACCGTTCCAAGATATTTATAACCAAATCAGTAATAGCTTAGTGGAATTTCGCCAAAATCTAACAGAACAGCAAATCATAAATTTAAAACGAATTTCTCAAATGGTTTACGCTACCGATTTGGCTCCCGAATCTTTTCAGCGAAACTTGATCAAAGACGAAGAGAGTCAGTTACTCTCACTAGTTTCTTTGCCTGCAAAAGAAGACCCCATGGTTGAAAGAGTCAACGCTATGCGGGTAAGACATCATCTATTTATAGACACCGTAGATGAATATTACGCATCGCTTTTCGAAAAGATGCAACCTGCTTACGTCCTGTGGCGGAAATATTCTTTTGAACGAATCAATGAAGAACTAGATGCCCGCTCGACACCCTACGATTATCAAGATTATGGTCGGTCGGGTCGTTATCTCACTCTCACTCAGCGCTATGACCGTTATCGCTGGAGCAAAATATTCGAGATGGAGTACCAAGATATCTCTGCAGGATTTAACGACGAAGTTGCTCCGGCAATCTTAACGCTCAATGAGGAGGTGCACGGACTAAGCGGAACCATGGAAGAGCAGTATATACAATGGCGAAGAATTCTTCGGCAACTCTTTGAGTTAGAGGCACAAACTCCTGAACAGATATAACTAAAGATTATGGCGGAATTATAAAAGATCAATTCGCTTGCAATCTAGCATACCGTCTGAGAAATTTAAGTAAACCGAACACTTGCATGCCAGGTAATACATGCCTAGACAAAGAACAACACGAAGAGGGTTTTTGAATCAAGCGGGGTCTTTTATGGCCTTAGCAGCGGCAAACATGGGCGGCGCCCTTCCACTGCAAGCTCTGAATCAGAATACCCAACTAAAAATACGCTCTGTAGAAGCTTACCCAATTTACATTAATGAGCGATCCGAAGGGCTATTAGAACCACCCTCTTTTGACGATGACAACGACCCCGATCGCTGGCGATTCGGCGGCCCTTTTGAACAATTGCCGTCGGCAATAATCTCGATCATAAAAACTAACGAGGGACTCACCGGTTTCGGAATGGGTGCAGGGGGTAGCGCAGCCGTGGAGATCATAAACGGGCATCTCAGGCACTTGTTAATGAACGCTAATCCTCTTAATGTCGAGCAACTCTGGGATCAAATGTATACCTCTGGTGTCTTTTACGGTCGCAGAGGTGTTTTCGCGATGGCACTTAGCGCAGTAGATAACGCGCTTTGGGACATTGCTGGCAAATATTCTGGATTACCTGTCCACGAGCTAATTGGTGGTGCTGGTCGAGACCGTATTGAGATCTACCAGACAAACGGTAACTTTTTAGAGGGAAAAGCTCGCGGCGTGAAGAATTTTAAAAGGACAACCTACGGAGGACCAAGGACCCCCAAACCGGTACTAGATAACTTTGTAAATTCCGTGCTTGAAGCGAGAGACCAACTTGGGGCGAACGTTCGAATTATGACGGATTGCGTTTCCCGGGACGGTACTGTTGAGTGGGCGTTACCTTTTTGTGAACGTCTAAAAGAAGCAAATCTCTATTTTATGGAAGAACTTTTATCTCCCGATGATGTATTTGGCTATGCAGAACTAGTTAATCGAGTAGGCAAAAAAGGCGAAGGGTGGACTCGTATTGCATGTGGCGAACATGAATACACAGAACACGGATTTAAAGTCCTAGTTGGACTTGGGTCGGCGGACATACTTCAACCAGATATTACCTGGTGCGGTGGCACCACAGCGGGAAGAAGAATTTCCGCGATAGTCGAAGAGGCGGGCCTGGAATTAATACCTCACAGAGGGGCCAGCTGCTGGGGATTCCCTATTGCTTTAACCTCCCTGAGCTGTAGTATGGCGGAAAGTTTTCCTGAAGGTTCCGCGATTTTAGATGCCATGTCCTGCAGAGTTGAAGACGGCTACGTGCTAGCTCCGAGCGAACCGGGATTTGGACATTCTCTTACTGAAGAGATGGTATTTGATTCCCGGCTAAAGCCTGAAAATAAATAATTGATAATAATGAAAGGAGATACTATGTCGGAAGAACTTACGGTAGCTACCGAATCAAAAACAAAGATTTTAATTGGTGGATCGATTGCCGCGATATTAGCCATGGGTATCGTCGGCTTTATAATTTTCTCTGTAGTTTGTCCTTGCGAAAGAACCCCGGGTGGATTCTTGTTTGGTCCAAGCTATGACGAACCCGTTTCTGACTGGTCGTTCGCTAATCAAGTACCCCTTTGTCAATTACAGATATACGCTGGCGTTCGACCTCATTCAATTAATTTAAATTGTATGTCTACACAAGAAGGTGAGATGTACTTAAGTTGTTCCTTCTGCGATACAAAGTATTGGGCCAGCAAAGTGGGTAAAGATGAAATAGGTGTTATGCGGTTAGACGGTACGACATATCCGATCCATGTGAATCGTATCACCGATCCAACAACAATGGACCGGGCATGGCGCGCGCGCGTCGCTAAACTTCAAAATTTCGCCTCCCCTTACAACCCTGCTCCTGATCCAAACGCGGAACGCCCAGACAGATGGTGGACGTTCCAAATTACATCGCGATCCTAGAGTATCAACGAGGCCTACAATTATGCGAATTTTTAGAAATCTGCCGTTAGGATTGCTTTTATTAGGTACATTGTCTGCACAAGCTCAAGAACGCAGTTGGGTTGATTTAGCGGTTCATAATTTTGGGGCTCCTATCAACACGATGTGGGCTGAAGGGGAGCTATCTTTCGCAGCAGACGGTACGATGGTTTATTGCAGCGCCCGCCAAGACATGGCAGTCGCACCAGGCGACCCCAAAGACCTTTATATCTCAACTTTTAATGAAGAAACCGGCGGCTGGAATCAGCCGATTAATATGGGATTGCCAATCAATGCCGCTCCGGCGACAGATGTCGATCCGCTCAGACTTGGTGATGATCGCGAGCCATGGATTACCGCAGACGGCAATACCATTTACTTCAAGTCTGATCGTCTCGCGACCTCTAGCCCAAACAATGCGACCGACCTTTTTGTAACACATAAGATAGACGGTGTGTGGTCAACACCGGAGCTCATACCTTATCCAATAAGCACTGATGAAGGAAACGAGCACTGCCCGGCTATTTTGCAGGACGGGGAAACATTGTGCTTTGCTTCGCGCAGGCCGGGCGGATTCGGCGGATCGGATATCTATTGTTCGCAGCAGGACGATGCCGGAACTTGGATGGAACCAGTAAATCAAGGGCCAAACATCAATACGGCAGGGGAAGAATTTCACTTTACTCAAGATACAGATGGTATGGTGTATTTTACTTCGAATAGGCCTGGTGGTTACGGAGGGATGGATATTTACGGATCGATGCAGCAAGGGCAAAACAGCTGGGGCTCAGCGTATAATCTAGGCCCGCAAGTGAATACGGCTTCTGCCGATATGTGCCCAGCACTACCGCCTGGAACGGGCACCATTTCATGGTTCTCTTCGCGGGAAGACAACAGCCTAGGAAATATAGATATATTCTGGACGAATAAATTGAATACCGCGCGCTAGGAATTCAAAGATTAAGGCTGCGACGAACAAAGTCGTAGCCTTAATCTACTCGGATTAGACTAAAGCCCTATCGAACAAATTTAATAACCTGCCCCAAGCCCGTTCCGCTTGGGTTTGATGATAAACCTGAGAATCGATAGCACACCAGCCATGCATCGCATCCTGATAGACCTCGATCTCTGCTCTTATTCCCGCATCCGCGTATGTTTCTCGCAAAGTTTCCTTGGCCTGCGGGTCGTTATCGTCGTCATTTTGGGCGACGCAATGCAGCATCTGGGCGCGCGTATCTTCAATAAGCAGGTGAGGGCTATCAGGATTGCTAGTCGCTAGCCCGCCCCCATGAAAAGTAGCGCCAGCCGCCATTCTCTCTGGCACCGCTGCCACAGTCCGCATGACCATCGCCCCCCCCATGCAATAACCGGTGGTACCTATCCCTTTATTTGTATCAACCTCAGGCTGTTCATCAAGCCAACTAATGAAGGCTCTCGCATCAGAAAAATGGGTTTCCGCATTTAAATTCTGAGCCATGGGGAGAACGATCTCTCGTGTTTCAGGTTGACTAAAACTGGCGCCAAAACCAACGACAGGAGCATGCGCATCCCGATAAAAAGGGTTCACCGTTAGCACCGCATAACCTGCGCGAGCGAGCCTTTTACCCATTTCTCGAAAAGCCGGCCGGAGAGCAAGGATATCTGGCCATACTAGAACTGCCGCGTGGGCACCCTGTGAGGGATACACAAAATAACAATCAGCGACACCATCAGGTGTCCTGATTTCGATATCCCGTTCAGACACCGACTGCGCATTTACCATTGGTGGGAACATCATCGCCAAGCCTGCGCCAGTCGCTATTTTTGTAAAGTCACGGCGAGTCATTTCTGGATGTCGACGCAAGTACTCTTCCACGTCTTTTTGAGTATCGTTATCGCACATGTAATTTCTCCTTTATCTCTTTTGACTCACCATTTATCTTATGATTGGAGCCAATTTTAACGATTTTAGCGAGCGTTGTTTATATCCTGAGCCTTTTTTTAATGTGAGTAGAGTATTTGGGACTAACTCAAAACTCAAGCTTCCAAGGAAAGAAAGTCTTTTTTTATTGAATTTCGTCGCGCATACGGGTAAAAATTCACCTGAACTGCGCTACTCCTTTGAATTCAGTGATTAGTAAAATGTTTGCTATAAACCGAACCGAAAGCACTGCCAACCAGAGTTAAGCGATATATAAAAAATAAAGGCGCTTTTATGAATCATCCTACCAGACGCTCGTTCCTAAAAAAGATCGCGGTCGCTAGTGGCACGTTTGTGATCCCCCGTATGAGTCTCGCGCAACAGAACTGGCAAGTAAGAACAATAGCTGGAACAGGGATCGCGGGTTATGAATTCGAGGGTTCTGATGGACTCATTGCAACCGAGACGCCCATTAATAACCCCTATGGAGTAGTTATTGGCCCAGGCAATGACCTGTATTTTTGCGAGGTTGACACAGGCCGAACCAGGCGACTCAATCTTTCAAATAATCGGCTAACTACAATCGCGGGTAATGGCGAAAAAGGCTTTGTGACCGAATCTCGCAGACCTCTTGAGACTTCTTTCAACGCGCCACATGAGATCCGCTGGGATGAGCAAGGTAATCTTTATATCGTTGAGCGGGATTCCCATAGCGTGCGCCGGATTGCAGCTCAATCGGGGTTGGTGACAATTCTAGCCGGGAACGGCGAACCCGGAGATGGAGGCGATGGCGGAACAGCAGTCCTATCACAACTTAACCGCCCCCATAGCATCGCGTTCGATTCAAGTGGTAATCTTTTGATTTGCGATATTGGAAACCACCGCCTGCGAATAGTCGATCGGGATACCGGGATAATCCGAACTCTAGCAGGTACAGGAGAGCGGGTAGAAACGCCAGATACCGGGCAGTTAGAAGGGACACCCCTACTAGGACCACGGTCTATAGATACTGATCCGAATGGAAACGCCTACCTTGTGCTAAGAGAAGGCAATGCAATATTTCAGATCGACATACAAGGTAATCGTCTTCAACGCATCGCTGGGACCGGAGAGCAAGGTTATACGGGAGATGGCGGACCGGCGACAAGCTGCACTTTCAATGGCCCCAAAGGGATCGCCTACTCCAGACAAGATCACTCTCTATACATCGTCGATACGGAAAACCATGTTATTCGTCGCTTGGCCCTAGCAACCGGCATTATCGACACAGTTTTAGGGAACGGCGAACGGGGGAACGGGCCCGACGGTAATCCATTAAATTGTAAGACGGACCGCCCCCACGGTGTATGTGTTCACGAAGGCTTAGTTTACGTAACTGACAGCGAGAGCCATCGCGTTCGTGCTATATCAGGTTTGATGTAACTACCCTCAAACCACTATTCATAATAGTAAGGCGAAAGGTTTAGAGAATTTGCCAACTCCAAGCTATGTTCTAACCAAAACGTAGCACCACTCTCCTGCCTTATTATCTCAATCTTGTTCATGGACCGAAGCGTTTCCTCAGAATCCGTATTGAATATCGGGGTTCTTCTCAGCAGCCGGCTAGCCTCAAAGTGATAGAGATCGCCAGAGAGAATCAAAGGTCCAAAATTCTCTAACTCGAGTTTTAGAGTTTGATGGCCGGGTGTATGCCCAGGGGCAGAGAGGATCATAACTTTACCATCCCCGAAAACGTCATGATCACCCTGAAGCAGAATTTTCGTCGAACCAAGCAGATCGCTATAAAGTGGTGGCCGGAAAATTGGATTTGTTTCGGCCTCATGAAATGCCGCGATATATTCGGTTTCCTGAATCAACAAAGTTGCATCACTAAATGCGTTCGCAGCACCCGTATGATCATAATGAAAATGAGAATAAGCGGCAAAATCTATATCTTGCGGTTCTACGCCAATATCGCCGAGTTGATCAATCAAAGACGTCTCATACCAACTTGTCGCATCCGACTGTCGCGGGCCTACCATATCAAGGGGTAATCCCGCATCCCAAATCATTTTACCATCAGGATGATCAATCAAGTAACAGGGAACAAAAAGTTCCCTTACGTCAGTTTCCTCATTGGTTAACCCGAAATTACTTACGTCATCGAAATATAGGTGTCCGCAGTCAAATACATAGAGTTTTATGTTAGCTTGTGAAGCTGAAACTAGCGCCGTCATACCCAACGCAAAAACAAATTTTCTCATTTTTCTCTCTCTTTTTTATCGGAAGGCTTGAGCGCCTGTATTAAGTTAACATTAGATTGATCCTTACTTGAAAGAGTTTCACTCACATTTCGTAAGGGACTTATTTCAGCAGGACTTATTCTGATTACAAATTAGTTCGCTAGACGCAGTTCAATCGGAATAGAATTTTCGCGCCCCCCAGTTAATGTCCCAATAAAAGAGTCGCTCCAACCGTATTTTTCATGCATCAAACGATTTATCTTTTCGCTCTTCTCCTCTCTCAATGCCCACGTGTATTTGTAGCGTCGACCGTTGCGTGTTAATTCAACAATCTCCTCTAACTGCATCCGAGCAAACCACTGTGAACCATCCGCACCAACTCTTAAGTATTGGTAACCATCGTCATCCGCAACCCAAAGTCTGGTGGACACCTCTTTGTCTGTCTGATCAACAGTATAAAGTTCCACGACCTCAACCCGTTCGGAGGCAAGAAGCTGGATAATAAAAAGGAGGATTACAACTAGACCTAAGGTTAAAAAAAACGTCTTAGACATACACCTCTTACCTTGCTATAAAGGGTGGTTAGGCGAATGATCATAGCATAAAAAAAAAGGAACATTCCCACACGGAGCTAAAAGGCAGGAATGTTCCAAGGGCATCAGAGATAAGCCTTTCAACAGCACGTCAAATATAAGGCTTGAGTCATATAAAACGACATCGCCACAGAAACAGATCACTAATTACTGGGCCCCTATTGTGATTATTCCGTTTTTATAAGCGTTTTTTGAGATGACAATATGAATAAAGTTACTAGAGTGCTTACCTTTTCGGTCTACGGCGTGCTGGCTACTGTCGCAATATTCGCAGTCGGAACGCGCTTCACAGACGGTCCTTTGGCAGTATTTACTGGCGGTCCTTTTAAGTCTGGTGAAATAACCGAAGCTCCTAGTGATTGGAGCTACCTTAAGGACCGAGGTGAAATCCAGTTTCAGACGATGGAGCCTGATAGATCCCGGACAGTGTGGCTTGCTACACATGACCGAAGACTATTTATAGTCAGTGGTTATATGAACACAAGGCAGGGCGGTATTTGGAAGCAATGGCCTCACTATCTTGAAAATGACGATCGCGTGATTCTTCGAATTGACGATAAACTCTACGAACAGCGGCTCCAACGTATTATGCAGGGACCGGAGGTTATTCCTGTCCTGAACGAGCTGGCCCGAAAATATTTTAGTGGCAATGAAGGCCTTGGCACGGAAGAGACTATAACTAGCGGTGATACTTGGATGTTTGAGGTGGTTTCTAGGTAAGACGACGGGAAGTTATGCGCACATAAAGATAAGACTGAACACATAGCATGAAAACCAACAGCCAATCTTGACGGCAAAGAGAAACATAATGAAAAAAATTATCAAATGCTTTATTCAACTTTTCATACCTGCCTTACTAATAGGTTGTAGCCCTTCCGAGTCTCCTACCACCGACTTACCTGAATTAAGTTTCCAAGAATCTTTTCAAACACAACTGATAGAGGCTGAACCTGGAAGCATCATAGAAGTTCCCGCTGGCGTTCATAATTTTTCCCGTAGCCTTTCCTTAACGGTGTCCGGTGTCACTATCCGCGGAGCTGGGATGGATCAATCTATCTTATCCTTCGCAAATCAAGCGCAAGGAGCAGAGGGTTTGTTAGTGACCGCTGATGATTTTGTGATTGAGGACCTAGCCATTGAAAATACCATTGGTGATGCTCTCAAAATCAATGAGAGCAAAAATGTAATAATTCGGAGAGTACGGACGGAATGGACTAACGGCCCCGATCCAGAAAACGGGGCCTACGGAATCTATCCGGTTCAATCTCAAAATATTTTAATAGAAGGGTCAGTAGCGATTGGTGCTGCAGACGCCGGTATTTATGTTGGGCAATCTAGTCAAATTATCGTCCGCAATTCGCGAGCGGAATACAACGTCGCTGGTATAGAGATAGAGAATTCAACATTTGCGGATGTTTATGACAACGTCGCTACAAACAACACTGGTGGTATTCTTGTTTTTGATCTGCCGAACCTTGAAGTACAAGGCGGTCAATCAACTAGAGTTTTTAATAATGAAGTTTATCGAAACAACACCGAAAATTTTGCTCCTGAGGGCGCGATCGTGGGCAATGTGCCCCCCGGGACAGGACTACTGATCTTAGCGAACGACAATATTGAAGTGTTCGAAAATCAGTTTTGGGATAACAATAATGTCAATATAATGATCTATAGCTACACCCTAGGCGGACGCAAAATTGAAGACCCAAACTACGATCCCTTTCCGGAACAGATTTATATACATGACAATGAATATAGAGGTGGCGGTACGATACCAAGGCATCGACTCTTAGTTGCTTGGCACGAGATAGCCCAAGTTAATACGCCAAACATTGTCTGGGGTGGCTTGGTTAAAGAGGGGAATGATTCAGCAACCATAGTTTGTCTAGGGCTAAATTCTTCCGTCAGCTTCTTAAATCTCAGAGGTGGCCTCGATCCAGAAAATGTTAGTTACGATCCCACCCCGCATAATTGCGTATTGCCGCGTCTTACGGCGATTGATTTAGATTCACCCGGAGATGATTAAAGCGATTAAAGGATGAAATTAAACCCCTTCAATCAAACACACTTTTCATGCCGTGAGCTATGCCCATGTAAGCTTGTTTAAAGCCTAGCAATAAATAGCCCTCATCGATTAGGCGGTCAGTTGCAGTTTCATATTCCTGTAAATAATCATCAAATGATCGATAAAGTTGATCGATAGAATTTCGAGGATCACCATCTTGTAGAGCCATTTCAGAATCTTTTGCAAAAGGTATATAGCCACCAGACAATCTAGCAAGTGATTTCTCTGCTCCAGTTTCTAATGCCCTTAAGTTCCACGATGTAAAAGTGGCAAGCGGTACTGAAGCCGTTGGTGGCAAAATCGTACTATCACTTAGATCATTGTTGTCATCATCTACAGCAGGAACAAGCGCATTATAGTAGTGTCCAGACACACTAGGATGCTCATCGATTATTCTGTCATCTTCCCAGCGTGCACCATAGTAATTGTGCTCCGGCTTATACATAGACATCGGATGATTAACAAAATTGAGGTGATTCCAAGCGTCTGGATTAATCTGACTATCGAGATGAGAAGGCACCAAAGACCTG
>JAQWOJ010000046.1 GCA_029245905.1 Gammaproteobacteria bacterium
TATGCTTAACAGCGGCATTTTATTTTCGCACTAGTCCCGAATCCCTATGCTACACAACCTTCGGCACGAGTAACACCACGCAAACCTGTGTCAATGAAACAAAATGTGTCTAATTTTTAGATGCAGTGATTTAGGCCCGCAACAACCCCGGCTGAGTTTTAACAATGTTAAATAAGAGCAACCACTACTAAGATACTTAGGGGAGTCTGGAGAAAAACCCCCTCCGAAGCATTGAGATCCCATACCGAGGTAAAAGACTGACCAACTAGAGATTGTCCAGCAGGTCTGGACTGCGGCGTCTAGACTGTTTATCCTCATCCTTTCGCATATTCAGCGCAAACTAAAAATAATTATGAAACCAAATTTTCTTGTTTTTGCAGCCCTTATTTCCCTCTTAAATAATTCTGCTAGTACACAAATTCTCGATTACGAAATCGTGACCGATGAGCTACTTCAAGAACCACCAGCTGAAGATTGGTTGAGCTGGCGCGGAACGCCCAAAAGCTGGGGTTATAGCCCTCTGGATCAAATAAATATCGACAATGTCGATCAAATGCAACTGGTTTGGTCATGGGCGCTCGATGATACGGGGTCAGCCCAAGCCGCGCCGCTGGTTCACAATGGGGTCATGTTTATTCCGGGGCCGCGCGGCGTGATTCAAGCACTTGACGCAGCTGATGGTGATTTAATCTGGGAGTACCGCCCTGGTATAACTCCGTCTATAGACAACACAGATAGAGAGATCACGGCAGAAGATCTAGGGGATGCGGCAATGCCGTCAACAGCATTTGCCGGCGTTGGCCGTGGCGTACTAAAAAATATCGCGATATACGGAGACAGGATTTATACCGCTACCGAGAACGCGAGCATCCGAGCTTTAGACGCACGAACCGGTCGATTAGCCTGGGAGACTCAGACAGCCGATCCAGCCCTAGGATATTTCTATACTGCTGGCCCTATTGTCGCCGATGGCGTGCTTGTGACTGGCATTACTGGTTGTGAGCGCTATAAAGAAGAAGTATGTTTTTTCACTGGCCATGACCCAGTTACTGGCGAAGAACTTTGGCGCTTTGCCACTGTCGCAGCGCCAGGAACACCGGGTGGAGACACATGGGGCGATCTACCACTGCGCTTTCGCGCTGGGGGCGATTCCTGGCAGGCGGGTAGCTATGACCCGATATTAAATCTTGTTTATATGGGCACGTCTCAGGCTAAACCTTGGGCAAGCGCTGTAAGGGGTACGGATGGAGACGCTTTATATACCAATTCCACAATTGCCTTAGACCCCAATACCGGAGAAATGTCTTGGTATTACCAGCATCTTCCCGGGGATACTCATGACATGGATGAAACTTTTGAAGCTGTTTTAGTGGATATAAATGGACGAGATTCAATTTTTAAAATGGGCAAGCTGGCCATTCTGTGGCAGCTAGATAGGCGCTCAGGCGAAATAATTCAAGCCACTGATGTCGGCTATCAAAATATTGTTAACGTTAACCCCGTAAACGGCAATGTCAGTTATCGAGATGGAATGATTCCACGAATTGGTCAAGAGATCGATATGTGTCCTAGCACATCGGGATTCAAGGGTTGGCGAGCGATGGCTTACTCTCCTAGAACGGAGGCCATGTATATCCCTATCACGCTCAATTGTGAACTCGCGACCTTTGGTCCGACTGAGCAGGTATTGGGTGGGGGAGGTACTGGACCAGTGCGACGCATAAACTATCCGCACATCGATGCGCAAGAAAACCTAGGAGAACTTCTGGTGATGAACATCCCCGAAGGAGATATAAAGTGGCGTTATAGACAAAGGGCCCCCATAAATACTGCCGCGCTGACAACGGCTGGAGGTCTGGTATTCATCGGTGACTGGAATCGCTACTATTATGCGCTTGATTCAGACACGGGAGAAAAGCTTTGGAAGACACGTGTCACTACTTCTGCCCAAGGCTTTCCTATCTCCTACATGGTGGACGATAAACAATACGTTGCAATGCCTGCGGGAGTTGGCGGTGCCAGCTGGTCAGGAATGCTACCTAGAGACCTCGCTCCTGAGTTGAACCGACCTCGTAATGGAAATTCTATACATGTCTTCGCACTCCCTTCCAATTAAAAATTTATTTTTCAATTCCCTCGTATTTGTAGCTTTACTGCAAGCAAATACAGGTTTAGGCCAATCTCTTGGCGATGGCCTTTATACAGAGTCGCAAGCATCCCGTGGTGCAGAAGAGTACGCAGCGAGATGTGCTTCATGTCACTCCACTGACTTAAGAGGCAATAGTAACTCCCCAAGCTTAATCGGATTAAGCTTTATGTTCATATGGGAAGGTCGTTCATTGGGAGAGTTGTTTACTAAAATGAGCACGGAAATGCCGACCGATCAGCCTGGCAGCCTATCTCAGCAAAGTTATGCCGCGATATTGGCGTTTATACTGCAATCAAACGAATTTCCCGCTGGTGATAATGAGCTTGCATCCAGCCCGGACACCCTCGCTTCTATTCAGATTGCCTCTGAATAAAGATATTGCTGCAGGATGATAAGCTCGAAATTTCTTCGAATAAAGTTTGAAGTATGATTGTAACCAAACCAAAAATATTAGTCTCGCTTCTGAGTTTCCCAGCAATCTCATTTTTCGCTTTTTACGTTTGGGCTCAGTCTCTAACAAACGATCCCAATGCGGGGGCGTTTGGCTTCGCTCTTATTCAGTACGCAATAATCTACGGTGCTACCATAGCCTGCAATAGCACAACTATTTGGGCGATAATAACAACTATATCTGGAGGGCTCGTAATTTATGGTGTAATGAAGAGATCAGTCTATACGTTTATTCTAATGAATATTTCTCTCTTCGTTATCTTTTGCTTACCAGTTTTTCTTGCAATTACTGGTGTAACAAGGTTCTGCCTGTCCTTTCTTACTTAACCCCCTCACCTATCGCGACTCAATTGATTTTAGGGATCATGCCTTCTATTGAATTAAACTTAGAACGTCCCAGTGATCTTCAACGACATAACCAAGCCCCGTATGCTGCATCGGTTCTCAATTTCTTCAAGAATATTATTCGATAACCGCCCGACGAATCTAATACGCTCGCGACATTGTTCATTATTGGTGAGATCACGCGCGTCAAACCGCCAACTAGTGCCCCCTTCGGTAATGTATTCTGCGAATAAAGATACGTTAGGTTCGCCTAGCGTACTCACTACATCATCGATATCATAAAGCTTTTGGTTTCCATCAAACCGGTTACTCCAACTTCCACCCCAGTTCAGGCTCCATCTTGGAACATCATGCCGAAAACTCAAAGTCCATCGGCCTCGACCATAAAATTGAAAACGCCTCTCAACGGCAGTAAATGGGTCAGTAATTTTCGAATCTGTAACACTCCAATTTGAAGAAACTAAAAGATTTGGCATATTGATCATGTTCATGCGGACACTACCATTAACTCTTAACCCATACATTTCTCCGTCGCCAATATTACCATTTGCAGATAGAAGGTTTGACTCATCTGACGTGACATCAATACGCTCTATCACATCTCGATGATCGTGATAAAACAAATTTGCATCTACAACTCCCATATCATTAGGCAAACGATACTCAGTAATAAAGTCATACTTCCAGAACCACTCTTGCCGAAGATTAGAATTACCTGCGAACGTATTAGAATCATCGTCTTGATCGTCCGTCGCTGCAACGAAATCACTAAACCGGAGTTGTGTGACTACCTTTTCTAAAGAACCACGCAACTGAAGATTTGGGGTCACGTTATAGCGAAAATCTACTTTCGGCTTAATAAAATTAAAATCTCGTTTATTTCGAACATCACCCCACTGTTCAATTTCTGAATATTCGTAAAGCAAATGGCTTTCCACTGACATTCGAGAGTTAATAGTCCAGTTGTGGATAATGAATGGCTCATAGCGAAGTTCTTCCACTGTAGAATTCGCATTACTAACTGGCACCGACACCAACCCCCCCAGCGCAGTAGAGGGGTTTCCTCCGCTTATGGGCAAGCCCAAAGCAAGTTTAGATTCTAACGTCGTTACAGCTCGCTCACCCCCAATTTCAATATCCTGGTCTTCAAAAATATCAAATGTATACGAGCCACGGAAAATTTCTTCTGATGTGCGGCTAGCTGATTTTAGAAAAAGATTCTTATCTTCTGCACCCTCACTAAAAATATCAAACCGCTCTCGAGTGGAACTTCTATTATCCTGATTCAGAACAAAGAGCATTTTAAAGCGACTATTATTCCCAAAGAATTTTTCGTAGTCGCCACCGATTTCCCAGTTATGCTGTTTCCCAGGGATATTTTCCTTTTGTACCTTTAAGACATTGGGAGTAACCGTTAAGTCAGTAATACTGCGATCAACTTTTGTAGGATTATTATTTTGCGAAAACAATGTATTAAGTCTCGCACTAGAAGTATCGCCAAACTCATAACCAAAATTAGCCGTAACGTCATAACTGCTCTGCTCGCGAATTTCATCCATCACGACTCTATCGTTTGGCGAAAAATCTCCCAAAATTGAAAATTCTTCGCTTTCGGTATGCCCGTAACGGGGCTCAGCGACAGCGCTCAATACAAAATCTAGAGCCCCAATACGATTGGAATAAGAAAGATTACCACCAGGCTGAAAATAAGAATCTCGATATCGATCCGCATTCAATTGATAGGTCAAACTGGATTCGTCTAATTCATTGAGAAGTACAATATTTATCACCTGACCACTACCGCGAACGTCAAGCTCACCGGAAGTTCCACGAATGATTTGTATATAATCCACCTGGTCAGCGTTAATTCTGTCTAATACTCCACTTGTCGCGTTGCTTTTTCCTGCTGTCCGCTTACCGTTAATCAAAATTTCGCTGGACCCACTCCCCGACCCAAAACCGCGGCCTCCCCGACCGCCACCAGCACCGCTAAATCCACCGCTGCTGCTTGAGCCTCCTCCCGTCGTTGAACCAACTCCGGGGATACGGTCCATCATATCTTTAGCGCTGACAGATCCATATTGAGTGAAGAATGAGGCCGGGTATGTAACGGTTGTCTCGTCCTCTGAAACACTTTGAGCATTGATTCCAGGATACAGACACCAAATTCCCAACACTAATTTAAAACGGATGAACGCTGGGCTCAATTTCAATCTTTTCATAAAAGTGGTTTGATGTTTTGTTTAATTTTCAGAAATATTTGTTGATTATCGGCCTATTTAAACTATCCTGCTAGTGAATGTTAAAATTCGTAACAAGATCATTCACGAATAAGCGATTCTAAAAACAAATAAGAAAAGGCCTAGATATGATAAAGCTCACCCCTCTAGTAATTTGTGTGATCTTACTTTTCACAAACTTTAATTCAGCAATAGCTCAGCAAAATGAGACCGCAAACTGGGCTGGCACGATTCAAAATGAATTCAGAGTTATCCCCGATATCACCTATCGCCAAGCGAACGGTATAGAGTTAAAAATCGATATCTATCAACCCCGAAACCAGAATAATCCTTCACCCACATTTATTTATTATCATGGGGGAGGGTGGGTTGCCGGCTCCAAAGAAGCTAACGTCTTGCGCTTAATCCCTTACCTAGAGAAAGGTTGGGCAGTAGTGAATGTTCAGTATCGACTTGGTAATGTTTCACTTGCCCCTGCCGCGGTCGAGGACAGTCTTTGTGCGCTGCGCTGGGTTGGAAGGAACGCCGATGAGTATGGATTCGATCGTGACCGTATTGTTACTTCTGGCAATTCCGCTGGCGGGCATCTCGCTCTTACAACGGGTATGATCCCGACTGAAGCAGAACTCGATCGCCAATGTATGGGCAGCGAAACACCTGAAGTTGCAGCAATAGTTAATTGGTACGGTATTACCGACGTTGGAGATTTACTTGATGGTCCTAATCAGAAAGGCTATGCCGTGAGATGGTTGGGTGCTCAGTCAAATAGAAATGCAATCGCTGAACGAGTTTCTCCATTAGAATACGTCCGGGCAGGCTTACCTCCTATTATTTCTATTCATGGCGATGCGGACCCCACAGTTCCCTATGACCATGCCGTGCGATTGCACCAAGGATTAAATCGTTTTGAGGTAGTTAATGAACTAATTACGGTTCCGAACGGCCTACATGGCGGATTCCCTGCAGAGGAAATGGAACGTATCTATGACGCGATTTTTTCGTTTCTACGTGCCAACGTGAAATGAGGGCCACATCATGATAAGACTGCAGAATTGGTTTGTTTCTTCGCTCCTTGCAACGTCGTTAATTGGTTGCGGCGATCAAGCTTCTTTTGATCTTGGTGCGAAAGAGAGCACTCCAGAATGGTTACACCATGGCGGGGATCATTTTTCCTCTAAGTACGCTCCGTTTGATCAAATAAATGCCGACAACTTTGAGCAGCTCCATGTTGCCTGGCGTTGGCAGTCTGCAGATCTAAAAATCTCCGAAGAGTTACTTTATCCCACGGGAGATTATCGAGCCACACCTCTCTATATAAATGGGATTTTATATACTAATACAAATCATGGACAGGTTGTTGCTCTTGATCCAGAGTCTGGTGAAGAAATCTGGAAGTTCGATCCCGAAAGTTATCGCTTCGGACCACCTAATTTTTCTCCTGTTCAAACTCGCGGTATCGAATACTGGACGGACGGTGAAGTTGAAAGAATTTTTCTTGCAACACTCGGCAAACAATTAGTTTCGATTGATATTCATACGGGCCAAGCCGATCCGCAATTTGGCGAAAACGGTTTCATAGACCTAAAACAAAACCTTGGCCGCCTTGAATTTGAAATGAATAACATCACTCATGGCGCACCACCAATCGCGGTGGGTAATTCAGTGATCATCGGCTCAAAAATATTCGACTACAGCATGAACAACCGAAGTCCTCCCGGACATGTTCGGGCCTATGATACGTATACCGGAGAATTTAAGTGGCGCTTTAATACCATTCCTCAGCTGGGGGAAGAATTTAATGACACTTGGGAAAACGATTCCTGGAGAGTAGCAGGGAGTACGAATGTGTGGACTTATATGTCCGCCGATGATGACCTTGGGATTGTATATTTGCCCACCTCTACTCCCACTAATGACTATTGGGGGGGGTACCGCTTGGGTGAAAACCTATATGCGGAAAGTATCGTTGCTCTTGATGTCGATACTGGCGAACGCCTTTGGCATTTTCAGACTGTCCATCATGGACTCTGGGACTACGATATTGCCTCTGCACCAAATCTAGTCGATATAGTGGTTGAAGGCAGACCGATCAAAGCCGTTGCGCAAGTGTCAAAGACAGGGTTTACCTATGTATTTGATAGGGTGTCTGGAGAGCCAGTATGGCCTATCGAAGAGATACCTGTCCCACCCTCAACGGTCCCTGGCGAGAGAGCCCACCCAACCCAACCAATTCCGACGAAGCCAGCGCCGTTCGAGCAGATCGGCGCCACTGAAGACGACTTGATTGACTTCACCCCCGAATTGCGGGCTGAGGCAGTCGAAATAGCAAACAACTTCGTCCTGGGTAACATTTTTACACCACCCATAGTACAAGGCACCGATGGGAAATCGTCGACCTACGTAGTGCCTGGCGCAGGGGGTGGCGCCAATTTTCCAGGGGCGTCAATGGACCCAGAAACGCAGATTATTTATATCCCTTCGGTTACTCGACCCACTGGCATGTCCTTGGTCAAACCGCCCGAAGGCACCTCGGATTGGCCTTACGTTATTCGCTACGACAGGACTCAAGGACCTCAGGGGCTGCCTCTCTTAAAGCCACCCTACCGGCGAATAACTGCAATCAACCTCAACACTGGTGAGCATGTGTGGCAAACGCCGCTTGGGAAGGGACCCACCAGTCACCCAGCCATAGCACATCTCGACCTCGGTGACCTTGGTAGTGTATTCAACGATGTAGTTGCCGAAGGAGGCCTACTCGTAACAAAGTCTCTGGTAATCTCATACTTGGCATCTAAAGATGAAATTGGTCCCGAAGAGACAGGCTCGATTCTTATTGCATTTGATAAGGATACAGGCCAAAAGGAAGGTCAAGTGATGGTAGATCAACGTTTACATGGCCCTGTTATGAGTTTTGAACATGAAGGTGAACAGTACCTTGCTATCGCAGGTGGTGGCCGAGATAAAGATGATGAATTACTGGTATTCTCATTAAATAGAGAGCAAACAAACCCTTAAAAAAATTTACGAAGTTGAAACGGAGTAGTTGGTGCAAACAACAATAATTGAGAAACTCATGAAATCCTTTTGCTATTGTTCTGCAGTAGCAGCCGTGAGCCTCTTAACTCAAAAGCACATGCTTTGGGCTGAAGCTGAGGCGCAGCAAGCAGATTTTTCGAATGAAAAAATCGTACACTTACTAGAAGAACCTCGACACAGGACTGTTCATAAGGAAGGCAATCTTTACTTGCTGGATGTTCAAGTAAACCCAGGAGATATTTCCTATGCACATCTGCATGACCAGCCTATATTGCTAACCTCTATTTCATCAGGTAGTGGGCCGTCAAACGGCAACGTGCGCGCGATCCCAGACTATTATAATGAGCCCCTTATCCACAAGGTTTCAAACGACGGACCTGGGTTACTGCGAATAATCGCCTTTGTAAACGGTGGTGACGGATTAAACAACAATAACGACGCTCCTTCTGGGGTTAACCAAGAGCCTACCGTCTTTAATCCATGGTTTCGTTCATATCGAATCGAACTTGGGCCAGGTGAACAAACAGAATTGCAAACACATAACAATCATACCGTGGTCGTGCAGGGTTCTTCCGGCGTAGTCCACGTCACGCGAGAGGACGGGTTATCGCGCGAATTAGATTCAGCAGGAGACTGGGAGTGGCGCAAACCTGGCTCACCTTTTGTAGTCAAGAATATGGGGACCTCACGAGTCATCGTGGCGATTAATGAAGGACGAGAATAAGCGGATCAAATTCGAAACCTGAACGCGAACCATTCCACAGGTTTTTTATTCACACCACAGAGACAACAAAGAGGTAAAACCAATCGACTCGTTTATCTTTGAATGGGTTAACGCCAACCTAGACCGCGCACTGATATTGATCCCTGTTTTCGCATTCGCTGAAGCCTGTGTGGGAGTCGGGTTATTTATATCCGGCATATTCCTTGTTGCAATAGCAACACTAATACTTGATCAACAGGCAACAAGCCTCTCTTCAATTACATTTCTCGCATTTGT
Organism: Gammaproteobacteria bacterium; assembly: GCA_029245905.1. Lineage (GTDB taxonomy): Bacteria > Pseudomonadota > Gammaproteobacteria > Pseudomonadales > Pseudohongiellaceae > UBA9145. The sequence goes on from JAQWOJ010000046.1 coordinate 9,221, forward strand.
AGGGGCCCTGCTAGGCGATCATGCTGGCTACTATGTAGGTAGATGGATGGGCCCGCAAGTTGAACAGATTAGTCTGATAGAGAAGCGAAAAGAATCTTTCAATAAAGCCCAAAACATCCTGAAAAAATTTGGCCCTTTCGCGATATTCTTTGGACGCTTTATTCCTGCAATTAGAAGTATTATTCCTGCGCTACTTGGAATTACTAAATTTGAAAAAATAAAATTTACTCTGCTCGACACGCTAGCATGCTCTCTCTGGTCAGTGGCATTAGCAGCCATTATCTTTGGGATCGATAACATTATTTAAATGGTTAATGCAGAATAAAAACTAGGCTCTCCGCGATATTTTCTATCGCCCCTCTAAATCCCAACCATTTTCTTCCGCAACCCGGGCACCACGCAGCGTATTTAACATCCCATAGTTCCCCTCATGGCAAGCGTACTCATAAAGTTGCCCGCTTGTTTTGGTCATAGGAACTACAGCTGTTATGTCATCAGAAAATGTCGATCGATCACTGATAGTAAACTCATAAATCACCTGGTCTTTGGCTGTACGGGTAAATTTTTCCGTAAGCGTCATATTGTAATTATTCCCGGTACTACTAAAAGTTTGCCGATAACCATTGAAATTCTGTGTTTCCACAACAAGAGCATCTCCATCCCAATAGCCACGCGAATCTCCCGACCAAAGTCTAATCTTATCATCGAGAGGAGGCTTTTCGGTTATTGGTACAATCCGTGCGTCATGAATCATCTCAGTCAGTATTGCCACACTAGTTTCACTCTGAACTAACTGGACGTTGTTATTATAAAGACTGGGTACGAACGGAGGTCCAGAATTAAATCCCACAATACACCTTTCAGATAAACCCCTGTCCTCTGGGCCATCTTTACTGATACCTCCAACGACAAATCGAACCGGTCGAAGCTCATTAGGCGTATCAGTGATTTGATTACCACGTTGTATTTGCGCGCCCTCGACCGGCTCCGGAATCTGACCATCACCAGGGTAGACAATGTGTGAGGTACGCACATTGGCATCCAGCCCTTCAGTTTCAAACCAGAAATCGTTATAACCCAGCACTTGCGGGCCTGTAGGAATGTCAGCTTTCAAATCAACGGCCCTTGCTGCCCTCTCATCCGCCGCCTTTGCCGCCGCCTCCTGCCTTTCAATTTCTTCTCGCATCTGGGCTGGCGTCAAAAATTCCTGACTGCCCCATTTCTCTGGTCTTTGCATCGGCGTATTTGAGGAAAAATTCCAAACACCATTGAGATCCGGCTGCCCCCACTCATTGCGAGGAGCTTCAAACTCGTCACTATCTTGCGCACCAACGTTCAAAGTTAACATGGAAAAACCTGCTGCAATTACTAGTCTTAAAGGCATGGGACATTCTCTCCTTAATGGCGATGTGTAACGTTAAACCCTTAAGATTTAGGAATCAACTTTCAATCCGCTGCAATTTGTAACTGTCCATTGTATCCAGTAAGTAGAAGCAGCCGATTTTTATCCCTACTTGTTGCGCTTATCTGATTCCTTGAATATGCTAAGCGTCAAACTAAAGTCAAAAGGTCTGACGATGGTATATTCACTGATAGGCAAGAACTTTACCCCTCCAGACGTGCACGGTAAAGTTACAGGAAAAGCGAAATACGCCGAGGACTTTAAGGTTGATGGCATGCTCCATGCCCGCCTTTTGACTAGCCCAATCCCGCACGCTCGAATAGACAATTTAGACATTTCGAAAGCTCTCCAGATGGAGGGTGTAGTTGCTGTGCTGACGGCAGACGACGTCCCAAACATACCCAATTTAGGAAATCCAATACTTACTAATGAACCGGCGTACGTCGGTGATCCCATTTTAGCGGTGGCTGCCGTAGATGAGAGAACCGCTGAAGATGCAATTCAGGCGATTAATTTTGATTTTGAAAGACTCCCTTTTGTCGTTGACCCTCTGGTTAGTTTACGACCGAATGGCCCCCATGCACGCTTGCAAGGCAATGTGGGCAACTCAACGATGGGAGATGATTTTAGATCGTTGCACTGGAGTGAAGATGACTTCGCATCTCTCTCCAATAATAAACTTCCAGAAGGGAAGTCTGTGCGCGATTGGAGCATAGGGAATCTAGAGGCGGGCTTTGACCAAGCAGATTACATACTGGACGAAAGCTTCGTCACTGCTAGCTACTCTCACAACTCTATGGAACCTCGGTCAGCAATGGCCTATTGGGAAAATGGTAAATGTTTCTTATTCGGATCCAGTCAAAGCCAAAGCTTCCCAGTGCCTGGATTGGCCGCCTATATAGGAATTGATCCCGAGGATTTAGTTTTTATCGCAGAATTTTGCGGTGGCGGTTTTGGCTCCAAGGGTGGCCCTTATCCTGCAATGTCTATACCCGCACATTTATCTCGCTTGACAGGCAGACCTGTCAAATTAAGAATCAGCCGCGAGGAAGAATACTATATTGGCTCAGCTCGACATGGCTTTCAGGGTCGCGCGAAAATTGGCTTCAAAAAAGATGGTCGCATCTCAGCGATAGACCTATTTGTCATTCAGGACAACGGGGCCAATTCAGGATTTTCGGATTGGTTGTCGGCGGGAGATGCTGTATCTCTGGTCTACCAACCGGAAAATATGAGGTTCCGCGGTGTGCCAGTTCTTACGAATACACCCTTAAAAGGACCGCAACGGGGTCCCGGTCAAAATCAGATTCACTCCGCATTAGAACCTCTGTTAGATAAAGCAGCACGCGCACTGGATCTTGATCCGTTAGCGGTTAGACAAATAAACGTGCCTTCTAGTAAAGACACCTATGGTCCCAATAGTAACTCTCTTACCAGCACGCATCTATCTGAGGCACTTTCGATGGGTGCTAAACAGTTCAACTGGGACAGCAAGCGCGCAGAAAGTGGTCAACGAAGAGGCAGTAAAGTGATCGGAGTTGGCGTAGGTCAGGCCTATCATTCTGCCGGCAGTAATGGCTTTGACGGTTTAGTCCGAATTACTCCAGATGGTAAACTGCATATTCATACTGGTGTCGGTAACCTAGGAACATACTCTCATACGGGAACATCAAGAGTTGCAGCTGA
>JAQWOJ010000049.1 GCA_029245905.1 Gammaproteobacteria bacterium
CTGTGGAACTTCTCTTTCCTCAATCACCCAAACGGGTTCTCCTGTTTCGCGATCGAATGTATAGATAAAGCCTTGTTTTGTAACCTGAGCAAGGGCTTTGATCTCTCTGCCTTCAACGGTTATATCGATTAGGTTGGGTGCGGCAGGAGGGTCATAATCCCATAATCCATGATGGATCATTTGAAAATGCCATCGACGCTCTCCGGTCATTGCGTCGACGGCAACGACGCTCTGGCTGAACAAATTGTCACCCGGACGATTGCCTCCATAAAAGTCGTCGGTTGGTGCATCGATCGGCAGATACACTAGGCCTAGCTCTGGATCAGCGCTCATTATGGACCAAACGCCAGTGTTGCCGGTTCTGCGCCAGGATTCCTCTTCCCAGGTATCAACACCGTATTCACCCGCCAAGGGAATGGTGTGAAAGTCCCAGAGGTGTTCTCCCGTTCTAATGTTGTACCCCCTAACCCACATCGGTGGACGTTCTCGATTTATAGGTCTTGCTTGGGTAATTGAAGAGGTAATGACGATGTCGCCAACCACAATCGGCGGAGAAACAACTGCCACTGGCTGAGCCCCGGTCCAATCCAAAACGTCTCTCGTTGCTCTTGGTAGGCCTATGGTGAGATCAATTTTTCCGCCGCCAAATTGAGCGTCAGGCAGTCCTGTCTTTGCGTCTAAAGATATCAGGAAGCCATCATTTAGACCTGCAAGCACTCTCTCCGCGTTGCCGTCGCTCCAATAGGCCAAGCCTCGATGGTGATAGCCAATATAGTTGACTGGAGTGCCCGCTAGATAGACTTCTGGATTAAAAGACCAAAGTGTTTCGCCCGAAGTCGGATTTAATGCCGCAATTTGATTTAATGCGGTGATTATAAAAAGTTTGTTACCTATCTTGAGAGGAGTGCCTTGAAAGTTATTAATACGAACCGCATCGTTGATATCTTGAATAGCCTCCAGATCCAGATCGGCATCTATTGAAGTCCATGTCCAAGATACTTCCAGTTGTTCGAAATTTTCTGCGGTAATTTGGTCAAGCGGAGAATATTTGGTTGACCCAGTATCACCGCCATAACTTGGCCAGTCGCCCGATTTGGTGCCATACTGTGCTTGGAGATAGTTAGTAAGAAGGCATAAAAAGACAATGGTTGTTAGTTTAAATGCAGATTTAATTTTTCTTGTTCTTCGCATCTAAGTAGCCCTTTTTATTTATGAGTGACAATGTCACTGTAACGCATAACTGACGATAGTGTCAGTTGCCGTAATGACTATATATTGTTTGCCGTCAGCACCGAGGAAAGTCATAGGATTAGCATTGCCTCGTCTTTCCATTTGATCTTCCCAAACGATTGCACCTGTCGTTGCGTCTATAGCTCGGAATCGATTATCGTCTGTGGCCGCAATAAAGAGTAAGTTGCTACCTGTTACCAAAGCTCCGGCTCTGCCTGGGCGCCCCGTTAGCTGTTTGTTTTCAGATAAGCCATCTGTAACTCCTAGAGGAATTTGCCAAGCAATGTTTCCGGAATTTGTATCGACGGCTGTCAGCCTTCCCCAAGGCGGCTTTTGACAAGGCATACTCATCCCGTCAATGCGAACAGTGAAACCTCCGGGTCGTCCGCCTGGGCCGGTGAGTGCATATGGTAAGTCTGAGTCTGCTTCAGCATTTTGCAGCCAACCAAGAGTTCCGATGTCCGCGGCGAAAACGTAGACGTAACCGTTGTTTGGATTATGAGCAACACCACCCCAGTTAGGTCCTCCTGACAGGCCTGGGAAAAGTAAGGTGGCATCTTCGTTGCTAGTATCTGGCCGATAAACCCAAGGTGTATAGGGGCCCGTGTTATGAATTATTCCTGCAGAATTTGCTAAGTCGCGACATGCTGAAGCATGTTCAACACTCGTGTCTTCAGCAGTAACCAAGTCTGATTCATCATAACTTACGCGAGCCAATGGCTCCGGTTTAACCGGAATTGGTTGAGTCGCAAAAGTTTCTTCTCCTGGCACTTGGCTTTGAGTAACAGACGCCTCTGTTACACCATAAATAGGCTCACCAGTGTCTCGATTTAGGACAAAAAGATATCCAGACTTGGTCGTTATGCCTAGTGCAGGAATCGTATCGCCGTCATAATTGACGTCAAAAAGTGTTGGTGGCGCGGGTGGATCATGGTCCCATAAATCATGATGTATTGTTTGAAAGTGCCAGTTATATTCCCCCGAGTAAATATCTACCGCAACGATGGAGTTTGCATAAAGATTCGCGCCTGCCCGATCTCCGCCGTAAGCGAAAGGGATCGGAGAAGCCAGCGGTATATATAACTGATCTTTTGCGTCGTCTACAGTAAAATAGAAGGGCCAAGCATTGGCGCCAAGTCGACCCATCCAGCTGTCGCCTTCCCATGTGTCATTGCCAGGATTTCCCGGCGAAGGGACAGATTCGAATTCCCATAATTTATTTCCGCTAAGGGCGTCAAAGGCACGGGCATTTCCAATGCCGCCGATTGCGCCACGCGGCGTATTGGCACCAACCACGATTACATTTTTAAAAACAAATGGTACTGAAATATAAGGAATACCCATAGAGACCATTCCCGAATCTCCAAATTCCAAATCCAATTCACCAGTCTCTGCATCTAAAGCAATTAACCGATCAAAGGCAGTATAGAAAATGCGAGATGATACTCCGCCCTGGCCTGGCCAGTAAGCCACGCCCCGGCGGGACGGAGCGTTGACGGGCACATTATGGCTCCATATTTCTTCCCCAGTTATCGGTTCAAGCGCGACCACTCTATCGACCGTCGTAACATACATAACGTCATTAACAACTATCGGCGTGACCTGAGAATTAGGCTCTCTTGGGTTTCCTGAAGAGTCGTTGCGAAGCGAATACCTCCATGAAATACCTAAGCTACTCACGTTAGCAGCATTGACCTGTTCAAGTGCCGAATAGCCAGTGCCAGCAGTATTGCCGCGATACGTTGGCCATTCACCTAGTTGGTTAGACGGACCATTTTCGGCACCCTTCAGAAGTAAGCCGTTTGTAAGGAATGCCATTGCGACGCCGAAGCGGATAGTTTTTAAGACAAGACTCATGTCGTCCCTCGTTTCTTAAATCTGGTTGTCAGAAGGTCGGATCAGTTTACGTTAAATTTAATTAAGTGTGTATTGGGCCTCGGAAGATTAATCGAGCTTTTACACGCTAGAGGCAAGAGAGATAGGATTTTGTGAAATTGCGACTTAACTTTCCAAGGCGCGCTGAAGATTTGCGCTTCGACGCGTCAGATATCCATAACCCGGTCTATGTCCGTATCAAGAACAGGTTTTTTGGTGACTAGTGAGACACCTAAGAAGAGAGTCATCGAAGACACGAACGCGACTAGTTGACCACTGACTCCATAAGGGAACGTATAACCCGCCAATTGAGAAATAAAGTTGATTAGTAATGCAGCACCAATAGCTGTAACAGCGCCGGCAACGGAAGCCCCTTTCCAGTTAAGTCCGATGGCTACTACTGGGAATATGGACGCGGCAAACGTACCCCAACCGAATGCGCCCAAGATGGCCACCAGGGTGGCGTCTTGGAAATGAGAGTAAAGTGCGAAGCAGGCGGCTAGGATTGCTAGCAAAACGGTTACAACACGCGCCCATAGAAGCTCGTTTTCTAAGCTCTTGCCTTGGATGGCTTTTGGTATATCGTGAATAATTGCGGCGGTACCGATGTTCAAGAAAGCGTCTGACGTGGACATAATGGCTGCAAATAATCCCGCAAACACAATTCCCGCAAGAAATGGGTTGGTAAATACAGATAAGAAAACCGAAGCCGCGTCATCTGGGAGGGCGAGCGGTTCTACCCTGCCATCAAGCACTGCCGCTCGCATAACAATACCAATAGATATCCAGAGGAGGGCGGCCATTACGTACCCGAAAAGCGAGAGGGGCAACATGCTGCGATTATCGTTTATTTCCTTATTCATCATTAACTTAGTTATGATGTGGGGCTGTCCGGCAAGACCCAAGCCAAATACAAAGAACCATCCGAGTGATGCCATTATGCCTGCCGCGCCATATGGCATAATTGTTTCAGCATCATCGGCTAGGATTATTGAAGTGGCTTCTTGCATTCCTCCATCGAACACATTGATGGCTGTCAAGAGTATGAGGGATCCTGCTACTATCATAATAGTGCCCTGCACAACGTCAGTATAAACGGATGCGATAATACCGCCAGTAACGCAATAGAATATAAGGACCGCGGAAGAGATGATCACGCAGGTCACAAGACCAACGTTGGCAAACGTCTCTGTCCCAGAAAAGATCGCTTGCATAACGACTGCCATTGCTAATATCTGCGTTGCTAAGTAACCCATTACCCCTAGGACAATTGTTACCGCGATCATAAACCGAACCGACTCACTTCCATATCGGGCTGCGACGATATCTGGCAGTGAAATACAATCCCGTAGCTCGGCAATCATTCTAATGCGTTTAGATACTAGGAAAAAACACAGTGCATATCCGATAGAGGAGATAATTACCATCCAAAAAGAGCTCACGCCAATTGAGTAAACTAGGCCAGGCCCCCCTACAAAACCAAATCCGCTAAGTGTGCTAGAAAAAATCGCAAGGCTAACTACTATTGGTCCTAATCCGCGCCCCGCAATAAAGAAATCGCTAGCATTATGGGTGCGTCGCATCGCCCACAATCCGGTCAAGACACAGAAAACCATGTAGACAACTACCGCACTAATGATGATTTCTTGCCGATACTCTTCCATGGGTTTTTATTCTTGTTGCTGAGCTTTTTCAGCTAGAAGTGTATTAAATTGTCTTTCATCTTCTTCGGTGTAGATGAATTTTCTGAATCCAAGACTGTAAATCAGAACCAACGGTATCGCACCGAGCCAGGTTCCATAGGTTTGCCATGCGGTAGCGGTGGGAAATCCCAGGAAATAGTCTGTTTCATTGGTGTCTAAGAATTGCAAATGACCCGAAAACATTTTCCAGCCAATTAACAGCATCATTGCTAAACAGGCGCTCATATAAATAATCAATGAATTTGATCGGTAACGCTCAGCTACACCTAAAATTGAAAGCAATACAATTTGAATTAGCAAAAGGCTCTGAAATGCGAACCCAAGTATGCCAATATGCTGAAGCCTAGCCGCCCCATCACCTCCGATTTGTAATCCAGGAAACTCTGGATGTGGCTTCCCTCCGGCGTCAGGAACGGTTTCAGCAAGACATATTGCAATAAGGGTTACTGTCATTAAAACAGCTATAACGAAGATTGAGTAAATAAGGTTGCTTCTCAAAATGCTTTTCATTCTTATTTTATGCGATGCCTTGGATGCTTGTTATTTCCTGATTCTCAGGAGCGGTTCACTTTTGAGCGTCGATCCTGACCCGATGCGGGAGTTTAGACTATAAAGGCCTTCAGGTCATGCCACCAAAAAATTCGCTTTCGTGGGGCCAGGTTCTGTTTTCTTGACAAGTCTCCTCCTTCAGTTCATGTTCTCACGCTAGAGATAAGGTTAATGCAGAATTCATAAAACACCGTTATAGAAGTCAAGAGAGGACACAATGAACAAAAAAAACAAGCCCTTTGCCGGGTTCTTAATGAAAACCGGATTGGTCGGAATTATTCTGTCACTGCTTTCTGTATCTGCAGTGGCACAAAGAGGATCAATGACTGAGTCTGGTAAGCCTTTGGCCCATGCGGGCCAGCAGCCCGTAAATAACTTGCCTAACCCATACGTTACTGAGCGCAATTTTGGCTCGCTGCCCGACGGTCGCAACTGGGGTTCTGTCAGCGCGATAAACGTCGACATTGATGGTGTGCACATCTGGGCAGGAGATCGTTGTGGCACAAATCAATGTGCGACGACTCCTGATATCAATCCCATTGTTAAGCTTGACCCGAATGGCCGCGTTGTTGCGGAGTTTGGTGCTGGGCAAATCTTATGGCCCCATGGTATGGATGTAGACAGTCAAGGCAATATTTGGATCGCTGATGCTCGAGTCGCCAACCAAAACGAGCTCAACGAGAATCCTGCCGCAGCTACGATAGGCAGCTCGGTGTTAAAGTTTAGTCCGGATGGTGAGTTATTAATGACGATTGGCACTCCAGGTGAACTTGGGGACCCGCCCTCGCACCTGACTGATCCGAATGACGTTTTGATTGCCCCCAATGGGCGTATTTTTATCGCTGAAACACATGGTGCCCAGTTTCAGGGAGAGCCTGGTGATGACACTAAGAGTCGAATAACTATGTGGGAGCCAGACGGCACCTACATTGGTCATTTTGGTGAGTATGGTTGGGACGATGGTCAGTTCCGTTCACCGCACTCCTTGGCGATGGACTCTCAGGGGCGCTTATTTGTCGCCGATAGGGGCAATAATCGTATTCAGATCTTTACTCAAGATGGGGAATGGCTGGATACCTGGTATCAGTTCAGCCGTATCTCTGGCCTTTATATTGATCCGACAAATGACATGTTGTATGCCATCGATTCGGAAACAGATGAGAACTACAACCCGGGTGGGTGGAGAAAAGGATTGCGCGTCGGAAATGCGCGTAACGGTGAAGTTCTCTACTTCATCCCAGAGCACAACTGCACGGGGAGGGGTTTCTCCGGCATGGGTGGAATTGGGTGCATGGGTGAAGGTGTGACGGCAGACAGAGATGGCAACGTTTACGGCGGTGAAGTAGGTGTAATTACGGGGATAACTCGTTTTGCGCCACGCCTTGTTCCATAAATATCTAATGTCGAAAAATAAGCGGGCTAGTCGAAGGACTCAGCCCGTTTTTTCTTTTCAAGGGAAATTATATGAGCTCTTTGTTTTCCGAATTAACATTTAAAAGGGGTCCGAGCATAAAGAACCGTTTTATGCTTGCCCCGCTTACTAACAGTCAAAGTCATGCGGATGGGGTTCTTTCGGACGAAGAATTTCATTGGCTGACGATGCGCGCGAAAGGTGGTTTTGGTTTAACCATGACTTGCGCTGCGCACGTGCAAGCTATTGGCCAGGGTTTTCCGGGTCAATTGGGTATTTTTGACGACAAGCACATAAAAGGATTAGAGAGATTGGCTGATGCCATAAAACGAGAGGGGAGTGTCTCTATTTGTCAGCTCCATCATGCGGGGATGCGATCACCTGAAGATCTCATAAAACAAACTCCTGTTTGCCCATCTAATAATGAGGAGTTGGGCGCAAGGGCTCTGTCTGAAAATGAAGTCAAAGAAATCGTGAATGATTTTATTTCGGCTGCCATACGGGCTGAAAGTGCAGGCTTTGATGGTGTCGAGTTGCATGGTGCGCATGGATATCTCTTATGTCAGTTTTTTAGTAGTGAGACGAATCAGCGAGAAGATGAGTATGGAGGTAATCTTACTAATCGTTCCCGAATACTTTTTGAGATCTTGGATGGAATTCGTGCGCGCTGTCATCCAAATTTCATGGTCGGTGTTCGACTTTCTCCAGAGCGATTTGGTATGAAATTAGACGATAGTGTGATTATTGCTAAGAGGCTCTGTGATGAAGGAAACATAGATTTTCTTGACATGTCTCTTTGGGATGTATTTAAGGAACCTATGGAAGAGGACAAAAAAGGGGCGAGTTTGTTGTCTTATTTCACGGAGATAGATAGGGGAGATGTTCGTCTGGGAATAGCTGGGCAAATAAGGACGCCAGATGAAGCTGAAAAAGCGCTTGCGAGTGGAGTAGATTGGATAATGCTTGGAAGGGCTGCAATTTTGCATCACGATTTTCCCTTATTAATGCAAAACGAGCCTAAATTCCAGCCACTGACTAACCCGGTTTCTCGTGAACATCTTGCGAAAGAAGGCTTGTCAGAAAAATTCATTGAATATATGGCTAGTTGGAAGGGGTTTGTCGCGGAATGAGGTTAGTAGCTGATTTTCGCAATCAATTACGATATTGGAGCTTATGGATGAAATCAAATAGTAGATTACTCATTACAGTTTTTTCTGTTTTTTTATTTGTGGGACAGGCGGGAGCGCAGAGAGAAAATTGGAGTAGGCCTTTCGAAGGCTTTCAGATTATTGGAAACCTTTACGGCGTTGGAAGTTATGATTTGAGCGTGTTCTTAATCACGACGGATGAGGGACATGTTTTAATAAATACGGGTCTGGAAGATTCCACGCAAATGATTAGAGATAACATTGAATCTTTAGGCTTTAGGTTAGAAGACGTCAAGATATTATTAACGCAGCAAGCGCATTGGGACCATACGGCAGCACTCGCTGAGATTAAGGAATTAACAGGTGCTGAAATATGGGCTACGGTTGGCGACGCTAGGGTGTTGGAAGATGGTGGGTTTAGTGATCCACATTTTGGCGGGCGAGAGAGCTTTCCTCCCGTTGATGTGGACAAAATTATTCGCGATGGGGAAATTATTGAATTGGGCGCGCTTCAGTTAACGGTTTACCATCATCCAGGTCACACAGAGGGCAGTTCGAGTTATTCGATGGAAGTGAATGAAAATGGGGGCAGGGACTATAATGTTTTGATTGCCAACATGGGAACTATAAATGGAGGCAAGCGGCTAACGATTGATCCCACATATGAAGGTGTTGCGGAAGACTTTTTAAAT
>JAQWOJ010000058.1 GCA_029245905.1 Gammaproteobacteria bacterium
AGTTTCCCAGTTCGATGATCGAGGGCAACAGTTGAGCCTTGATACAATCGATCCGGATATTCCCCATTGGTTCCCGCCAGCTCTGGCTGTTGTGGTGCGCTTGAGCCAATACCAAATATAAAAAGCCCTCGCTCTTTGTCCACTGCGGGGGTCATCCAAGGTGACATGTTACGTCGTTGCTCAAGAGGGTACACCTGAGGGTCATCACCCCAGGTATTGTGCATCGGGTCATTGGGAGTTGGGCTCGTATACCAGCGCCATAATAAAGTGCCGTCTTGTGTACTGTACGCCGATAAATGACAGGGGTCAGGTGCGGTCCAGGCGGTACAATTGTAGGGAACAACCAGTGAGCCGCCAAATGCTACGGGTGCGCCACTTGGTTGTTGTCCAGATCGATAGTCTTGCATCGCAGCTTCCCAAAGCAGGCGTCCGTTTCTCGGATCGAGCGCAAAAAGCATCCCGTCCGTTGCATGCGATATCAGTTTGTCCTCATAAATAAAGACGCCTCGGCCTCTGTGTACCGAAAGTCTCGTCTCATAGCCGCTGACTTCTGAGACCAAAGGTCGAGAATACTGCCAGATTAGGTCGCCGGTGCTCGCATCATGTGCCGAGTACTTCTCGTTGGGGTGGCGAACATACATCACGCCATTGTAGACAGTGGGTTCTACCTGCATACCATTCGAGCCAGGTGCCGCCGGTTCAAATTCCCATGACCACGCAAGCCGTATTTGACTTACATTTCCCCGGTTAATTTGATCGAGTTGGCTATACCCCCAATTTTCATAGTTGCCACGCCACATGAGCCAATCTTGCGGATCAGGGTTGTTAAGGATGCCCTGAGAAACCCATTGGAAATCGACTTCAGAGGGAACTTGTGACCAGACGCTACCGCTTGCGGACAGCCCCAATATTAGGAGCAATCTTGCTCCTCTCACCGTAAATGCAACCATAGCTTTTCTCGAAATCTTGACATGCCAGAGCGCATGTTCAAATATGCTGCTTAAGATGTCAAACAACTAAAAATTACAGGTATGCCTTGAACCGAAGGCGTTAAAAAATGTTTTTTCCGGAGCTATCGATGCGCACAAAGTCTACTTTACTTTTTATGATTGCTGCCAGTTTATCGACTGCAACTTTGTCGCAGCCTTGTGACGATCTAAGTTCGATTACATTACTAAATGTGATGATTGAGAAGGCTGAGCTGGTTGGCGATGGAGGCTTTGTTCCGCCAACGGGGGGAACAAATAATTCCATGATCTATCAAGAGCTGCCAGAGTTTTGCAGGGTGTCTATGTTGCTCACGCCCTCGATTGACTCCGATATTCACGTGGAATTATGGCTGCCTACCGAAAGCTGGAACGGTAAATATCTAGCGATTGGTAATGGAGCTTTTACTGGCAATATAAGGCATTCCGGGATGGCGATGCCTTTGAGTCGAGGCTACGCTACTAGCTCTACCGACACCGGCCATCTTGGTAACACCGCAAGTTTCGCCCTTGGGCATCCAGAGAAAGTTTATGACTTTGGTTGGCGTTCGGTGCATGAAATGGCGGTAGCTTCAAAGGCTGTCATTGATGCGTTTTATAGCGAAGCACCTCGATACTCCTATTTCACTGGCTGCTCCGCAGGAGGTCGTCAGGCTATGAAAGAAGCGCAACGATTTCCGGATGATTTTAATGGCATTGTGGCGGGTGCGCCAGGCTTAGATTGGACGGGACGGGCCGCTGCAGCTCTGCGTATTGAAACTCATTTAGTTTCCAATCCCTCGGCACAGTTAAGGCAGCCAGATCGAGAATTGCTTTATCGCACCGCCCTTGATTTCTGCGATGCTACCGATGGAATCCAAGATGGGCTCATTGGTAATCCGGCTGGGTGTAACTTTGATCCAGCAGTGCTTCAATGTGATGCCGAAAATGCGGGAGCATGCCTGACTGAGGCGCAAGTTAATACTGCCCAGATGATCTATTCGTCTCCTATAAATTCCCGGACTGGAAGGGAAATTACTGGTCTCTTGCCGGGCAGCGAGATCGGTTGGACCGATTTAGGATGGACAGCCTCCGCCCGAGCTACCGGCCTTGACCAGTATCGCTACCTTGTATATGAAGATGAAAGTTGGGCGGTGGACCAATTTCGGTTTGAATTTGATATCTCAAGGGCAGAAAGAAAGGACGATGATACGCTGAATGCTTTAAGTCCTGATCTTTTTGAATTTATTGAAGGTGGAGGTAAATTGATTGCTTATCATGGATGGGCAGATCCGCAGATCTCACCGTCTAATGCTACCCAATATTATGACAGAGTGGCCCAGGTTCATCGCGGCCGCGATAACATTCACGATTCTTTCCGGTTATTTATGGCTCCTGGCATGGGTCATTGTGCTGGAGGGCCAGGTCCAAATAGCTTCGATTCGTTAGCAGCATTGGAGAATTGGGTGGAGGATGACACGGCGCCCGATGAAATAATCGCGGTGCATCGGACAGACGGGGTGGTAGACAGAAGTCGCCCGCTTTGTCCCTACCCAGAAGTCTCCGTATACAACGGGAGTGGCAGCACGGATGAGGCTGAAAATTTTGTTTGTCAGCGCGTTAATCAATAGGACTATTCAAGGAAAGGTGCCTTGCTGGGCGAGATGAGTGTTTTCATATCATTGATTCTCTATCGTTTGCTTGATCTTTCATCTCAGCAGGCGTAGTTTTCTTTACAAGTCTTATCCAGAATTATAAAAAAAGGAGATTTGAATGAAGATTCAAAACTGCCACAACACAATAGTTTGGAAGGGGGCCTTGCTTCCGGTTCTATTTCTGCCGTTAACTCTTTTTGCTCAATCTGCCGACATTCCTCGCATGGAAAACGGCAAGCCTGATACGCAGGGAACCTGGGATTTTCGGACTATAACTCCTTTTCAGAGACCCGAAGCGCTGGGCGAGAAAGAATATCTCTCTGCGGAGGAATTTGCCGCTTTTGAAGAGGAAGAAAGAGAACGAAGAGATAGAGATAATTTCACGGATACCACAACTACCGGTGATTATAATCAGTTTTGGTATGATCGGGGCGAGGAGTTGTTAGAGGACAGACGAACTTCCTTAGTTACTGTGCCAAGTAACGGCAGAGTGCCTCCGTTGACAGAGGCCGCGCGGCAGCGGAATGCGGAACGGCAGGAATTGGCTCGTCTTGCAGCGGGGGTTGAGGTCAGGCCTTTGGCGGAGCGCTGTATAATGGGGTTTAATTCCGGCCCGCCCATGATTCCATCCGCGTATAACAATAATGTCCAGATTGTGCAAACGGGAGGCTATTTCCTCATGCACAATGAGATGATTCACAATGTAAGGCCCGTGCGCCTTGATGACGCTCAGCATCGCGATGTCCCTAGAAAATGGGAGGGAGACTCTATAGGCTACTGGGATGGTGATACGATGGTGGTGGAGACAAGAAACTTTGCTAGAGATACCGCGTTTGGCAACTCCTCTGAACGCATGCATTTAACCGAGAGATTCACAATGCTGGATGCGGATACGCTAACCTATGAATTTACCATCGAAGATCCCTCAACCTGGACCGAGCCTTGGACCGTCATGTTTCCGATGAGCAGGGCAGATTTGCCTATATATGAATATGCTTGCCATGAGGGTAACTACAGCATGGCAGGAATTCTTGGTGGCTGGAGAATGCTTGAAAGTTTGGGGCAATCGGGTCAGCAAGATTAGAGCCGAAGTTTTATAATTCTTAAAATCGAAAAGAGGGCTCTGGTTAAAGCCCTCTTCTTATTTTATTCAAGGCTCAATTCTTGCGTTAGTCAATTCTGCAATAGCGGACAGAGTGGTTTGAGCTGCATTCAATCCCAATCGGAAATCATCGTCCGTGAATGTCGTCCAAACGTCTAACGGACTATGCCAAGTTGGATTCCATCCTGCGCCGGTGTGAGTGCCACGTTCATTTTCCCGCAAGCTAATTGACGGTACCTCATTCATAAACGGCGTAGAGTCTGTGTTTGTCATGTGGGGGCCAACCGTCGCAGGATAGTCCGTGTTGTACTTGTCTGCCGCGGCTTTAAATGCGAATGCCAAATGCATTGAATCTTCTGCTAATTGAGAGTTCGATTGGAATTCTATATTTACGTCTGCCTCAGGGCGTTGATTGGGACTGACCGTTCCGTCAGGCCCGGGAGCACCATGGTCCCAGAGCATCATGTCATGCTGGATCATTCCCAACCATCTTGGCTCTGGGTAAATGCCGGAATCAGTTGGATTTTCGATGCCCTGAAGATTTTTGCGCTGGTCGACATAAGCGGAGGCGCCGTTGAGCCCAGTTTCTTCGTTATTCCAAAGAGCAAAACGAATCGACACATCGGTTTCAATGTCAGGTGAATTGAAGATTCGGGCGAGCTCCATGACTAGAGCGGTTCCAGACGCATCATCATTTACCGCTTCGTTTACACCATGCCCGTCCATATGAGCGCCCAGAATGTACATTACCTCCGGCCGCGTTGTGCCGACTTTTGTGCAATAAACTTCAGATCGCGGCCCATTGGTAGGTTCCTCGCGATTGAGTTCGCGAATCCGCTCGTCAGGTTGTGCCATTAGGTCGCGGTTTACTCCTGTGGGGGCGCGGTACCCGAAAATAGCGGCTCCCCCTGGCCCGCTCCCATTTCGGCCCACCTTGCCTCCTGTAGATGTAGTTAAGTCGTTTGGTTCGCTCGTCCGAGTTCTTTCCCGAGGAGGTCTTGGCTCAGGATCATATACGTAATGCAACCGCTGTGTATTGGTACAACCTACTGCTTGAAGTTGTTCTTCGATCCAATCGACTGCTCTTCGGTTCCTTGCGGTTCCTTGACGGCGGTCCCCAAATTGGGCTAGACCTTTAATAACTAATTTATACCGTTCAAGATCGAGCCGGTTCACCATCTCTTGGATCGTATTTTCCTCTTGCGCGAAAAAATACGTTGGATTACTGAGAAGTATACCTGTTAGAACAGCAGCTTTTATATTCCAATGATCTTTGCCCATAATAGATAGTTCCAGAACTGAAGTTAACCACAAACTAAATATAAGTTAGCTTGGCCTTTGAGTCTAGTTGATCAATAATTAGGGGGTGTTAAGATTTGGTAAAAGCCTATCAAAAAAAGAATACCAACTAGTGGCGGGTGGAAAAATGAAACGCAGAACATTTTTAACAAACGGCGGAAAAATTGGTATGACATTAGCTGTCTCTTCTGTTCTTCCGTCTCGCGGTTTTGCTGCAATGATGCCCTCTGAATTGACTAGCCTGTCGGCTATAGATTTGTCTATAGCCATTCGGGGAAAACACATCAGTTGCGTCGAGGTTATGCAAGCATATCTTGAGCGTATCCATAGATATAATGGCGTTTATAACGCTATTATTAGCTTGCAGTCTGATGACGATCTGGTGAAGCAGGCATTGGAGGCCGATAAAGAATTGGCTCGAGGAACCTATCGGGGGTGGATGCATGGAATGCCTCACGCCGTAAAAGACCTCACTGCCGTGAAAGGAATTCGTTATACAAGTGGCTCGTTGTTATATTCGGATCGAATCGCTGAACGGGATAGTGCAATGGTTGCCCGAATTCGCAATGCGGGAGCTATCTTCATTGGTAAAACTAACACACCAGAGTTCGGGCTTGGATCTCAGTCATATAACCCCGTATTCGGAGCTACTGGTTGTGCATACAACCCAGAATTAACTTCGGGCGGCAGCAGTGGTGGTGCAGGCTGTGGGTTGGCCACTCAGATGCTTCCAGTTGCGGACGGCAGCGATATGATGGGCTCTCTAAGGAATCCTGGCGCCTTTAATAATGTGATCGGTTATCGACCTAGTACGAATGTGATGAGTGGAAGAGATCCCAGTCAACGAAGCCTCTCCGTTTCAGGTCCGATGGGTCGAAATACAGCCGATACAATTGAATTTTTGAAAACAATCGCCGTGCAAGACGTAGGCGAAAACTTCAGCCCCGCAAAATTGTCTGGATTAAAGATTGGTTGGTTAGGAGATCTGGATGGGTATTTTGCAACAGAGCCAGGTGTCCTAAATTTATGTGAAAACAGTTTGGGTACAGTTAGAGATGCGGGCTCGACAATCGATAATGTATCGCCTAAATTTAATCCTGAAAATCTATGGTTCTGCTGGACGACGCTCCGGCATTTAGGTCGCTCAAACATGAAGCGCTTTTATGATGATCCTGCGACGAGAGATAAGTTAAAGCCTGATCTTGTCTGGGAAATAGAACAATCACAAATTCTTACAGAGGGAGATAGGGCTCGTGCCAACGCTATTCGTGGAGAATGGTACAGAGAATTAGACCGCCTTTTTCTGGACTATGACTTCCTCGCCATTCCATCCGCTCAAGTTTTTCCTTATCCCAAAAGCATGGCTTGGCCTACAGAGATAGATGGACGCCAGATGGATACGTACCATAGATGGATGGAAATCGTAATATTAGCGAGCCTGGGGGGGATTCCTGTAATAAATGTTCCAGTTGGTTTCGATGAGTTGGGTAGGCCGATGGGGATGCAAGTCATGGCAAATTTCGGCCAGGATAAAAAGGTCCTCGAGTTTGGCTTAGCTTACGACCAAATCACTGATTTTTTGCAGCACCGCCCTGAGATGGTTGGATAATTTGAACATAAAGTTTGAAGCGCAATTGATTAATCAAAGTGCATAAGTATCTTTAATATATAAATCATTGAGCTGGGGAGCTAGAGGGAATTTAAAGTTGAACGTTGTAAAGTATTTATGTATCCCGCTGCTTATGATGTTCAATTTCGTGTGGGCGCAGAGTTACAAGGTGCCAAGAAACGAGTATGCCCAGCCTGATCTGAGCGGGGTATGGAATTTTAATGACTCAACTCCTTTTGAGCGCCCTGATCGTTTCGGAACGCGTGAGTATCTATCCAAGGAAGAGTTGTTAACTAGGGATATGAGGCTGTCTTCAGGTCAACAACGCCGGGATGAAAGTGAGTCTGATGTTTCTGCACAGATTTTAAATGTACCAACTAACGATACTGGCGCTTATAACTTATTTTGGTCTAATTATGATGAGCCTTACCCTAACAATCGTACATCCTTAATCGTATACCCAACCGATGGGAAGATTCCCCCTACCGTCGAAGGCGTGATAACACAGCTGTCGCCACCGCCGTCAAATCCATGTAACTATGGAGATGTTGTTATCACAGACCGACCAGTCAGAGTTTCTTTTGCGGCCTTGTCGTGTGATCGACCGGAAGATTTTGGTCTGGCATCACGTTGCATCGGATTTCCGCAGACTTTTCCGCCGCATATCAAGGCGAACTCATATAACAATAACCTGCAGATCATTCAGACAAAAGATCATGTAATGATTAAATCTGAACTAGGGAATGATCCGCGTATCATTCCCCTGGATGGAAGGCCTTTCTTAACGGATATAATCCGTTATTGGACTGGGAGTTCGCGAGGGCGTTGGGAGGGCGAGACGCTGGTAGTGGTGACCCAAAACTTTCCGGACACGCTGCCTAGTTTGTTCTTACGAACCGAGTCTTATGGTACCGCAGAAAATTCGGTGTTAACCGAACGGTTCACCAGGGTAGGCGATGATGCGTTAGACTATGAATTTACGATAGATGATTCCCACACGTTTACTGACAGACTTACGGTTAAAACAAATCTGTCTCGCCTCGATGGGCCTATTTATGAGTTTGCCTGTCATGAAGGAAATTACGCCCTGGAGAATATGCTGCGAGCAGCAAGGATTACTGATCGACAATAGTCAAATAAATCGTTTAGGGGAAGATGCCTTGAAAATTTTTTGTACTTTGATGCTGGTGCTTATTTCTATCGAGAGCAACGCCCAAAATATCGATGTGGATAAACTTAGATTACCTCAAGGATTTTCTGTCTCTGTCTACGCAGAGATAGAAAATCCTCGGCAGTTGGCCCTAGGTGCTGACAATACAGTTTTTGTTGGTAGCTTACGCGGCAATGTTTGGGCTCTAATAAATCCCGAGGAAGATGTTCGAGCTAATGAAGTGGTTCGAGTCGCGGAAGGTTTAAATACGCCAAATGGGGTTGCCTACCATAGAGGCGATCTCTATGTTGGGGAAATAAACCGCATTAGTAAAATCCAAAATATAGATGCAAAATTGAATGGCTTGCAGCCCACAGAAACCGTCACAGATAAATTACCCAATCGGCGGCATCACGGATTCAAATTTTTAGCGATAGGTTCGGATGATAAAATTTATCTGCCCGTTGGGGCTCCTTGCAATGTTTGCGAGGAAGAAGAAATTTTTGGAACACTACTGAAGATAAACTTAGACGGTAGCGGTATGGAAATTATTGCTAGAGGGATTAGAAACACTGTTGGATTTGATTTTCACCCAAGCTCAGGAGAGCTCTGGTTTACTGACAACGGTAGGGATATGTTGGGAGACGATGTGCCGGCTTGTGAAATCAATCGACTCTCCGAAGAAGGCCAGCATTTTGGTTTTCCTTACATACATCAGGGCGATTTGCCGGACCCCACATTTGGAGGCGGTCATGACCCTGGGGACTATACCCCCCCGGCGCTTAAGCTTGGTGCTCATGTTGCACCTCTCGGGCTAGCTTTCTATAAGGGAGAAGAATTCCCAGATCGTTTTGCGAACACGTTGTTCTGGGCAGAGCATGGTTCATGGAACCGTTCACGAAAAAGTGGTTACAGAGTCATGATGGGCAAGCTTGACGCCGATCATACTAGCATCATTGCTACTGAGCCTTTTGTGGAGGGCTGGCTAGAAGATCAAAACAACTGGGGGCGTCCGGTAGATATTTTGAATATGCCAGATGGTTCTATCTTAGTCTCAGATGATATGGCTAATGCTATATACCGCATTTCTTACGATGGTTAACCTGATAACAGCGAGAGTAGGAAAAAGAATTTTGACCAAATGTTTTGTGCTGTTGGTGCTCTTTTTGTCGTTTCAGAGTAAGGCTCAGAATGGAAATACGTTTCGTAATATAGAAGTGGAAATACCACCGGCCACCGATCGCCCTGAGGGAATAATCGAAGTCGACGCAATCTTTGATGGTTACTCTGTTAACTACCTAAATGACGTCGTTTACGCGAGTTATGGGGAAAGGGATCTTTTAGCAAACATACTCTTGCCGAGCATTGAAACTCCTGAAGCTTTTCCATTGATAGTGTTTGTGCAAGGTTCTGGTTGGTTGCCTCAAAATGTCTATAGATCATTACCTGTATTAGTGGATCTCGCAAGATCCGGTTACGTCATTGCTAGTGTAGAGTACCGACATTCCAGAGAGGCTCTAGCGCCTGCTCAAGTGCAAGACGTAAAATCCGCCATTCGATTCATGCGTGCCAATGCTAACCGGTACAATATAGATTCTGGGAAAGTGGCCGTGATGGGAAGCTCATCCGGAGGTCATATAGCGGCACTGGTTGGCACTAGCGACGGTGAAGTCACTTTTTTGACACAAGATAATTCTGATGAGTCTAGTGATGTCCAAGCGGTGGTCGATTTTTTTGGGCCGACTGATTTTCGTCGGATGGACGATTACCCAAGTCAAATAAAGCACGACGACGCCAGATCACCGGAGTCTTTGGTCATTGGAGGTGCGATACAACAGCCAGAGCAGGAAGCGGCGGTAGCGGCTTATAACCCTATTACTTACATCACGGGAGAAAAGGAGATACCACCGTTTCTTATTGTTCACGGTGACATTGACGATTTAGTGCCCTTTAATCAGAGCGTTTTGCTATATGAGTCTCTTAAAGAAGCAAATAAGGAAGTAACGTTTTATAGGGTTAATGGAGCCGGTCATGGCCCCGGTATTTTTTCAAAGGAAATGATGAGAATAGTTAAGATCTTTTTAGATCAACACCTGAAGTAAAAGATTCAAAAAACTTAATTAAGTCGAGATCTGCTAAGGCGATTCGTCGTCGATACTTGGTAAGAGGCTGCGGGCCCAGACAGCTCTTTAATTCCTTGGTTGCGGGAGAGAGATATTTCTATGTTAGGTTGTGAGCCCCCGGGTTATACTCCTCGGCCTGAGTGCGATTTGCTGACCCTTGCATTGCGTGATTTTGCACCGATAATGCTAGCGATACTTTTCGTAGATCGGCCAAATCTAAAGGTGTTAGCTGGAATGGATGGAGCTAAAGGCTGGCGGGAATTTATGTTAACAATAGCTCCATTACCAATTTCAAATGATACAGAACCTCCAACAAACCCAATTGCTATCGTTTAATAGAGTTATATATGGCACCTACACGAAGAGAATTTTTTAAAAAAGTAGGAATTACTGGGATTGTAGCGGCCGCAATGAAAAAAATTCATCCGGTTTTTATCTCTGCGCAAACTACGAATAAAATTAAAACAGTCGAAGCTGGGGTCTTGTCGGTTGCTTATGAGGAGCATGGTGCTTCAGATGGTTTTCCAATAATCCTTGTGCATGGGTTTCCATATGACGTTCGGTCATTCGATGGGGTACCAGAGACGTTAGTAAATGCTGGTTATCGTGTTTTGTTGCCATACGTGCGCGGATATGGGCAGACTCGATTTCTGAATGATGATGCGCCGCGTGTGGCAGAGCAAGCGGCGATAGCGCAAGATTTAATTGATTTTGCTGACGCTCTGAACATAGAGCGTTTCGCGGCTGCAGGTTTCGATTGGGGTAATCGTGCTATATGTATTGCAGCAATTTTGTACCCGCATAGGATTGCGGCACAAGTGGCCTGCGGAGGTTATTCTGTCCAGGATACGACAAACTTGGCCCAACCGGCGTCGGCGCGTCTTGAGTCGCTACTTTGGTATCAATGGTATTTCAATACTGAAAGAGGTGTCCGAGGATTGACGGAAAATCGCCATGATATTATTCGCCATCTTTGGGATACGTGGTCACCAGCTTGGACTTATAGTGACGAAGATTACATGCGATCTGCCTCTTCTTTCGATAACCCGGATTTTGTGGATATTGTCATCCATTCTTATCGTCACCGACATGTGAATGCAGTGGGTGAGGACCGGTTCTTGGAAGTCGAGCGCCTCCTAGCAGAAAGACCGTCGATATCAGTCCCCGCAATTGTTTTGAGGGCTGCTCAAAGCGGCTTTGGTCCGCCCTCATCAGACCCTTCAGGTGATTTGGCAAAATTTTCTAACTTACTAGACCGACGCATTGTTGAAGGAGCAGGACATGATTTGCCAGCACATCGACCTGATGCCGTTGCGGAGGCTCTTATTGAATTATTGGCGTGAACCTCGACATTCTTTCTTTGCGAGTTAACTTTGCATATCGATTGAGAATTTATTTGACTTACCTTTTTGATACTAGCTAGAGAGTAAATTTGCATTTAAAATTACTGTCTCTTGCAATATCAGAATTAACAGCCACTTCTTACCGAATGAGCACTATTTATGGTTTTTTATTCTCATCTACAATCTAATCTCAAGCTTTATTTTTTCGTACCCTTAATAATTACTGTTGTACTTGGCGCAAGTAAATCAAGTTTGGCCCAGGGACAGGATATACAAGACGAGATGGATGAGTGGGTGAACGACACCATGTGTACGTTAGATGATCGCTCGGTAAAGCTTGGCCAAGCCCCTTCGTTTACTTTTACTCAATCTGATGGAAACAACTCACGTCATCTTGGAGCTGCGCAGGCGGGTCTTTCTACCGCCGATTTGTCAGACTTGGAATTGGCTTGGGCGGTCGCTTTTCCAGAAACATCGGGTTTACGCGCCGCACCGGTGATTATTGGATCAACTATTTTTTATTCTGCTACTGATTCAGGTCGGGTCTTCGCGTTAGACATCAACAGCGGATGTGCTAAATGGGTCTATGAGGCAGAGTCACGTCTTCGTTCCTCCTTGGCTTACTCCAAAATCGATGACTTGGGAATCCTTGTTTTCAGCGACGCTAGGGGAATGGTTCACGCAATCGACGCGAGAACTGGGCTCCCGATCTGGGTTGCTAGCGGACAAGCTTCCAACAATCAAGGAATGCTGACTGGAACACCTGTTATTCACGAAGACAAAGTTATCGTTCCAGTTTCTGGTTCTGGCGTTATTACTGGGGGCAATCCGAACTATGAATGCTGCGAGAACCACGGAGCGGTTACCGCGTTGGATGTGCATTCCGGTGAAAAGGTCTGGGAGTACCATACTATGCCGGCAGCTGAATACACTGGGCAGGTCAGCCCCACCGGCGTTAAACAGCGTGGTCCGTCAGGAGCTCCCATTTGGACTACGCCAACCATTGACATAAAGCGTGGCCAGATTTATGTCACTACCGGTGAGAATACCTCGCATCCTACTACCAACACTAGTGATGCAATCATTGCGCTTGATATTGAGACAGGCAAGGCTAACTGGGTTTTCCAGGCTCTCGAGAATGATATTTGGAATTTCGGCTGCAGCGTTGGCGGTCCGAACTGCATTATTTTAGATGACACTAACTCCGTGGATTTTGACTTTGGAGGGCCTGCTATTCTGGTGGAGACAGACGCTGGAGAGTTGCTTATTGCTGGCCAGAAATCAGGCGACCTATGGGCGTTGGACCCGGAGACAGGGGCGTTGGTCTGGAATCAGCGAGTCGGAGAGGGAACAGAGTTAGGCGGGAATCACTGGGGTATCGCCGCGGATTCTGAGCGCGCTTTTATGACTATCAATGACCCTGGGAGAGGGAATGGAAACAGCCGCCCGGGAATCTATAGCTATTTTGTCAGCACAGGAGAGCCAAGCTGGTTTTACGAAGTCCAGCCAAAGTGCAATGAACAGCGAAGCGAAAGGATCAGGCGTTGTGAATCACTGCACGGCTTTTCAGCTACGCCGCTATCTGTGGACGGAGCAGTCATCACTGGGGGCCGAGATGGGCGATTGTTCATCTTCAATTCGGATTCAGGTGAGCTGATTTTCGAATATGATACGGTGAAGGATTATGAAACTGTAAACGGCGTTGAGGGCTACGGTGGTTCGATCGACAGTCATTCTATTGCCGCAGGATCCGGCATGGTTTTTGTGGGTTCAGGATACGGGCAGTTTCGCCAAGTGCCGGGTAATGTGCTGTTGGCCTTTAAGCCAAGGGAATAACGCGTTTCTGGATTAGCAGTTAAATATAAAGAGTCTTTCCAGGATTTGCCGGTTAGAGCGAAGCCACGGATTTAAACGCTAGTGTTAGCAGCGGGGCGGTTTCCCGTTGGCTTAGTGGCTTCCGCCTTCGCGTTCTTGTTTTTCCAAGTTTCTTGCGACAGACAAAATGTTGAGTAAGCCATAGTTGCCCTCATGACAGGCAAATTCATAGATGGGCTCCTCGCCGCGAACCATGGGGAAGGATACCGTCCAATCCTCCGCCCATGTAGTGTCGTCCATAACTGTAAGTGTATACTCCAATAATTCGTTATCGTTTCGACGAAACCGTTCTTCTATTTCTAAATCAACATTAGCCCGGCGGAAACTCGTTTTTGGAGAGAAATTCTTAGTGCGAACGACCAAAGTTTCCCCTTCCCAGTGCCCTCGAGAGTCACCATGCCAAAGCTTTACGTTGTCAGGTAAATGGGGTCGGTCATCAATCGGGATTATTCTGACGTCATGTGCCATTTCAATGTACAGCATAACGAAATCCTGGGATTGAATAATTTTTAGATTGTTATTGTAAGCTTGCGGTAACATCCCCTGGGGAACGCCCCAGGTAATGCAACGTTCGTTCAATGAGCGATCCGTCCAGCTATCAGCAGGGCCTCGGCCCTCTCTTAGAGCTTTTAATCTTTCAGCCCTTACTTCTGCAACCTGGGTATAGCCAGGAATCTTTCCGTTAGAGGGGGCCACTATTAATGAAGTCTGACCGGTCGCCAGCACAGTTGAACCATAATCCAGGTCGGCGGGGTCATGAACGGAAAGGCTAGTGCGACTGAAATCCAGCGGCCGACCGTCTTCTCGTGCGGCGCTTGCTCTTTCATAATCCACGATTTCTTCCGGAGTTAGAAATGCTTTATCACCAAGCCGGTCGGGGCGCTCTAGAGGTGTAATTGTTCTCCTGTCCCAGGTCCCCTGAATGTTTGGATCTCCCCACGGGGTCGTGTCTTGAAGATAGGACCCGACATTTTGATTTTGAGCCGCAATTGAAAAGGATGCAATGATACTGAGAGCTACCATTAAGAGCTTAAGTATGGTCAGGCGCGCCATGACGACCTCCAAGTTCTTCCATAGAGATAGGGTTTAGTAATTTTGAGGCTCTTGTTTCACAATACTGCCCAGTTTACCCCTAAATCCTGTGTTGTTCCAATGTCCTTTCATTTAGAGTGATGCCGTAACCGGGGTCTTTAGAAACCATTATAGAACCATCAAAAAAACTCTCGCTAGGTTCTATTAATTTACTTCTCCACGTTTGTTCGCCCCATTGAAATTCCAAGATATCAAAATTGGGTATCGCTGCGCATAAGGCTACTGAAGCAGCTGTTGAAATCGGTCCACTAGGATTATGCGGCGATACTTTGACGTCATAAGCCTCAGCGAGAGAAGAGATTTTGATCGCTTCCCACATGCCCCCGCAATGTTTAATGTCGGGCATAATAATATCCACCGCGTTCTTTTCGCACAGTGGTTTAAATCCCTCCACTCCAAACAAAAATTCTCCTCCCGCAAGGGTTTGAGAAATGGCCTCGTGAATAATACGAGTATTTTCTGTTTGAGTCGGAGGAACGGGTTCTTCGTACCAGCTCAGATTTGCCGCCTCTAGTTGTTGTGCGACTTCTATCGACATTTGCGTGTTAAAAAAGCTATGAGCATCAATTTTAATTGCGACGTCGTCACCCACTCTTTCGCGCATAGCATATACGCACGCTATGCCTAAATTTTTGGCCTCGTTGACTTCCGCTGATGACGAACTTAAAGATGGAAATCCGTCAAAGGGGGCGGCTTTGATCGCCTTAAAGCCATCGGCTGTTGCTAGTTCGGCACTGTCGGCAAATCCTTCTGGGGTGCGCTTTGTCGTAGCTCGGTTAATGTTCGCATACACGGTAAGGTCGCTATGGAGCCGGCCTCCTACTAAATCATAGAAAGGTATGTTCAATGACTTTGAGGTTAAATCCCAGAGCGCTTGTTCAATAGCGCTAAAGGCTGTGGCAACTGACCGACTGCCGTTTGCGGCAATTTTTCTGCCTGCTTGCCGGTATTTGTGGATATCGAAGGCAGATTCACCCTCAACTAGTTTATAAAAGTCACTTAGTTCTCTTAACTCTGCGGCTCCGCCAATAGAGGCCTCTCCGAGACCCCTTAGGCCGTTGCTACCGATGAGTTGAACAACTATCCAATTAGTCCGGTTTGTTACTGCAACAACATATATTTCAATGCCCGCAACGCGGACGTTCCTATCGGCGTTGGTGGCTTGTGCAAAGATTGATTCTGGGCTTATTAGAAGTGCGCTGCCGAAAAGCAATCCACTCTTGCAGAATTCTCGGCGATGCCTAGAAAATTTGTTAAGCCCCTGAGCATTGTGATTTATTTTTATGTTCACAGCCTTGATAATATCAGAATCTTACCTTCTATCTATGATTGGAGGGTGATTTCTTTAGCCGGTACTTATCAGTTGGTGATGTTATGGAGCTTGAAGAATTAGAAAAGCGCTTACTTCCTTTCAGTCGTTTTCATTATGAGGACGAGAGTGTTGAGATAATTGATGTTTTTCGAATGCCTGGGCATGCGGGTTTTTCTTACGGCTTTGGTGTTAAGAAAGACAATAACGTTGAGAATTGGTACATAAGGCTTCCCCCTCCGGGGGTTAAACTACAAGGCACTGCGGACGTTCTCCGACAGGTAGCGGTCTTGAATGTGTTGCCCGACTCAATTCCACACTGCCGCATTAAATGGTCTGGTGATGATCTTTATTGGTTCGGCAGTCCATATTTTGTTGTTGAAAAACTGGAGGGCGATGTAGTTCGCTCGAAGGCAGACTGGGTAAGAAGTTTGGCTGAGGAGACTCGCGTAGCTATGGCGAGGCAAGCGATTCAAGCTATGGTGGACATTCATAGATTAGACCCGACCCTGGTTCCCTATTTAGGTCAGTCTCTTATGTTAGAAAACGATGTCCACAGGTGGGATCGTTTCGCAGAGAAGGCGGCGGAACCCGCCAAGCTAAAGTTAGTTCCAGAAATCAAACGGCTTCTTCTTTCGCATATGCCAAGGCGCGCTAACGTCGGTATATTCCATGGAGACTTTCAGTGGTCGAATCTTTTTTATTGTGAGAAAGGGGGATTACTCGCAGTTATAGATTGGGAGTTGGTTGGGATAGGTTCGACACTGAATGACATTGGTTGGTTTGCCACGTTCAACGATCCAGAGGCATGGAATGATGCGGACCATAATCAACATATCATGCCTAGAGCTAAAGATCTGATTGCAATGTACGAGGAGGCTTGGGGCGAAGAGCTAGCAGAAATTTCCTGGTTCAGAGCTTTAGCCGCATACAAGTTTGCAATAATTACTGGCTTTAATTTAATGCTGCATCGTCGAGGTAAGCGGTATGACCCCGCATGGGAAACAACCAAAGACTCGACAGAATCTCTCTTGCACCGAGCATATTCGCTGCTGACCGAGTAGCCATTATTGATCCATGACTGCTACACTATCGTTACTCACAGCATGTTTGTCTTTTTCTCTCCCGGGGGGCTAAATGGGGAAGGACTTTATAACTCGCAGAGCTTTCTTAGGCTCCGTGAAAAGCTCGGTCGGCAAATCAATCATAGTGCTTTCATCTTCGGCTATCGTTGCGGCATGCAGGGATTCCAAGTTTGCGAGAGCGGCAGGTGAGGCGTTTGTAAACCTTAACGAAACAGAAGCTTCAGAATTTGACGCTATTGCAGGAAGAATTCTGCCTTCTACAACTTCGCCCGGGGCCAAAGAAGCGGGAGTGGTTTACTTTATCGATAATGTGCTTGACGATAGCCGCAGTGCCGAGTTTGATGTGTTGAAAAAAGGTCTCCAAGAGTTACGAGCAAGCGCCTCCCAAAAATTCAACTCCCCTAATTTTTTCTCTCTGAATGAAGCGCAGCAAGATTCGCTTCTAAGGCAGGCTGAAAGTACTGCTTTTTTTTCTACGATGCGCTATCTAGTTATAGCTGGCATGTTTGCCTTGCCGGAGTACGGAGGCAACAAAGATTCAGTTGGTTACGATTTGATGGGTTTCGATGATCGACACAGTTGGCTCTCGCCCTATGGGTATTACGATGCTGATTATCTAGAGAAGGGTGAGTAGGAATGGCTGAACTAAAGTCCATCAGTTTTAGCACTAGAGAAGAAGTTGATTTTGTAGTGATCGGTTCGGGATCCGCAGGCGGTATTATCGCAAAAGAATTAGCGACGGCGGGTCATTCTGTTGTTGTGTTAGAGCAGGGCCCTTATTTACAGGCGTCAGATTTTAAGCATGATGAGTGGGGCTATGAGCACAATTACGATTTAACGTGGAGCGCGAGAAAAGGAAACGTACAAACCTTCCGCAAGAACGAAAATGAAGAAGCGGAACCTCGGGAAGCCGTGCTGCGTTATGCACACAATGTGGGTGGCAGTAGCGTACATTATTCAGGAAACTTCTGGCGCCTGCGCCCAATTGATTTTAACGAAGCCAGTGTCCGCGGGACAATCCCAGGGACTAACTTTGTGGACTGGCCTATTACCTACGAAGATTTGGAGCCTTATTATACCAAGGTTGATTGGGAAATTGGCGTCTCTGGTCTGCAGGGCCCTTGGGATCCGTATCGCTCAAGAGATTACCCGTGCCCCCCAATGCCCATTAAGGGCTCAGATGTCTTATTGGAAAGGGCCGCAAAAAGCTTGGGTTTAAATCCTTATCCGGCCCCAGTGGCAATACTCTCTGCGCCTCACAATGGTAGGCCGGGTTGCATTCATTGTGGGTACTGCAATGGTTATGGTTGTGAGGTGAATGCGAAATCCTCTTCAATGGTGGCGATGATTCCGCTGGCGCTAGCATCTGGTAACTGTGAACTTCGAACTATGGCAACCGTGTCCCGGATTAATACGAATGATGGCGGTCGAGTGAATGAAGTGGTGTATTTTGATTCAAACGGCGTTGAGCAAGCTCAAAAAACTAGAGCAGCGGTCGTATGCGCTAACGGTGCAGAAACCCCAAGACTCCTTTTAATGTCTTCTTCGAATATTTTTCCTGACGGACTGGCTAATTCTAGTGGATCAGTTGGACAGAATCTTATGTTCAATGGATACTCTTCTGTGACAGGTTTGTTTGACGAGCCAGTTAACGCCTGGAAAAGCATACCAGCTACTCGCGTAGTGCATGATTTCTATGAGCTGGATCCCTCTTTAGGGTTCTACGGCGGCGGGGGTATTGATGGTCGCCATCCTTCAGCCGGAACGCCATTGAAATTTGCCTTAGGTGCCCATGATTTATTTGGTGGGCCGAATTGGGGGGGTGAATTCAAAGATAGTTTAGCGTTTCAATTTTCTCATTGCGCTGCTTTTGACGGTCATACTACTTCTTTGCCTTTGTCTTCAAATAACGTGACACTTGACCCAGTATATAAAGATAGTTTTGGGAGGCCGGCGATTCGTTGTACCTATATGGATCACCCAGACGATCTGTCCACGATGAAATGGTTTAAGGATAAGAGTATTGAATTGATGGAGGCCGCGGGAGCAGCCCGTATTAGCGGGTCCTACCCTGAATCTGGGCAATCGGGGAATGTGCACTTACTAGGTACTTGCCGAATGGGATCCGATCCCGCTAATTCTGTTATAAATGCAGGCCACCGAGCACATGATGTTCCTAACTTGTTCACATGTGATGGCAGTTCATTGGTGACTTCAAGTCGCGGCCAACCCACTATGACTATCATGGCCCTAGCCTTTCGCGCGGCAGATCTAATCAATGAAGCAGCAAGAAGGAACGAAATTTAGCTCTTTTCAAGAGTGCGGCGAACCCAAAGGCGTGAAAATCTCGATTTGCGGTTAACGCAATGCCCTCTCTCGCAAGGGCATGCGCCGATCTGCTTTTTCCGTTTCAGTGCTGTTCGGAAGCAGTCTCGATGCTGGCGAAAATAGAATGGCTGCCATCTTTGTTGATAAGCAAGATATCGTAAGGCGTAAATCTATTTCCCATTTCCATACCAGGACCCCCGATTGGCATGCCTGGTACTGCTAGACCCATTGCTCCCGCTGGCGGAGATGCAAGAAATTGCGCAATAAATTTTTCAGGAATGTGCCCCTCAAAATAATATCCGTCTTTATGCACGGCCGTATGGCAAGAACGCCATTCATTCTTTAAGCCGAACTCGTCTTTGAGCTTTTGGATATCGACCGGGTGGTGGAATGCAGTGGAATAACCATTTTCATTCATGTGGTCTATCCAACCGTTGCAACAACCGCAGGTCGGCTCTTTATAAACGTTCAGGACGACATCGTCGATCGACTGTGCGCTGACCGCAGATTGCGTGATACTTAACCAAGTAGCAAAAGCGAAATTTGTAGCTATATGTAACCTCATGATTGGCTCCGTTACTAATTTTTTATGAGTGCCTGTCCCAGAATCTAACTACCGCGAAACTTGAGAGTAGGCAGTATACGGCGGTTTTCGGTATTTAGAAGGCTGTGGGCTCAAGGAATCTCTCCGCGGGTACTTAATTGAATGCGATAAAGTCCTGTTCGAGCTGTCATATAGAGGGTAGAACCGTCGTCGCCCCACGCAACATTTGCAGGCACCTCGTCCGGCTTAATCGTACCAAGGTGGGAGCCGTCTGGATCAAAAATCCATACTCCTCCAGGACCTGTGGCAAAAATATTACCGCTCTCATCAACTTTCATCCCGTCAGCTGCGCCGGTCTCCGTTTGATCGTTAGCGTCGAAGAAAATTCTGGGGTTACCAATAATTCCGTGAATGACAGTGTAGGCATACCAAACCTTGTTTTCGGCATCTGAATTCGCTACGTAGAGCGTCTCTTCATCCGGTGAGAATGCCAAACCGTTCGGCCGCGTTTGGTTCCTTTCTAACAGTTGAATTTCTCCGTCAGGGCTCAGCCTATAGATCCCGTTATAATCAAGTTCCCGCAGTGGGTCATTTTCCAGTTCAGCGAGGCCGTAAGATGGGTCAGTGAAATATAACCATCCGTTGCTATGCGAGGCAACATCGTTGGGACTGTTTAAGCGCATATCTCTGTAGCGATCAACTAACGTTGTGCGGTCGCCATTAGTTTCTAACCGGGAAACTCTCCTATAGCCGTGTTCCATTAATATCAGCCTACCTTCCTCATCAAGAGTGAGGCCGTTTGAGCCGACGGATGGATGGTCTGATTCTTCAGCATACACAGGTTGAATGAAAGGCTTCGCCCCGGCCTCTTCGCTCCAGGAGTAGATCGTGTTACCGCGAACGTCGCTAAAGTAAAGTC
Source organism: Gammaproteobacteria bacterium (assembly GCA_029245905.1). Lineage (GTDB taxonomy): Bacteria > Pseudomonadota > Gammaproteobacteria > Pseudomonadales > Pseudohongiellaceae > UBA9145. The sequence goes on from JAQWOJ010000058.1 coordinate 20,399, forward strand.
GCTCGTTACGTGCATCCCAAACCGGGCCTTCGGTAAAAGTGAAACCTTCAGCGAGTTTTTGTATGTTGGCGTCCGCTGGAATCAAGGCGTCAATTCGTGGATCGTTGCGCTCAATAGTGCCTGCATTATTTTTAATGTTAACTTCAGAGTTACCGTCAGCGCCGCAGGTGGAGAGCAATAATCCGGTTAGTCCGACGACAGTAATTTTTTTCGCACGATTCATAAGATCTCTCCCACTCATTGAATATTACCATCCCATATATCATACATACGTTGGACTGCTTCCTCATTAGCACCAAGCTGATTAACGCCTAGGGCTTCCTCATGTTGTCTTAAGTCTGCCCGCGCCGCCGCCTCGTTGGCCGAGTAACCTAAATCTTTTAGTCTTCGAATTTCTTCAGTGAGGTCTGTGTAGTAGGCCTGAACATGAGAAATGCGCTCAATATCTGTAAAGCCGGGGCCGTGTCCTGGTAAAACAAGTTCTATGTCCAGACCTTTGAGACCTTGCAGAGTGTCAGCCCATTCTGCAACGTAACCGTCCCCCATATAAGAGATCCCGCCGAGCATCATATCCCCGGTGAATACAATTTTTTCAGCTGGAAGGTAAATAGCTAAGTCGCCGCCGGTATGCGCACGACCAAAATAATGTAACTGGATTTCGCGGCCGCCTCTATACAGGGTCATCTTGTCTCTCAAAGTCTGTGTAGGTGGGGTAAAAACTATCTCTGACTGGGCTGCAACATGTCGCTGCCAATATGCTAACTCGCGCTGCAATTGATCTCGGTCATCATTGTCACTTGAGTTATCTAATGCTGCTTGCAGGCGACTAACTGTATTATCAAAGCGGGTAAGTGAAGACTGAAAAGTATGCTCATTTTCCGGATCTTCAGTGAGCTTTTCATAAGTGACCTCATGACCAATTATCTCAATATTATTTCCAAAAGCGGGGGTCCCGTTTGAATGGTCATAGTGAAAGTGGGAATTAATCAGCGTAGTAACGGGTTTGTCTGTAACTGATTCAATCGAACTTAACAAAGCTCGGCCTGCTGCGGGTGTGATATGCGAATCAACAATTACTACATCATTGTCACGTTCAATAATTAAGGCATTACTCATTGTATAGATGTCGCCTGCTCCTGTGGCGAAATATACTCCGTCGGCAACTTTTTCTAGTCGGTGGGTATCGGTGTTGATGGTTTCTTGTGAATAACTGGCAAGATGAAAACCAGTGAGACTTAAAAAAAGGAGATAACTATGCCGAAATGTTTTAGGAATTCTGATGAGAGTCCGCATCTAGCACCTCCTTGAATATTCACTTTTTGGTAAATTAAAATCGTTTATGGTAATGAATATACTCGCCCCGCATTAATATTGCATCCTCGCTCTTGAGTTTTGATAGAAAAATTGGTTTTTATAAGGCAAACTTCAGGAAAATTAGCCCAGAGAGGAGGCAAACGATGAAGCAACTTCGTACTTTAATAATCTTGATGGGCTTAACGGTGCTCTTGCAATCGTCTTTGCGAAGCCATCATGCTTTTTCATCTGAGTTCGATATAGACAAGCCGATTGAGTTGCGCGGCGTGATTACCCGCATGGAATGGGTCAATCCTCACACTTGGTTGCATATGACTGCAACGTTAGAGGGTGAAGTTACAGAAGAGTGGATGTTGGAAGGTGGCACACCTAACACGCTTTTGCGTCAGGGCCTTACCGATAAAATTCTTCAGATTGGGACAGAGATTCTGGTTAGGGGATATCAAAGCAAGGACCCTGACTGCATCCCTAAATGCCGCGGTAGTGGTAGAGATATCACTTTCCTAGACGGGAGTAATATTTTTATGGGTTCCTCGGGCGTAGGAGCCCCTCCTGGTGGGTTTCCAGGTGATAACGAGAATCGATGAAAGATGAGAGAAAAACTGTCAATCAAATGTACTAAGCAAGAGTAGGTTTATGAAAACTCAAAATATTTTAATGCGATTTGCCTGCGTTATTACACTGGCGGCCTTGCTCCATTCGTGTTCACAAGAAGATTCTGTTAACAATGCGACTGTGGATTCGCTTGATCAATTTAACGAGCCTGTTACGCCTGATTTGAGTGGAATTTGGCAGGCGGTTAACACTGCCAGCTGGAATTTGGAAGGACATACGGCTAGCAAAATGCCAGTGACTACCGTGCTCGGCGCATTGGGAGGGATTCCCGCGGGTATGAGTGTGGTTGAGGATGGTGAGATTCCCTACTTGCCAGACGCTCTTTCGCAGAGAGATACTAATCGTGCTGATTGGACAAATTTGGACCCGGTGGCTAAGTGCTATATCCCTGGCGTTCCGCGCTCAACATACATGCCATGGCCTCTTCAAATTCTTCAAACAGATACAGAGATATTTGTGGCGTATGAGTTCGGGAGTAACAGCCGGACCATCTTTATGGATAGACCGGGAACTGAAGCGCCCATACCATCTTGGATGGGATATTCTTTGGGTCGTTGGGAAGGGGATAGCTTAGTAGTGAATGTGACAAAACAAGTGGCCGACACCTGGTTAGACGCCTCTGGCAATTATCACGGGCCCAATCTTATGGTGGAGGAGCGTTACACTCTCATCGATGAGAATCACATTCAATATGAGGCGACCATTAACGACCCTGAAGTTTATAGTAGACCTTGGAAGATCAGTATGCCTCTATACCGCAGGATAGAAGATAATGCTCGCTTACTAGAATATAAGTGCGTCGAGTTTGGAGAAGATCTGCTTTATGATCATCTGCGAAAAGACTACGATGGACCGAAGGCATTAGACGGAAGTCTTAGAGAATAATCGCAAATTAAATCGCTGGAAATGAGGAAAATATAATGAAAAGAACAACCTCCTTTTTATCTATCTTGGGTTTTACTTTTTTGATTGCACCAAGCTATGGCGATGTTCCCGTCACGAAGTGGGGCAAGCCAAGCTTACAGGGCAACTGGGATTTCAGAACTGTTACTCCTTTCCAGAGGCCGGCGTCTTTTGCAGATAAAGAATTTTTGACGGAGGGAGAAATAGAAGAATTCGAAGCGGCAATAATTGCCGGCCGTGAGGCGCGGGCGGCCGCGAATTTCGATGGCGAATACGATCAACGGGATCTCGATGTTGGCTACAATCAGTTTTATCTGGATCAAGGCACGACGATGACAACAACTATGCGCACCTCTCAATTGATCTACCCAACGGATGGTCGTATGCCTGCTATGACACAGAGGGGTCGTGAGACTGCTGCTTATTTTCGTGCCTTGCAGAGCCGCTCACCGGAGGGTCCAGAGGACCGTAATCTTTACGATCGTTGTATCCTAGGTTTCAATGCGGGACCTCCTATGAGATCAGGCGCTTACAATAATATTATGAAGTTAGTGCAAACAGAAGGTCACGTAGCGATTATGGTCGAGATGGTCAATGACCACCGAATTATACCGACTAACATGAGTGGTCCAGATTTGCCTGACGATATGCGTTTATGGAAAGGTGATTCGAGAGGGTATTGGGATGGAGACACGTTCGTTGTTGATACTAAAAACTTAACCCATTTGAGCAGGTTTAGCGGGACGGGCCAGAATATGGTTTTAACTGAGCGCTTTACTCGACTCGATGAAAATAGGTTGGAGTATATGTGGACGGTTGATGATCCCGAAATGTTTGAAGACAAATTTACAGCGGTGGTCGAGATGCAGTTAACTGACGATGATGTTTTCGAATATGCTTGTCATGAGGCTAATTACGCGATGCCGTTGATGCTGAGTGGTGCTCGAAAACAAGAAGCCTCTGGTGAAGACGATGATACCTGGCTCCCCAGCTGGTCTCGCTAGAAAGCTAGGCTCAGTCAATTAGTCTGCGTGTATGAATAATTCAACTGACACGTCGACACCTGGAATTACATCTTCCCTAAGCCCCGTTAGGCAACAGCAAAGAATTCGGTCAATCGACACGTTACGTGGAGTTGCCTTATTGGGTATCCTATTGCTGAACATAATTGCTTTTTCTGGGCCGTTAGCAACCTACTTTGATCCGTCAGCGGGTGAGAGAGTTGCGGGTCTCGACCTCGCTGTCGCGATGTTCGTGGATATCTGGGCCGAAGGTGCATTCAGAGCGATATTCTCCATGTTGTTTGGCGCTGGGCTGCTCATTTTCTTTGCAAAGCCAGGTATCCCTGAGAGCGCTATAAAATCAATTTATTATCGCCGCACCTGGTTGCTAGTCGGATTTGGTCTTGTCAATTCCTATCTTTTGCTTTGGGTCGGAGATATTCTCTATGCATATGGAGTTACCGGCCTTTTCTATATTTTTTTAGGAACTTATCTGCCAAGAGACTGGCTTTATGCTCGGCGACGCTATTTCTTCTTCTTGGTCTAATTCATACAGGCAATTATCTCGGTACTCGTTTGGTATATGAAGAATACCAGGCAGTGATTTCTTTGACAGACGAAGTAGAACTCTCTGAGAGGCAGAATCAGTCGTTAGAAAACTGGGATTTCTACCTGCAGCAACAACTAGCGGCGCCGGAACAAATCGCAATGGAAATGGAAATACGCAAGCAAGGCTATTTAGAGAATTTTACCTTTTCTGCTGAGATAAATATTTTTTTTCAAACCGTGAACTTTTTGGTTAATTCGTTTTGGGACGCGGCTGCCATGATGTTGCTGGGAATGGCATTTATGAAATGGAATATTTTTGACGCATCTCGTGATCTAAATTTTTATATAAGGATGATGATTTTTGGTTTCGGTGTTGGCCTTACTGTTAATTCTTGGGAAATGGTTATTTATGTGAGCAACGGCTTCGAACCTTTTTGGTCGGCCGCGGCGAGGCCAACTTATGACGTAGGGCGCCTTGGGATGGCGATAGGCTATATCGGTACGGTCATGTTGATGTGCAAATTAGAAGTTCTTTCTAGAATACGTCATGCCCTAGCTTGCGTTGGTCAGATGGCGTTAACAAACTATTTAGCCCAATCGATTATTTGCAATATTATCTTTCTTGGGTTCGGCTTTGGGATGTTTGGTCAAATGCAGAGGGCAGAGATTTATTATGTAGTCTTTGGGGTCTGGATTTTTCAGCTTGTATTCAGTGTCCTTTGGTTGAGGAGCTATCGTTACGGTCCGGCTGAATGGTTATGGCGGAGTCTCACTTATAAAAAGGCACAGTTGTTGAAGTTGTAATCTGAGTGAGTAAATTATTATGGATTTTGAATTTCTTTCAATCAAGCGAGACCATGAAATAGCTTATTTGACTTTAAATAGGCCGGAGTGTGGTAACGCGTTAAATCTATCTTTGATGCGTGAAATAACCGAAGCTGCTTATTCATTTAAATACGATACTGAGACCCGAGTCATCGTGTTTAAAGGGAAGGGTAAGAATTTTTGTGTGGGTGCTGACCTTAAGGATAAAGAGCGTTGGACGTCTGGTGAATCTGGAGATTTATTGAATAAAACAAGGTTGACTCAAATTGGTAGGGACTTAATTGAAGCCATCATTAACGTTAATCAGATTACGATCGCCAGCGTGCAGGGCGCTGCAGCTGGTGGAGGCGCCTGCATTCCTTCTGCTTGCGATTTTCGTATAGCTTCAAAAGACTGTGTTCTAGGTTACCCAGAAGTCAAATTGGGTATGAATCTCAGTTGGGGTGCATTGCCCCTTTGTTACAACTTGGTCGGGCCTGCTATTACCAAGCGGTTGATTATTGGAGGAGAACTAGAGACTGCGAAGGACCTATTGTGTTGGGGATTTATGGATGAGGTGGTTGATTCTGAAGAGTTAGATTCCAGAGTTTTTGAGTTGGCTAAATATTATGGAGAAAGGCCTCCTATGGCGGCACAGATGATCAAGCGAGGAATAAACGCGATCCAGATGACAAGCGCCGCCACAATGCATATGGACGGTGATCAAAACGCACTTGCGACCTTGGGAGATGACTTTAAGGAGGCGCGCAAGGCATTTCTCGATAAAGTAAAAGGATAAAGTCAACTCTAGGGCTAACGGCAATAACGGCGGTAAACAGCAAGTGTTTATTGCCAATTGAATTTCAAACCATTACCATGCTGACCGGTTTGAACTCGCCGCACTTCTGCTCGGGATCAGACCTTCAATTTTAAGATTTCGTTCATCGAATTTCTCGACTCTCGCAAATAAAGCAGCCGAATACGGCGGTTGGCACGTAAGCCATGTGGTTAGAAAAATTACATTTTAAAAAAAGCACCATGATTGAATTGGTGAAAATTGCACTACCGATGGTGGTCTCGCAGGGTACATTTGCGGTTATGATTTTCACTGATCGCTATTTTATGTCTCAAATTGACGCTATTCATATGGCGGCAGCATTAGGTGGAGGGGTCGCAGCCTTTTTTTCCTTTTGTTTCTTTACAGGGCTTTTTTCTTATGCGAATGCACTTACTGCCCAGTATTTAGGTGCGGGTGAGCATTCGAAGTGTCCGAAGGTGGTTACTCAAGGCATTGTCATGACGATAATGTGTTCGCCTTTGCTTGTTGTCATTGCATACTTTGTTTCCGGTATCTTCGAAGGTTTGGGCCATGACCCTAAGCAATTAGAGCTAGAGAGAACCTATTATTTAATACTAATGATGGGAGTTGTCGTTACGTTGGCAAAGACTTGTATTTCTTCTTACTTTGCCGGAATAGGGCGAACCAATACCGTTATGATCTGTGATGTCGGTGGTATGGTTTGTAATGTGCCTCTTTGTTACGTGATGGTGTTTGGTAAATTGGGATTCCCGGCACTGGGGATAATTGGTGCAGGAGTCTCGACGATTATAGCTAGCACATTTGCGTTTTTGTTTTTTGCGTTCTTTTACTTCAGAAAGGAGCACCGAGACACTTTCTGTGTGATGGATTCCTTCCGTTTGGACTGGCCTATCTTGCGTCGCTTTTTAAGGTTAGGGTTTCCCTCGGGGCTTGAGCTTTTTCTAAATATGGCTGCCTTTAATTTATTCTTACTCATGTTCCAGTCTTACGGTGTTGTTCAAGGAGCTTCCGCAGCAATAGTTTTCAATTGGGATCTATTGTCATTTGTGCCCATGATCGGACTGAATATCGGTGTGATCAGTTTAATAGGACGTTTTGTCGGTGCCAATAATATGGCACGCACAGACGAGGTCATGGCGGCTGGATTCGTGATAGGGATAATTTATTCTTCCATTTTAGCGGTCATTTATATTACCTTCCGCTTTCCGTTAGTGGAAATTTTTACGCCTCCGACCGGAGATTTCTCTGAGATAAGAGAGCTCTCCGCATTTATGATGATAGGTCTTTCTAGTTATGTTATTGCTGACGCCTTAATTATCGTTTCGGGAGGTGTTTTGCGCGGCGCTGGGGACACCCGATGGCTGATGTACGCCTCGGTAGCGTTACATTGGTTAATGTTGTTGGTCCAGTACTACGTCATTTTGGTTTGGGAATATGGCCCTCAAGCCTCTTGGTTGACCTTTTGTATGATGATTATTCTCAGCGCAGTTGTTTATTTATGGCGATTAAGAAGTGGAGTCTGGCGTGAACCTGAAAGGCTGAAACAGGTAATGGCTGAATAGGACCCGCACCGAGTGGTTGCAGACTTCGTTCTTTGCAGTTAGCCTTTAAGCTCAAAGGGAAAGCTAAAAATATTTGAGAGCGAACTTGCCATGAAATTACTAAGAAGAATAGTTAAACCAGCAGTTTTATCGATCGTAGGCTCTATGCTTTTTGCTACTACGATACTTTCCCAATCGCAGTATCCGATAAACCTACTGGAGCAAAAAGGCATTTTTTCAGCTGGAGCTGCAAGAGCATTAGGCCAGCCATTTCGAGGTGTTGCTACTTCAGGCGGTATTGAGTTAGGTTTATTCCCAATTAAGTCCACTGGTGTTTCCACGGCGCCAATCAGGGAAGCAGCTGATAATTTTCTAGCGACGTTAAGCACGGCTGATTTATCTCGTACTCACTTTGCGATTAACGATCCCGAATGGCGCGATTGGTCTAATGTCGATGTTGGGATTTTCCCACGTCGGGGCATCAGCCTAGAAGATATGACTGAGGCGCAAAAAGACGCGGCATGGAATCTTCTCATGGTGGCTTTGAGTGCTGAGGGCTTTGAGCAAACACAAAATATTATGAAGACGGAGCAAACTTTGTTTGAAATAAATGGCGAGCCAATTCGCTATGGAACGGAGAAGTACTATTTTACGATGATGGGTGTACCTTCGGATGTTAGCCCTTGGGGGTTTCAGCTTGATGGTCATCATTTGGTTATTAATTACTTCGTTTTAGGAGATCAGGTGGTAATGACGCCGGCTTTTTGGGGTGGCGAGCCTGTTTACGCAGACTCAGGCATATATGAGGGAAATCATATTTTGCAAGAAGAGCAAGATACCGGTCTTGAGCTAATGCAGTCTTTGAGCGCCGACCAAAAAGAAAGAGCGACCTTGGATCCGAATAAAGTTCGCAATAACCAAATTGCAGCAGCGAACCAAGATAATTTAACTCTCGATTTTGAAGGTATCAAGGGAAGCGAATTTGATAGTCAGCAGAAGCTTGGGCTGCTAAACGTTATAAGGTCATTCATTGGTGCTTTGCGGACCCCACATGCTGAGGTAACAATGGATGAAATAGGGCAATACTTAGATGATACTTATTTCGCTTGGGTAGGCGGATATGAAGATGATGCGATTTTTTATTATCGGGTTCATAGTCCGGTCATTCTCATCGAATTTGATCATCAGGGACCGGTTGGTTCCCTCCACAAAAATGAAGCAGGTGTGCCGACGCGCGATCATATCCATACGATGGTGAGGACGCCGAATGGGAATGACTATGGGAAAAACCTATTGGCCCAGCACCTGGCGGAAGAGCATTAGAGCTCAGCTTTGTCTTGTATTTAAGAAACCATGTAGAAAAAACTAAAGCTGCCTGGGCTTTAACTTAATGCCACTGATGGGAGAATTAAAATAATGTGCGGTTCTAAACTTATGGTCGGATTTGGTTTGGCCCTCTATACGGGTCTATTGACGGCGCAATCGCCCAACCCCTTCGGTATACCTTCAGAGGAATCTCCAACCCCAGCCGCCAATGTCGTTGTGGCAGCTGGTTCTCGGGGTCAGGGATGGTTGGGTCAGGGTCGGTCAGAGGTCATAGCGCGTCACGGTATTGTTGCTACGAGCGATACCCTTGCAGCTCAGGCGGGATTGGAAATTTTGCAAAATGGCGGCAATGCGATCGACGCGGCCGTAGCAGCAGGGGCCGTGCTTGACGTTACATCGCAGAACGATACTGGTTTAGCAGGAGATCTATTCGCCCTGGTTTACATTGCTGAAGAAAAGAAATTGTATGCGTTGAATTCTGCCGGCTGGGCGCCTGCGGGCTGGACTCCTGAATTTTTTAAAGAGAATCTCGGTCTTGAAAGTGTGCCCGGGATCGGGGTGAACGCTGCGACTGTTCCCGGAGCAATTTCGGGTTACGATGCTTTGCTTGAGAAATTTGGCACCCTAGGGTTCAGAGAGACATTTGAGCGAGCGGCGCACATTGCCGAGGAAGGTTGGGGTCAGGGAGAGCGACGCCATCGTGATCTGATCTCTTCAGAGAATAAACTTCAGGGTGATGAATATTCTGCTGAGGTCTTTTTGGAGAATGGAAAAACACCAGACTTATACAAAATTATTAGAAACCCCGACTTGGCGAATGCTTTGCGCTTAATTCAGGAGGAGGGCAGAGACGCTTTCTATAAAGGAGCCATTGCTGATGCTCTGGTCGCTAGAGTTCAGGCGGGCGGCGGGGTAATGACACATGAAGACCTCGCTGATTTTGAGTCGGAGTGGGTTGAGCCAATCTCAACAAATTATCATGGTTACGACGTTTTTCAGTTGCCGCCACCTGGACAAGGCTGGGCGGGTTTGGAAATGTTGAACATCCTAGAGGTGTGCGCGCCGCATCATGGTTTAAATCTTGCTTCGCTGGGGCCGTCCAATCCAAACTACTGGCACTTGATGGTCGAGGCAAAGAAATTAGCATATTCTGATTTGCAAGCTTATAACGGAGATCCGCTTTTTGTTGATGTTCCTCTAGATAAATTATTAGACAAGTCCTATGCGGAGGGACTTTGCGGTCGTATCGATATGAACAAGGCATCTGCACCAGCGGTCAAAGGTGGTCTAGATGGCGGAACAATCTACCTTACGACGGCGGATCGCTGGGGAAACATGGTTTCATTTATTCATAGTATTTTTTCAGTTTATGGCTCTGGAATAACGATTCCCCCTTTCGGAATGATGCTGCACAATAGGGGCGTTGCATTTTCTTTAGAGGCTGAATCTCCGAATGTCGTTGCTCCGAGAAAGCGCCCCTTCCACTCCATTATTGCTGGGTTTGTGATGCAAAATGACGAGCCCTTAATGACCTTCGGAAATATGGGCGGTGCTGTTCAACCCGAGACCCACGCTCAGCATATGGTCAATGTCATTGATCATGGAATGAACATTCAAATGACTACAGATGTCGCGCGCTTCACTCATAATCAAAGTAATAATAGGCTCTCCTTGGAGCATGATCTTTATAGTTTAGTAGGCGGAGCTTTAGGTGCGAAGGGTCATGATGTGCGTGCGGTTAGTGGTGCGGCAGTGGGTGGCTATCAAGGAATTTTGTTCACTAAAGATCCGACATTACCAGAACCAATTTATTCGCAAGAGAGTATCGATCAAGACCGCCCAGTTAATGGTATTTATAGAGCTGGGTCAGATCACCGTAAAGATGGCGGTGCGGTTGGCTGGTAGTTAAGTAAGTAAGTAAGTAATAAGAATATTAAACGCAGATGTTATTTAGAGAACGTAGGTGAACACATATGGAAATGATTTCTGAGCAGAAAATTGCTGCATCTCGTGAACAGGTTTGGGCCGCACTTAATGATACTGAGATTTTAAAGAAATCGATGCCTGGATGTGAGTCTTTTGATGCGATTAGTGAAAATACGTTTGAGGCAAAAATTACAGCGAAAGTTGGCCCTGTAAAAGCTAAATTTAAGTTTAATGTAGAGCTTACAGACATAAGGCCGCCCCATGGATATCTAATCTCGGGCGAGGGCCAAGGTGGTGTGGCTGGCTTTGCGAAAGGCTCCGCTATGGTTGAACTATCTGAAGACGGAAGCGGAACGATCCTGTCTTACACAGTGAAAGCTAACGTGGGAGGTAAGCTAGCTCAACTTGGTGCCCGACTAATCGACGGGACCGCTAAGAAAATGGCTGATGAATTTTTTAGTAATTTCAATGCAATGTTAAGTGGCAATGAATCCTCTTGACCTCTTCCTTGCAATCTTTAACACTGCGGTGCAGAGGGTTGAAAGGAAGGATCATGGTGTTTATAGCGCTGGGACTATTGAAGGGAGAGAAAAATGGTAAACGTTTCAATGAGCGTCAATGGTAAGTCAGTAACTGGTGAAGTAGAAGAACGCACACTGCTCGTTCAGTTCTTGCGGGAAAACCTGAGATTAACGGGAACACATATTGGATGTGATACCAGTCAGTGTGGCGCTTGCGTCGTGCATGTTGATGGAGTGTCCGTAAAATCGTGCACTATGCTGGCAGTCCAAGCTAACAGTACCGAAGTGACCACGATAGAAGGGCTTGCAGCTAACGGTGATTTGCACCCTATGCAGCAAGCTTTTAAAGATAATCATGGGCTACAGTGTGGTTTTTGTACCCCAGGGATGGTCATGAGCGCGATCGATATCGTAAATCGAAATGGTAATGACCTTGATGAGACTACGGTAAGGAAAGAACTTGAGGGCAATATCTGTCGCTGTACAGGCTACCATAATATCGTCAAATCGATTCAGGCTGGCGCTAAGAGCATGGGAGGCTAGGATATGGTTGATAATGGAATTGGCGCAAGTGTCCTGCGTAAAGAAGATAATCGATTTCTAACTGGTAAGGGTAATTATACCGACGACGTCAATGTGTTGGGACAGACCCATGCTTACTTTATTCGATCTCCGCATGCGCACGCTACAATCGACCGGATTGACGTTTCGGCGGCTTCCGCTTCAGAAGGTGTCATCGCTGTATTTACTGGAGACGATCTAGAAAAGGATGGCATCGGCCCCCTTATTTGTGGGGTAAACGTTACCAGTGACGACGGAGAGCCACACCGTGCGCCCCTTCATCCTGCTCTTGCTCAAGGCAAGGTAAACTATGTTGGAGATCATATAGCAGTAGTAATTGCTGAAACATTAGCCCAAGCAAAAGATGCGGCGGAGAAGGTTGAAATAGATTATGGCGTATTACCAGCAATAGCTGATACGGCGACAGCAGCCGATAATGGACAGCAGCAAATTCATGATGTAGCGCCTGGTAACACTTGTTATAACTGGCCGTTTGGTGATAAGTCTGCCGTGGAAGAGGCTTTTGAAACGGCTCACAAAATTTCCACATTAGAATTGGTTAATAACCGTATGGTTACTAATCCCATGGAGCCTCGTGCCGCACTGGGTGACTATAATTCGGGCACTGAAGAAATAACTCTGCATGTGACCACCCAAAACCCCCATGTTCATCGTTTGGTGTTGTCAGCTTTTAACCAATTAGCACCAGAACATAAGCTGCGAGTGGTTGGTCCAGATGTGGGCGGTGGTTTTGGTGTAAAGATTTTCGTATACGCAGAGGAGTTGGTTGTCGGTTGGGCGTGTCGCAAAGTTAATCGCCCGGTTAAATGGACATCCGATAGAACTGAGGCATTTATGTCAGATGCGCATGGTCGTGACCACGTTGCCTTCGCTGAAATGGCTATGGATGAGCGGGGCAAATTCCTGGCGATGCGGGTCAATACGACTGCAAATTTAGGAGCATACTTGTCAACTTTTTCAACAATGGTGCCTAGCTATCTTTACGCGTTTCTTTTAGCTGGGCAGTATTCGACACCATTAATTTATTCCGAGGTAAAAGCAGTATTCACAAACACAGCGCCTGTTGATGCGGCGCGCGGAGCAGGTAGACCTGAGGCTACGTACTTACTTGAGCGGCTAGTCGACGTCTGCGCTGAGGATATTGGTCTTGATCCCGCAGAGATAAGGCGCCGAAATTTTATTCCAGTTGATGCGTTTCCCTATCAAACACCGGTCGTGCAATGTTACGACTCAGGAGATTACCCAGCAGCGTTAGAAAAAGCTTTGAGTTTAGCTGATTATGACGGATTTTCTGAGAGAGCGAAGGAGGCTAAATCTCGTGGCAAAAGGCGTGGGATAGGTCTGTCGTCTTATGTTGAGGCCTGCGGTATCGCGCCATCAGCTGCGGTTGGTCAGCTTGGCGCTGGAGTTGGTCTTTGGGAAAGCGCGCAAGTAAGATTCAATCCCACTGGTAATGTTCAAGTGTTCACGGGTACTCATTCTCACGGTCAGGGACACGAGACAACTTTTGCACAGTTGATCACAGAACAACTTGGTGTCCCTCTTGAAAATATAGAGGTAATTCATGGCGATACCGCAAAGACGCAATTCGGCATGGGGACGTACGGATCTAGATCTCTTGCTGTTGGAGGAGTAGCTATTGCTAAGGCCTGCGAAAAATTAATTGCAAAGGGTAAAAAAATTGCCGCACATGCTTTAGAGGCAGCTGAGGGTGATATTGAGTTTGAGGAAGGAAATTTTTCAGTTGCTGGTACGGACAAGTCTATGAACATCGCGGAGGTCGCGTTCAATGCATATGTTCCGCATTCGTACCCGGAAGGCTTAGAGCCAGGGTTCGATGAAAACGCATTCTTTGACCCGCTTAACTTCTCTTTTCCGGCCGGCACACATGTTTGTGAAATTGAAGTTGATCCGGAAACTGGGGAGGTAGAGATCGTTAAGTATTCAGCGGTAGACGATTTTGGTAAATTAATTAATCCCATGATTGTGGAAGGTCAGGTCCATGGTGGAATTGTTCATGGAGTTGGACAAGCGTTGCTGGAGGGGTGCCAGTATGATGCTGATGGCCAATTGATTACCGCGTCGTATATGGATTATGCGATGCCTCGTGCGGACAATGTCCCAAGTTTTGATGTAGATTATGCGCCAACTAACCCGCCGGATAATCCTTTGGGTGTGAAAGGTTGTGGTGAGGCCGGTGCTATAGGTGCGCCTCCTGCCGTTATTAATGCGATCACTAATGCATTAGGTATCAAACATATAGATATGCCAGCAACGCCTGAAAATGTGTGGCGTGCTGCTCAATCAATGGGTTAATCAGGAATAATAAGGAATAATTTATGTACAACTTTTCTTTTGAAAAAGTTAAGAGCGTCGAAGAGGCGGTAACGGCGATCCAAAAAGCAGAAGATGGTAAGTTTGTGGCAGGAGGACAAACCATGCTGCCTACAATGAAGCATCGTTTAGCTGGTCCCAGTAATATTATCGATTTAAGTGGAGTTGAGAGTTTAACAGAGATTAAAGCTCATAATGAATGTGTGACAATAGGTGCTATGGTTACCCATCGTTCTGTGGCTTCTTCTCCAGAAGTTCTAAGGGATATTCCTGCGTTGGCTAAACTGGCGGGCAATATTGGCGATCCTGCTGTTCGTAATCGAGGAACTATTGGCGGCTCTATCGCGAATAATGATCCAGCAGCTGATTATCCTGCTGCGATAATTGGTCTGGGTGCCACTGTCAACACTAATAAGCGAGAAATTTCCGGTGATGATTTTTTTACTGGGATGTTTGAGACAGCCTTAGAAGAGGATGAATTGATAACTTCGATATCGTTTCCTGTTGCAAATGTTGCGGCATACATGAAGTTTGAAAATCCGGCGTCGAGGTATGCCATCGTCGGTGTTTTTCTTGTCAAACTTTCCGATAATGTTCGCGTCGGTGTAACAGGCGCTACTGCCTGTGTCCATCGCGGTAGGCGGTTGGAAGACGCGTTAAATAAGAATTTTTCCCCAGCCGCGATAGACCCAGTTGAATTATCGGTAGAGGAGATGAATTCAGATATTCATGCGAGCGCTGAATATAGAGCGCATTTGGTAAAAGTAATGACCAAGCGAGCGGTTGAGGCTTGTAACTAGTTTATGAGCAAGGAAATTCCCGCTGGAATAGATGAAACTTTATCTCTTCTCAATAGTTCGGCTTATATTGCGGATCGTTCGCTAGCAACGACTCTTTACCT
>JAQWOJ010000070.1 GCA_029245905.1 Gammaproteobacteria bacterium
GTAACGCGGAACTCACTTTTACAATCGTAAACAAAAATGATATCGAGACTTATGCGTATCAAATTCTTGGTGAAGAAAAAATTGTTACTCCCTTAGGGACATTTGAGAGCATCAAAATAGCAAGAACACATAGCAAAAACAGTGGGAGAGAGACAATATTCTGGTTAGCTCTGGATTTTGAAGGAATATTACTACGAGCGCGGCAAACGACACCATCTGGTATCAATATATTTTTAGAAATTCAATCCGGCATAGTAAACGATCGTCCGATTACCGGAGCAAACTAATTCAGTCGAAGATTTTCAGATTCAGGATTTTCTATTTCTTCTGACAAAGCGGTAACGGCAATTTTACTTTCATCATGTTTTTTGATCATCTGATATTTTCTCATTTTTTCAACGAGAGTCGTTCTACGAATACCAAGTCGATCCGCCGCCCGAGCAACAACACCCTCACTGTGCCCCAATGCTTGCTCTATCAACGATCTTTCTAGATTCGCCAGATATTCTTTCAAATCCAAACCTCTTAGGGGCAACAGAGACTGTGCCTCTCGGTTTTCGAATACAGAAGCCTCTTTCTCGCTCAGGCCGTCCGGCCCTTTATTATCCCCGATATGCTTTTTCACCAAAGATTCATCTGACCTGATATTAGCAGCATGCCGAAACCTCATTGGTAGTTCATTTATCCCAATAATTGCGTGCGGATGCAAAATAGACATTCTCTCTACTAGATTTGCTAGTTCTCGAACATTTCCAAGCCAATCGTGTCGACAAAGCGAGGAAATGGCACTAGAGTTAAATCGGATCGACCCTCGCTTCTCCGCCTCCATAATTCTAATCAGCTCATCTAACAAAAGAGGAATATCTTCCGCTCTATCTCGAAGAGGCGGCATATCGATTGGGAAAACGTTAATTCGATAATATAAGTCCTGGCGGAAATTTTCTTCCAGAATCATTTTCTCTAAGTCTTTATGCGTTGCCGCTATAATTCTTACATTGGTTTTTACTGTTTTAACCCCGCCAACCCTCTCGAAGCTTTTCTCTTGTAAGACTCTCAATAATTTTACTTGCATATTTAGCGTCATATCACCAATTTCATCTAAGAATAAGGTCCCCCCATCAGCGAGCTCAAAGCGGCCTTCTCTCGAAGAGATAGCTCCAGTAAAGGCCCCTTTTTCATGACCGAATAATTCACTTTCTAAAAGCTCGCTCGGAATCGCCCCGCAATTGATAGGGATGAAGGGCTTATCTGCTCTCGCAGAATTTAGATGCAGACTTCTAGCAACAACTTCTTTGCCAGTGCCAGATTCTCCCATTATCAGAACACTTACTTCTGTATCAGAAACCTGCGACATCATTCTTCTCACGTGCTGTATCGCTTGGCTTTTACCAACAAGCCCATGAAAAACATTAG
Organism: Gammaproteobacteria bacterium; assembly: GCA_029245905.1. Taxonomy (GTDB): domain Bacteria; phylum Pseudomonadota; class Gammaproteobacteria; order Pseudomonadales; family Pseudohongiellaceae; genus UBA9145. The sequence continues at coordinate 1,414 of JAQWOJ010000070.1, forward strand.
AATCGACTATACCATCAACATCCCGCAATCGATTGTAGCGCTCTTTAAAGAGTCTAGCTTTACGAAAAGCATCTACTAAAGACTGATAATTTAAATTATCGGTTGCTAGGAGTATGGTCCGCGCAATTAATTCTGAATCTTTTATTCCCGAAATATCCTGAGGAGGCAAAATTATGAACGATATACCAGCCTCCCACTCGAATATCTCTTGAATGAGTCTCTCAAAAGGAGTTGATTCACATCGGCCAATTATTGCAATCGCAACCTGGCTTGGATCTTGAATCAGATTTGAAGCCGCCGAATGCCAAGCGTTCGAATGGATAGAAACTACCTCTTCACCGAGAAATCCAATAATGGTTTCCAGATCATGGCGAGATGATTCATCATCATCTATTATTAAAACCTTGGTTCCTTCAACCATAAAGATATTATTACTCTTGTCGTTATAATTTAGGCTCAGCGTAAAACAAGCTTATTGATGACTGTTAATTGTATACTAAAAGGTTTCCCAACGGTCGACGAAATAGAGGTGGTTAGGCGAAATTAGGCTTTAAATTAGGCAATCTCTATGTATTACAGCCTGTTTAGTGTTTTGTTGGTTTATCAACCTTCAATTTTTAGGATTGCAAAATGTCAACGCCTGAACTAGATCGACACCTGTCAACGTAAAAGTTGTCATTTATTTAGACATTGAAGAACCAGACTCATGATTCCCTCAGATCCAGAAATCATACAATACCTCGAAGCTAACGCCGACCTGATAAAAAATGCATCTGGCGAACTATCAGTTATTAACACATCTAAAATTGTCGAAATCCATAGCCGCATCACTGCGCGAGAATATAAAATAGACACAGAAAAATTAGCCGATAAGTTGCTATCGTTAGAAGCAAAAATAGAATTTTAAGTATAGACCAAAGTAAATGTTACTCAGAATCCATTAATTGATCAAAAGGTTAGAGACTAATTTAGAGCCTCCTGAGGAACCTTAAATTAGTCTCGGGCATCCCAGTCAAGCGGAGGAGAGAGCTCTTGGAGTCTAAGCAAGTCTTCTGGCCGATCTACATCCCAGAGAGGTTCCATGGTTACGTAATCTATTCCTAAGGCCATAGCATTGTGTACAGTTTGACTGAAAACCTGTTCTGAGCCCCAATCGATATCTCTAAACAGCTCAGGATAAATTCCATTAACTCCTATCAGAACATAACCTCCATCTTCGGCTGGCCCTAAAACTAATTTAACGCCTTGATTTAGATGAGATGCCGCCTTTTTTAAATAGGTCTCAGTAATAGCAGGACAATCGCAGCCAAACAACAAAACCCCCGTTTTCGCCGGCACGGCCAGAGCTTGAGAAATAGCAAAAAACATTTTCTCCCCCAAATTACCCTCCGGTTGCTTAATAAGAGAGTCTCCTGCGGATAGTGAACCTAAAAAAGTTTGATTGGGATCAGAAGTAAGCCAAAACTGAGTCTCTGCGATAGCCGTATTTTTAAGTAGCAGAAGCATTCGTTCGCACATAGCCTTGTGCAATGACAGCGATTTTTCGACACCAATCGACGAATGAAGCCTTTTTTTCACTTTCCCAAGTTCCGGGCTTCTCCCAAACAATAAAATGCTAAGATGAGGATGGGAGTATGGGTGCTTAGCCGAGTTCTCTGCATTTTTTGATAAAGAGTAATCAGGATAATAAATAGTAGCAAGTCGCTCAGGGCTTACCCCAAACCAATATTGGAGACGCAGCCACCACATTAAAAATATTGTCCTCAAAGTCCCGTTTTTTTCCCACCTTCTGCTCGATGAAATGACTGCATTATTTAAGATAATCGGAGAGATATACTTTTTCAGACGTTTGCAAACAGCGACATCTTCCATTAACGCAACGTCTGGAAAACCCTCAATACTATTAAACAATTGGGCACCAACGAACAAAGTTTGATCCCCTGTACATATACCCGTAAGCTTTGACCGAACTCGCATAAACTTACTTATTAGAGTGAAAAAGGATGCAGGATTCGAAAATTTTAGATTAAACCACCCCCAAACAATATCCTCTCCCTTAACGCGCCTTTGCAATTCTTGCAAACCACTTCCTGGTAATAGAGTATCACTATGAAGAAAGAGAAATAGTTCCCCTTGTGCATTAGTGGCTCCAACATTCATTTGGTTAGCTCGCCCTCTGGCCGCTACGAGGAACTTATCTGCCAGAGGCGTTGCAATTTCGGCAGTCCGATCTGTTGAGCCCCCATCAACCACTATTATTTCCAGGTAACGAGTACGAAAGCCCTGTAACACTGAAAGGCATTCGCGTAACGAATTTTCCTCATTCAGAACCGGGATAATAACAGATATCAACTTCATCAGATGATAACAACGATCAACTATCTAGTGAGCCCGCACAACTACTTCCTTGACCGGCAGTACACCCGAAACAATGCTCACCAACATTAATTGGATTTCCTTTTATTTCACGATTTAACAACTCTGAGATATGGGTTCGAGAACTCTTTCGATTAATAAATGACGCGTCCAACATTTGGTTGAAGTCACAATCGTACGCATATCCATTAAAATCAACACTCAACAAATTACGACACATCACTGTGTCTAAATTATCTTTATTATAATTTTCTCTTAGTATACTCATATAATTATTATAAAGACCTTTAGCCAGAAGCATACCTCCAAACCGTTTTATAGGCATATTTGTTATAGTGAACAATTGGTTAAAAACAATGCCATGCTCTGAGCCCAAGGCTTCTTTATATGCTATCTCTAAACTATTTTGTGGAGGTGGTAAATCAAGCCCTTCAGGATTGAAAACAAGATTTAATCGCTTATTTGAATCAACCCCATATCCCAATTCGTTCAGATTCTTTAATACCTCAATGCTCTCTTCGTAAACGCCTTTGCCTCTTTGTCGTTCTACTTTTTGCGGAGTATAGCAAGGTAGCGAGGCGGTGATTGTAACACTTTGCTCAGCAAGGAATTCGGCCATCGTCTCAAAACCAGGCTGTTTTAGTATTGTTAAATTGCAGCGATCGATTACATCAATTTCATTGCGACGTGCCTCTCTTACTAGGTATTTAAAATGAGGATTCAATTCTGGAGCCCCTCCTGTTAAGTCGAGGATTTTTACTGAGTGAGCCAAGATAAATTCTAAAACAATTTCTATATTATCTTTAGTCATCAGCTCAGTTCGATTAGGCCCAGCATTTACGTGACAATGGCTGCAGCTAAGATTACATTTATAGCCCAAATTTACCTGCATAATCTCTAAATCAGCTCGCCTTATTTGCGGAAAATTCTTTCTAAAAAGCAAAGGTTTCGTATCTAACATAATTTTGACAGCGAAATATTTTCGAGAGCATGTAATTGTTTTATCGAGCGCATGCATTGTCTAACAAATTGATTACAAAGACTAGACATGATCTAAAGCAGGAAAAATCAAGATGTTACTTGTTATCAAAGCCCAGAAATCTTTAGTCCGCTCGCGAAAAAATGATGTTTTATTCGAGTAACAATGTTTCTGTTAACTTTTTTCAAGGAAAGCTACTGCTTTGAAACCCATGGCCGATACTAGCCTTGTGGTATTTGGCAACACGGTAATCTTAATAGATCAGATGAAACCTAAAAATTTTTACATAATTGCATCTGCATCAAGCGATCCAGATTTGAAAGTGGAAATTTCGGGCCCCTATAACACTCAAAAGAGTGCCGAGGCCGACTTGGCTTCGGCAGTTAAAAGCGCTAAGGCTCTTGACCCTTACGCCAGAGAATTTCAATACAGCATTTGTCAATTAGAGAGCGACAAGCCAGGCATAATACAACACATGGCAGAAACTCATTTAACATCAGCGCAACCTTAAAGGCACTCCATCTTCACTTAAACTAATCACAGATTGATCCTGTTTCGCTTTATAAGAAGCAAATGTCACGTCAATCGCGGTTACTATCCTTTACTGCACCTTTACTAAAAGAGATTTTAACTTATCACTGTACTCAATACCCCCCTCTGTGGCGTACAATTCATGATTTTCTTCAATATGATTCAGATCATATAGATAATTGACCATGGCTCCCCTAGATTGACTAATCCCTTTTTCACTCAAATCAGCGCTTTCATTGAGCTGATGAATTGACGCACCATTACCAAGATGAAATCGCGCTACAGGATCCAGCGGGTACTTGCCTTTTTTCGCTCTCAAGAGATAATTGAAAACTCCCTTTTTAATAACCTCACCTTTGCTTTCGATTATGTCTGTCGAGAGTGGCAGTCCTTTAATCTCTTCCGCTAATTCCACTAATGCTGTTTCTTTCGCATTATTTGGGGTATTAAGCCAACTATGAAAACCGGGTATTGGTGAAAGCGTTACGAATTTTGAAATGGAGGGAAATTCGGCTTGAAGCTCCTGAACGACTTGCTTGATCAGAAAATTTCCGAACGATATATTCTTTAGCCCCGGCTGGCAATTACTTATGCTATAGAAGGTTGCCGTTTTATATTCTGACGCATCATCGTGCCCAACATCCTTATCTTGTAGTATAGAATCAATTGACTTTGGTATTTCTCTCGTTAATGCTACCTCCACAAAAATAAGCGGCTCATCGGCAAGAGCCGGATGAAAGAAGGCAAAACATCTCCGGTTTGACGGCTCAATCCGACTCCTTAAATCCTCCCAATCTTTAATTTCATGGACTGCTTCATAACGTATAATTCGATCCAGTACAGCCGCTGAAGTTGACCAATTAATCGTCTGGAGAACCAAGAATCCTCGACCAAACCATGAAGAAAATAATCTAACAAAATCATCATCAACTGAGTTCAACTCTGGGTGCGCTTGAAGATACCCCAGTAAATCTTTGCGCATCGATACAAGATTATGAGTGGCATCTGGCGTGGAATTAAGCCTGCGCAATAACTCATGCCTTTGTGGTTCAGCAACTTTCGATAGTGAATTTAAGTTAGCACTTGAGGGATTCTTTTTGTATTTCTCGAAAGCCTTTTCAACTAGGCTCTCTTCTGCATTGAAATCCTGCTCTAAAGATTTAAAAAATTTAAGTTTTAAGTCACTTTCCAGCTCGGAGTAACGGTCTAATACTTGCCTGGCTGTAACAATCCCCGATACCTCCCCTACCGTACCCATCAGTTTTTTTAAAAGCTCATCTATCGAATCATGCTCATTAGCGACAAAGAACAGCTTACGTTGGCGCTTCACCAATCCGCCCAAAAAATCTTGAAATTGCTTGAAAGCCATTTATTTTATCCCTGGTATTACAACTCAACTAATATCAACTGATTTTAAAAAATTAGGACATCAACATAATTTATAGGCAATGAGTAGTTCAAATTTCACCCACCAAAGGGGATGCAGTTAGCGCTTTCCGTCCCATTATCGCTGAGGAATTTTTCAATTATATGTATAATACGACGTATATTAAGTCATATATATAGGGGGTCAACTTAAAGTGAAAGCTATTTCGAGGGGAGCAAAATTCAGACAAGCCCTCACAGAAAACTCTCCATTGCAAATCGTTGGAACAATCAATGCCTATTGCGCGATGCTTGCAGAAAATGCCGGACATCAAGCCATTTACCTTTCTGGAGGAGGTGTGGCTAATGCCTCCTACGGTTTGCCAGACCTAGGAATTACAAGTCTCAACGACGTGATCAACGATGTTGAACGAATTTGCAATGCTACTGAGCTACCGCTGCTGGTTGACATTGATACTGGCTGGGGGAGCGCTTTTAATATCGCCAGAACCATTCGCTCTATGGAAAAAGCGGGCGCTGCAGCGGTTCACATTGAGGACCAGGTTTCTCAAAAACGATGTGGCCATCGGCCAAACAAAGCAATAGTCAGCCAAAGCGAGATGGTAGATCGCGTCAAAGCAGCCTCTGATAGCAGAATAGACGAAGACTTTGTAATTATGGCCCGTACCGACGCATTAGCAGTAGAAGGTATTGACTCTGCCCTTGAAAGAGCGTCAGCTTGTGTTGAAGCCGGGGCCGATGCCGTTTTTCCAGAGGCTATCACTGACCTTAATCAATATTGTAAATTCGCGGAGGCCACTGATGCACCCATTCTTGCGAATATTACGGAATTTGGTAAGACTCCTTTATTTAACTCCGAAGATCTGCAGCGAAGTGGCGTAGCTATGGTTCTTTACCCTCTAAGCGCGTTCAGGGCTATGAGTAAAGCTGCCACAGAGGTATACGAAAGAATTCTTAAAGATGGAGACCAATCCGCTGTAATTGATCAAATGCAGACCCGGGAGGAGTTGTATGAAATTCTTAATTATCATGCGTATGAAGAGAAATTAGATTTACTTTTTGAAAAATCCGATAGCAAATAATTAGAGAAATACAGGTGAAAAGAGGAGATGCGTCATAGATAAGAAGCTAACCGGTTCTGGTCTTCGTGGGCAAGTTGCCGGTGAAACGTCGCTTTGTACCGTTGGCAAGACTGGCACCGGCCTGACATATCGCGGCCTCGATATCTCCGTGCTGGCTGAAAAAGCAAAATTTGAAGAGGTCGCTTACTTGCTTCTTCGTGGCAAACTGCCAAACCAAAACCAGCTCAGAGCCTATGTTAACGAGCTAAAATCTCTCAGGAAATTGCCCGAAGCTTTGAAAGAAGTCTTAGAGCGAATCCCTTCATCTGCTCATCCAATGGATGTAATGCGAACGGGTGTCTCGGTTTTGGGAAATTTAGAACCGGAACTTTCTTTTGAGCAACAAGATAGAGTAGCCGACAGATTATTGGCCGTATTGCCTTCAATAATTTGCTACTGGTTCCGTTTTTCTCACCACGGAGAACGTATAAAAACCGATTTAGATGAGCCATCGATCGGCGCTCACTTTCTACACATGTTGTCCGGCAAAACCCCAAGCGAGTTGTTCGAAAAAGTCATGAATGTTTCCCTCATACTCTACGCTGAACATGAATTTAACGCCTCGACCTTCACAGCTCGAGTATGCGCATCAACTTTGTCCGACTTGCATAGCTGCATTACAGCTGCGATCGGAAGCCTAAGAGGCCCTCTGCATGGGGGTGCTAATGAGGCAGCCATGGAAATGATCGAAAAATGGAGCTGCCCCCAAGAAGCAGAAGAAGCCTTAATGACTATGTTAAAAATGAAGACAAAAATCATGGGGTTTGGTCATGCCATCTACACCCATTCGGATCCGCGAAACATTATCATAAAAGCTTGGGCCGAAAAATTAGCCTCCGAAGTTGGTGACAACATCCTTTTCCCCGTTTCCGTCCGGTGTGAGGAAGTAATGTGGCGCGAAAAGAAACTATTCTGCAACGCTGATTTTTTTCACGCCAGTGCCTATCACTTTCTTGGTATTCCGACCAAGCTATTTACACCCATTTTTGTCATGTCCCGGCTAACTGGCTGGGCAGCTCACGTAAAAGAACAACGAGCCAAAAATCGGATAATTCGCCCAAGTGCTCAATATACTGGGCCCGATATAACGGAATGGAAAGCTATAAGCGAACGATGAATATGGCCCAAAAGCACAATAACTCCACAAAAAGGAACAAGTAGTTGAACGCAAATGTAGAACTAAACCAGCGCCCACAGCCAGATCAAGTACTGATAGACATAGCAAATTACGTTTGTGACTATAAGATAACCTCAAGCGAAGCCTACGATACTGCCCGTAATTGCCTTATGGATACGTTAGGCTGTGGCTTCTTGGCACTCAAATTCCCTGAATGCAGTAAATTATTAGGCCCTCTCGTGGATGGAACTGTTGTCCCTCACGGAGCTCGTGTTCCAGGAACTTCATTCCAGTTAGATCCGGTCAAAGCAGCATGGGACATCGGATGCATAATTCGGTGGTTAGATTTCAATGATACCTGGCTCGCTGCAGAATGGGGACATCCATCTGACAATCTAGGCGCAATACTTTCTGTTGCAGACTATATTTCCCAGGTCCGAGTTAGTCGCGGGGAAGATCCCTTGATAATGAAAGACGTATTGACCGCGATGATTAAAGCTCATGAAATACAAGGAGTATTAGCGTTAGAAAACAGTTTCAATCGCGTGGGGTTATGCCACGTACTTCTGGTTAGAGTAGCCTCAACTGCTATAGCTACACACATGCTGGGAGGCACTAAAGATCAAATCATTAATGCATTATCGCAAGCTTGGCTTGATGGTTCGAGTCTAAGAACCTATAGACATGCCCCTAATGCAGGACCAAGAAAATCCTGGGCGGCAGGAGATGCAACCTCTCGCGCTGTGCGCCTAGCCGACCTAACTTTGCGCGGCGAAATTGGTTATCCCAGTGTATTGTCTGCCCCAGTTTGGGGTTTTTACGATGTATCTTTTAACGGTAAAGAATTTTCTTTCCCCCAAAGATATGAAAGTTATGTAATGGAAAATATTTTATTTAAAATATCTTTCCCAGCTGAATTCCATTCACAAACTGCTGCAGAAGCAGCGGTCCAACTTCATTCAAAGATTCAAGGCCGCCTTAACGAGATAACGAAAATAGTCATTCACACGCATGAATCCGCGATTCGGATTATTAGCAAAGTCGGCCCACTCAACAACCCAGCAGACCGCGACCATTGTCTTCAATACATGACAGCCGTCCCTCTAATTTTTGGAAATCTGGTGGCTGAGCATTATGAAGATGATTTTCACAGATCAAACCCACTCATTGACCAACTTCGAGATAAGATGGAGATCATAGAAGACCCTAAATATTCGCGGGAATACTTGGAGCCAGACAAACGCAGTATCGCTAATGCCGTCCAAGTCTTTTTTAACGACGGCACCCATACAGAGAAAGTCGAAATTAACTATCCTGTGGGGCATAGAAGGCGTCGTCAGGAAGGGATCCCTTTACTAAAACAAAAATTCGAAAAAAATCTGTCGACCTTATTTCCCAAAGGGCATTGTCAGAAAATCATCGAGTTATTTAAAAATCAACCCGTCCTTGAAAATACCGCAGTCGATAATTTTATGGAGCTTCTTGTAATCAACTAATTAGACAACCCATTAAACCTCCTATTAGGAAAAAATCAGAAAATTAGGTTAAAAAATGATGCAGATTTTCATTAGTCTGACTATATTTTCTTTTATTTTACAATAATTTAGGTAATATCAGATATAGCAATTTCCCCTCACTGATTGAAATCCAAAGGCAAACCCTTATATATAAAATTAAGAGAGACGTTCGAAATAGGTTTCTCGAGGCGCCTGGTCTACTTTTATGGACAGGCCATTAAGCATATTGCTTGAAAACCCAATTTTGGGTATCTATGAGGATATGAATATGAGGACTTTTGACTTTTCACCTTTATACCGTTCTACCGTAGGGTTTGAACATTTATCGTCGCTGCTAAATAACATTCACAGCTCGGAGCCAAACGCAACTAGTTACCCCCCTTATAATATTGAGCTTCTCGATGAGAACCAGTACCAAATTACTATTGCCATATCAGGCTTCCAGATGAAAGATCTAACAATAAATATTGAAAATCAGATTTTAACGGTTACTGGCCAGAAACTTGATAAGAACGAAGCTCGTAAATTTTTACACCAAGGTATTGCAGGAAGAGACTTTGAGCGACGGTTTCAATTAGCCGACCATGTAAGAGTAAAAGATGCAGCTTTTACTGATGGTTTGCTTTATATCGATTTGGTCAGAGAGATACCGGATTCAATGAAACCAAAAACAGTACTCATAAGAAACGGAAATAACGTGTTATCAGATGTAACCCAAAGAGACGTAGCTTAACGATTACTGCAATTGAAATGAAAGCAGTTTTCTCGGAGGCTCTGAATAATGTGAGCCTCCGGGTCAATTAATGGGGCCAAAGCAACGAAGAGACGTCTTTCTTAGCCGAGTCCTTTTCTAGCACGAGATTTAGTTACTTAATCTAATAGATGCGTTATGAGCCCGCTTTTCAATTTTGGTTCAAACCAGGTAGATTTAGGCGGCATTACTTGATTCGAATCAGCAACACACATCAGGCTTTCCACAGAGGTTGGATATAAGGACATCGCAGCTTCATAAGCGCCCCCGTCAACACGTCGTTCCAACTCAGACAACCCTCTAATACCGCCGACAAAATCAATTCGATGATCAGTTCTTTGGTCGCAGATATTAAGTAGAGGCGAGAGTATATACCTCTGCATTATTGCCACATCCAATCTCTCTGATGCATCTTCAGTTTGAAGAGAAGAAGCAACTTGCGACTTGAGATTTAATTTATACCAAGCACCATCAGTATACAATCCAAACTCATTAGCCTTATTAGGTTTAACCTGCTCTCCTCCAACCGCCTTTTGCAAATTAAAATTTAATTGTAAAGCTTCAAGGAAACCACCGGAACTCAGGCCGTTTAGGTCTTTTAATATGCGGTTATAATCTAATATTTTAATTTCAGTATGAGGGAAAAGAACTGCAAGGAAATAATTGTAAGACTCATTCCCCGAGTGGGCCTTATTCCGCTCCGCATATATTTTTTTTACACGACAGGCAGCGGCTGAACGGTGGTGCCCGTCCGCAACATAGATTGCTTCAATCCTATTAAATGCCTCATTTAAGGCGTCCCTTAAGGCAGCGTCCTTAATGACCCAAAACGTATGCTGGATACCGTCATCCGCATCAAAATCATAAGCAGGGATATCTTCTCTTGCTTGATTAATGAGATCAGATATTTGCTTGTCATACTTGTAAGTTAGGAAGACTGGTCCTACTTGCGCTCCCAGCGCCTCCATATGCTTTACTCGATCATCTTCTTTTTCTGGCCTAGTCAATTCGTGCTTCTTTATAATTCCCTTTTCATACGCTTCAACCGATGCTACAGCGACAAGCCCCGTTTGTTCGTGAGAGCCCATTTTCTGTTTATACACATAAAACGTTTCCTCATCATCCTGACTCAAGACGCCGGAGTTCAAAAACTCATCCAGGTTAATACGCCCTGTTTCATAGACTATTGGATCATATGGACTGATGTCATCAGAAACATCAATTTCGGGTTTGTTAATATGCAGGAAGCTATAGGGGTTGTTAGCAGCTAGTGCTGTCGCCTCAGAACGGTTAATTACGTCATAAGGGAATGCCGCGACCTTTGATGCCATGTCTTTGGTCGGTCGGACGCCACGGAACGGTCTAATGAGTCTCATATAGTTCTTAACATCGTGGAAGTTATTTTGGAGTATGATACTCAAATTCTCCAGAGATCAGAAATAAATTCTTCCAGCGATCATATTCTTAGCCGGAGATTCGAATTTCGATGTCATCTAGAAGGATGTAAACTCGCAACCTCTCTTACTGCGGCATCGATTTGGCGCGCAAGGAAGCCTCTGCTACGCAGATGACGCAAGAGCTTCAAGTGTTCCTTGGAACCAGTGGCCGTAGCCGCGCCTATATTGCGAGGCTTAGATAGGATACGTGTGGCAGATTCCACCCAGGCATCGTCATCAGGGAAGACGTATTTTTCAACAATGTTAAGGGCGACTCTCCTTATGGCGAGTTCACGCTTAATGAGTAAGAATCCAAATCCCCGATTTTTTCGATACCTCGAGTAAGATTCAGCGAATCTTGTATCGCTTTGGAGATTATCCTTTTTTAGCTGATCAAGGGTAAGATTTATAACGCTTTCGGCAGCATTAGGGAATTTTTGCAACAATTTCTGCTTAAGCTCGTGTGCTGAATGCTCGCGGCGAGCCAAGAAATCCATACTAGCTCGCCTAAGCATCGGAGTGTCACAATCGCTCATTTTTCTTCATAAATATTTTTTAAAAATACTCATGATGCTGTTTTTGGTTTAGCATCTGCTAAAACAAGCACGTCATCGCTTTCGATACCCTCAATTTTCTCTTCTTTGTTCTGATCAGCTAGTAATTGCTTTCGAATTAGGCCCTCTACCTCGTCCGCTATCTCAGGGTTTTCTTCCAGGAACAGGGCCACATTCTTCTTCCCTTGACCTATCTTTTCTCCCTTATAAGCATACCAGGCTCCAGATTTTTCAATTAGACCCTGCTTCACGCCTAGATCAATAACTTCACCTAAATGGTGGATTCCCTGCCCATACATGATCTGGAATTCGGTTTGGCGGAAGGGAGGGGCAACCTTATTTTTTACGACTTTGACCCTAGTTTCGTTACCGACAACCTCGTCTCCATCTTTGATGGATCCGATCCTACGGATATCTAATCTAACGGAAGAGTAGAATTTCAGTGCGTTACCTCCAGTCGTCGTCTCTGGTGAACCAAACATCACCCCAATCTTCATCCGTATCTGATTAATAAATATCACCAAGGTATTCGAATTTTTTATATTAGCAGTCATTTTTCGCAAAGCCTGTGACATCAATCTAGCTTGGAGACCCATGTGGGTGTCACCCATGTCCCCTTCAATTTCTGCTTTAGGAGTTAACGCAGCAACGGAATCAATCACGACAACATCGAGAGCGCCAGACCGAACGACCATGTCGCATATCTCAAGAGCTTGTTCTCCGGTGTCCGGCTGACTGACTAACAAATTTTCAACGTCGACGCCGAGATTCTCAGCATAAATCGGATCTAATGCGTGCTCCGCATCGATAAACGCGCAGCTCCCACCAGCCTTCTGCGCTTCCGCAATAACTTGTAAAGTAAGCGTAGTCTTACCTGATGATTCTGGGCCATATATCTCACAAATACGACCCCTTGGAAGTCCCCCAATTCCCAATGCTATGTCTAACCCGAGCGATCCAGTCGAAATCGCAGGAATTGCCTCCCGCTCCGTATCACCGAGGCGCATCATTGAACCTTTGCCAAACTGCCTCTCAATTTGAGAAAGCGCAGCAGCCAATGCTTTTTCTTTATTCCCATTCTCTTCAATCATAGTTTTTCCTTAATAATTTCCTACAACTGATGCTGGTTCCGTGAGTAATGCAGTTGTTAGTTACGCTTTTCGCCTATCAGCGCGCCAAGAGTAGTTTATCCTCAACTACTCGCAAACTTTAATTTCCCGTCCTTGCAAAAGAGGTTAGCAAAAACCTTTCTCTATACTTGGTTTGCTAAGTTGAATATTGAGCTCCGCTTGCACTAATATCTATAAAGCTCAGACTGGCTAGCCAGTCTAATAATAGTGGGCCATAAAGCACGGGGCACGAACACCCAACCTAGCAGGTGTTAAGCTTCCTTACCCGAGTTGATACTCAGTTGCATTCCCGCAATGTTAGCAACTGTATAAACACACAGCATTATTAAAACAAAATATAACTGTATATACAACCAGTATATTGGCAAATCTTAAATTTCCTTTAAAGAAACTTTAAGATATTAACTCTATAGCCCCCAACAACGAAGCCTCCACCGCAGAACGCCGAACCTCATACCTCTCTCCACTGAACACGAAGCGTTTAGCTTCAATTCTACTCTCCCATTGCCAGGCGATCCAAACGGTGCCAACCGGTTTCCCTATCTCCCCTCCTTCAGGACCAGCGATACCGCTTACTGCTATTACTAAATTGGAGCCAGAGCTGTCTTTTGCTCCTTGCGCCATAGAAATAACAACTTCTTTACTAACTGCGCCTGGACCCGAAAAGGAAAGCAAGTCAGCAGGCACATTAAGGTATCTTTTCTTTGATTCGTTAGAATAGGTAATAAAGCCCGAATCAAACCAATCTGAACTACCTGATTCAGCAGTCAGAGCTTGAGCGATCCACCCCCCAGTACAAGATTCTGCAGTGCTGACGATAAGTTTTTTCGCCAAAAGTTTTTTCGCAAATTTCTTAACCAGAACAGAAAAGGATAGATCATTTAAGTCGGTCATGACTTATTTTATCTAGTACTGACATCGAAGCCAATAGGATTGGCAACAGAATATCCATCATAGCCTCCACTGACAAAATTTAGATCCAAGTTTTCTCTTAAAAGTGTAAAATCACAGCATGATTAAGTTACGTGAATGATTAAGACATTGAGTGAAGCACAAGAGCATACCCCCATGATGCAGCAATTTCTGCGCATCAAAGCCGAGCATCAAGATAATCTTTTGTTTTATCGAATGGGAGATTTTTATGAGCTTTTCTATGATGACGCTAAAGTAGCTTCTGAAATTCTCGGTATCACTCTGACTTCTCGAGGAAAATCTGCGGGAAGCAAAATACCAATGTGTGGAATTCCATATCATGCCTCCGACCGATACTTAGCAAAACTCGTCAAGGCAGGAAACTCAATTGCAATTTGCGAGCAAATAGGTGATCCCTCAAAAAGCAAGGGCCCCATGGAGAGAGCGGTAATAAGAATAATTACTCCTGGCACACTCAGTGATGATGCGTTGTTAGACCAACATCGAGATAATAGTGTACTGGCAATAAATCGATCACAGGCAGTTCTGGAAAAAAACACCATGCAGCACTATGGTATCGCTTATATAGACATAAGCATTGGTCGATTCGTGGTACTTGAAGTCCTGGGTATTGATGCCCTATTAAACGAATTAGATCGCATTAAACCTACCGAATTATTAGTGCAAGATGATCTCGGCGAAACCCATGAGAGAATTTCGCACACAGCGATGAGAAGAAGACCAATCTGGGAGTTTGAACCGGAAAATGGAACCAGATTACTCTGCAGCCACTTCCACACAAAAAATTTAGTTGCCTTTGGTTGCGAAGGCCTTTCACTAGCGATCGGCGCCGCTGGATGCCTACTACAATATGTAAAAGAAACACAGCAAAAAGCTCTACCACATATCCAAAGCATTCAAACTGAGCCGGTAAGTGATAGTGTTATTTTAGATTCTTCGTGTCGGCGCAACTTAGAACTAGACACAAACCTAGCGGGAGGCAACAAAAATACTCTTCTATCAGTAATCGATTCTACGAAAACCCCGATGGGCAGCAGACTTTTATGCCGATGGATCAATCGTCCATTAAGGAATCGACTCGAATTACAAAGGCGACAACAAATTGTTTACTATTTAAAAGAAAACTTCTACTTTGAAAAAATTACTGAATCGTTAGAGAGAATAAGTGATCTGGAGAGGATATTAGGTCGTCTCGGCCTTCGGTCTTCTCGGCCAAGAGATCTCACGAAAATGAGAGATTGCTTGAGCTCTTTACCCTCTTTACAAAATCAACTCAAGCATATTGATTCTGTCGACATAGCTGAATTAGCAAGCCGTATTAATTTATTTCCAGTTCAACTCGCTCTGCTAACCAGAGCAATAAAGGAAAATCCACCCGTAGTGCTCCGCGAAGGCGGTGTAATTGCAGAAGGTTTCGATGCAGAGCTTGATGAACTTCGAAACTTAAGTCTTAACAGTGGTCAGTATTTGCTTGATCTTGAAACACGAGAGAGAGAGAAAACAAAACTAAGCACACTAAAAGTGGGGTTTAATAGGATACATGGATATTTTATAGAAATAAGCAAAGGTCAAGCAACCGCAGACTTGCCCCCCGAGTACATTCGGCGGCAAACACTAAAAAATGCCGAGCGCTTTATCACTCCAGAATTAAAGGAATTTGAAGATAAAGCACTAAGCGCAAAAACCAAAGCCCTAGCTAAAGAAAGAAAGCTTTATGAGGAATTGTTAGAGGTTTTGGCAGAAGACCTAACAATGCTACTAAGAAGCGCGAAGGCAATTTCTGAACTAGACGTCCTAAACTCCTTTGCTGAACGAGCGGCAAATCTAAATTATTGCAAACCTAAGCTATCGAAAGACCCTGGCATTATCATCGAACAAGGTCGACACCCGGTTGTTGAATCTGTGATCGAGGATCAATTTATAAAGAATGACCTCTCGTTTAACCAAGAACAGAAAATTTTGATCATTACCGGTCCCAATATGGGAGGAAAATCAACCTATATGAGACAAACGGCGCTCATCGTGTTGATGGCGTTAACGGGTAGCTATGTGCCCGCAGATGCAGCAACTATAGGTCCTATCGATCGAATATTTACGCGCATCGGTTCATCTGATGATTTAGCGGGAGGCCGTTCTACTTTTATGGTTGAAATGAATGAGACCGCAAATATATTGCATAATGCTACTGCTAATAGCCTAGTCTTGATGGACGAGATTGGCCGAGGCACCAGTACTTTTGATGGATTATCTCTCGCCTGGTCAGCGGTGATATACATAGCGGAACGTTTGGAGGCATTCACCCTGTTTGCAACTCATTATTTTGAACTTACCAGCTTACCTAATACATACAAGCATATAAGAAATATTCACCTAGCCGCCCTTGAGCACGATAAAGGAATCGCTTTTCTCCATGCAGTAAAGCCCGGAGCAGCAAATCAAAGTTATGGGCTGCAAGTCGCTAAATTGGCAGGAATCCCAACTTCAGTAATTGATAAAGCTAGCGATAAACTTAAAGAGTTAGAGGCGAGTGATAGTCCGAATTCAAACGTATCAAAAAAACAGGGAAATTTATTTGAACCAACTTCTCACCCTGTAATTGAGTACTTGGAGAAATTAAGTCCAGATCAGGTAACAGCGCGAGAAGCTCTCTCGATTTTGTATGAATTAAAAGAGAAAATCACTAATGATTGAGAAACAGACTAAGAAATCGTTAAAATAAGAAGGGCGTGGAATAATCTATATTTTTAAAAAACAGAACTTGGAGTAAAAATGACATTTGTAGTAGGTGAAAATTGTATCGCTTGTAAACACACAGATTGCGTGGAAGTCTGCCCAGTAGATTGTTTCTATGAAGGTCCAAATTTCTTGGTGATTCATCCTGACGAATGCATAGACTGCGCTTTGTGCGAGCCCGAATGCCCTGCTGACGCGATCTATGCTGAAGACGAGTTGCCTGAGACTCAGCAAATTTTCTTGGATTTAAATGCAGAACTGGCCGAAAAATGGCAAAACATCACGGAAAAAAAAGACGCATTGCCAGACGCGGAAGAATGGGACGGCAAGCCTAATAAACTAGAACGACTAGAAAAATAGACCAAACAACCCTGTCGCTATTTGTTTAATCAATTATGGATGGGCATACGATTATCGCTTTGGAAGTAAGCTCGCAGGATCAGTGGGCTTACCGTTAACTCGAATTTCGAAATGAAGCATAGGCACCCCGCTTGAATTTAGACCAATCTCAGCTATCTTTTCCCCTCCCTTCACTGCCATCCCTTCACTAACCATCATTGATCTGTTATGCGCATAAGCGCTCAAGAATGAATCACTATGGCGGATAATGACCAAATTCCCAATACCTTGCAAACTCTGCCCTGAGAATACCACGTCACCGTCACCCGCCGCAAAAACCGGGTCACCAACTTGGCCACTAATATCGATACCTTTATTTTCATTTTCTTCGAAATCATTAAGAGTTCGACCTAAAGAGGGCCATTGCCACACCGGGTCAGTATTTGAGCCTATAGCCTCACGAATAAGTCCTCCAGATCCCGAAGCCGCTCCTTGTGAACGAGCAATAGAACTATTAGACACTTCAATTCCCAATCTAGCCTGCCCTAGAGTTTCTTTTTCAAAAGCACGGCTAATATCGAGATTAATTTCTTGGTCTATAAATATTGTATACGGAGGCGTTAACCCATTTGCCAGTGCGAGTTCCCTAAAATCCAAATCATACTCAAAAGCAATCGAAATTAAGTTATCCCCGCGCCTTACTTCATGCACTTGCTTTTGAGTTTTAGAACTTTCCCGAAATTGTTGACTCCTCTCTTCAATAAAAAATGTATCAGAAGACTCACCACTATTAACCACTATTGGAACATTCATAACAAGCTTCTCTCCCTCATCCAATACGGGCGCCTCATAGCTGCTAGCACAAGCAGCGCACAAAGAAACTACCATTAGCAAGAAAAGACCTTCCAAAATTTTTTGTCTCGACGGGCACATTATAAAATTCCACAAGGTTTTAATTTTTCCCATTAGAGATCTTATTCAAAAAAAATACAATTAATACTCCTAGGCTCATTGCAAAAATTATTTGCGGTATCATGGCTGAAGCGCCTGTAAGATCTGAGTAATTAAGCGGCAACATTTTTATTCTTTGTACCGCATGCTGAGCTACATCCCCCTCAAGATTTACATCAGCCATAATTTGCCATGGCCACAACACATAAACTGATCCCAACATCATTCCAATAATTACAGCGTAGGTTAAATCTTTGTGGTGTGTTAGTAAAAAAGTCAATCCTTTTGAAAAGAGGATAAGTCCGCATAGACACCCTATTGCAAAAGTCATTATATAATCAAGATCAAGACCCACCAAAGCTCTTAGCACAAACTCATAGACTCCAAGCAAAATTAAAATAAGAGCGCCGGAGAGTCCAGGTAAAATCATCGCACAGATACCTACCATCCCACTAAAAAAAATATAAAGATAACCAAAATTGGCAACTATTGGGTCAACATGCCCAATGAGGAGAATAACAACTAGCCCTACCATACTTGCGGCCAAATTCTCAGGCTTTCGACTATCCAATTGACTTTTTAAAACCCAAACAGACATTAGAATCAGACCAATAAAAAAAGCCGAGAGAATTTTTGGATAATATTGAAATAAGACAAGCACAGTATTTGCTGACAAGACAAGTCCCGCGACAATACCAAGACCCAGAACCAATAAAAAATTACCGTTAACTTTCTTCCACGCTAGCCCGATATTACCAGATAAAAGCAAACCAACAGAATTACCGTTTATCGAACCAATAGAAAAGACAAGCCGCTCATAAACATTAGTGATAACCGCCATCGTTCCTCCGGATACTCCCGGAATAGAATCACAAAGGCCAATAACCAAGCCTTTTAGAAAAAGGAAGCGAATCCTCGGAGATGACTCCTGAAGGTTTAACTTCCTGCTGCTTCTATTATTCTTTCGGCTTCCGAGCACTTAAACCTGCCTTAACATACTAGTCTTGAATTTGACCAACTAAAAGAGGTACAAAACGAACGCTCTCTATAGTTTTTTCTCGATACTCTTCACCCAGACGCGTAAGACATTTTAATTCTTGTTTGTCCTCCCCTCCAACTGGAATAATAAGCCTCCCTCCCTCTGGATTCAATTGCCGTAGCAATTCTGGCGGGATTTTTTGAGGCGCCGCTGTAGCGATGATGGCATCAAACGGGGCTTTTTCGTCCCATCCAAGACTTCCATCACGATGTGAAAATTCCGCATTTCTAACTCTTAATAATCTCAGATTTCTTCGAGCCCTATCAAGCAACGGCCGAATGCGTTCTATACTATAAACATTTTTCACAAGCTGAGAGATCACGGCGGTCTGGTAACCACATCCAGTTCCTATCTCTAAAACTTTATCGGTTGGACCAGAATTAACAATGACCTCAGTCATCCGCGCAACGATGTAAGGCTGTGAAATAGTTTGATTATATCCAATCGGTAGAGCAACGTCCTCGTACGCGCGATGGGACAATGCCTCATCTAAAAATATATGGCGGGGTGTTGAGCGAATAACATCAAGAACCCTCATGTCATTAATACCTTGCTCCAACAGCCTACCCAGCAAACGTTCTCGGGTTCGCTGGGATGTCATACCGATGCCACTTAAATTCTGACTAATTCGCAAATCAATTATCCATTTTATTTATAAGACAAACTTCGCGCAGCAAGCTGGTTGCATAAGAACCGCGTCGGAGAGAGAAACTTAAGTCCAAGATATTATCTCCAGTCCATGACCATCGAAGATTTTCGGGAAGGAACCGCATAGGACGGCGCGATGCTAAAACATTCATTTCACTCAGCTTCTTAAGCAATGGCTTAAATTTCTTTAACGCTATATCTTCAATATCGGCTGCTTTAGATTTCGTTATATATTTATATTGTTTTGCTATTATCCCAGCGAGCGGACCAGAGATATGGATATCGAAATTATTAAGCCTTTCCTCCAAAATCTCATCCCACTGGCCTTTAGCTACTGAAAAATACGAATCTGTACCATCAAGATTAACGACATCCCCAGGCACGTATTCAGTCCAATTTCCCGATTTCAATCTAGCTGATAATACCTGGTTAAAAATATATGCTCGGGCCGCAGAAATCAGTATCCCTCTCTTAATCTGGGGTTTAGCCAAGTGCGTTCTTAAGAACTTAGAATCTGAAAGATTTGATGCTTCTTCGGCTATGGCCATCATCGTTCGAATGTTGCTCATGCCTCTGCCAAAACGCTGCACACCAAAATAATTTGGAATACCGTGCTCCATCAAGCGATGGAGACGCTTTTCAAATTCAGATTTTCTACCTCTACAATCTCGTAATTTGATACAGAAGTGGTTTTCTTTATGGCTGCCTATTTTGAGCTTTCGAGCATTCAGTTGTTTAGTGAGCACCATTAATTGGTCATTCTCAAGAGATGCTATTAAATAGTCTAACTTTTCTTGTAGCGGGATACTAAACCATTGAACACACTCTCCGCGCTTATCTTTCATCCCGGAGTAACCTATTGCTGACATCTTTAAACCAGTAATCTGCGAGAGTTTCCTTGCAACATCAAGGGTAGTAAGGTTTGTTTTTTTGACTTTAAGAAATAGGTGTTCGCCACTACTTGTAGGACGAAAGGCTAAAGTTTCCTCTACCTTAAAATCGGTCAGAGCTACTTTCAACTTAGCCGACACAGTGGGGGCAGACTCCACATAATGAAGAGATTCATAGGGAACTATGCTCTCTTCATGTCGATCAGAATTTTTAATCAACTGGCGCCAACAGGACAACGCAATGACAGGCTATGCCTTCTTCACGTCCTATGTATCCTAGCCCCTCAGTAGTTGTAGCCTTTAAATTTAAGCGGTCAGAGCTTAACTGAAGCAAACTACTAAGGTTCCCGATCATTCTCTTTCGGTATGGATAGAGTTTTGGAACTTCGGCAACCATAGTGATATCAATATTAACAATTTGATAATCTTGCTTTGTCATTATTTCTAACACCATCTCAACAAGCCGGGAGCTATCAATATCAGAAAATCTCTCATCCGTTTCCGGGAAGTGCTCTCCAATATCTCCCGCAGAGCAGGCGCCTAGAACCGCATCACAGATGGCATGCAAAATGACATCTCCATCTGAGTGAGCCAACAGGGTATAATTCTCTGGCAAGACAATTCCGGCAAGCTTTAATGGCCTTTCTTCATCAGCGATTTCGGCGAACCTATGCACGTCGATACCATGGCCAATTCGACATCGCTGCGACATAACTAGGTCCTCGCCTGTGACAAAATAATTTGCTCAACTAGCGCTAAATCTGTCGCATCTGTAATTTTAATATTCGTTTTTTCGCCTTGTACTATTCTTGGCTTCAAGCCTATAGCCTCAATAGCTCCGGCTTCATCCGTAGCAGGAGTCCTCAATTTTTTTTGACGACTAATTGCTTCTTTAAGTAAGCTATATCGAAACATCTGCGGGGTCATTGCTGACCAGACTTGATCCCTATCGACAGTCTTCATTATTTCCAGGCGGTTATTTACTTTTTTTAACGTATCCGCGATAGGACTAGCTAACAAGCCACCCACCTCTTCATTCTGCAGCTGAGACATTAATTTTCGTAAGTCTTGGTAACTTAAACAAGGTCTTACGGCGTCATGAACAGCAACCCAATCATTTCCTCCAGCAATTCCTTCTAAACTTTTTAACGCATTTAGAACCGAATCGACGCGTTCATCGCCGCCGATCACCGTCTCAACCCTAGAAGAACCTATATCTAAATCGTTCCAATATTTATCATCTGGATGGAGAACAACAATGACTTTAACGAATTCGTCGAACCTTAAAAGACAGTTTATAGAGTGAAGTAGAATAGGAGCACCACAAATATTCAAATACTGCTTGGGTATCATTGATCCAAATCGATGACCGATGCCCGCGGCTGGCACAATTGCCCAAATACGCATAAGTTATTCGCAACAAAATTAAATTAAATTAAATTGTAGATCTTTAAATGAATTTAAAATCTTTCTTGTCAATCAATAATTAGGTAGAAAGTTTCACCTTCTCCTATCATTCCAAGCTCAAAGCGCGCCCTCTCCTCAATAGCCTCTGTACCTGTTTTCAGGTCAACTACTTCGACCTCAAGCAATCTATTTCTTTCTTTGAGCTTCCCGTTAAAGTCCTGTTGAACCGCAAGCTCTTCGTTAACCAAGTTTAATGTTCGAACGCTACCCTCACCCAACCATAGCCGGAACTGAATAAGAGTCAAAAAACATACTAAACAGGCACACAAAATTTTCATAAAAAGCCTAAGTCTTAAAACAGTCGAACTCTGTTATTCCATTATAAATTGATTCTTCACCTAACTCTTCTTCTATCCTTAGCAATCTATTATATTTCGCCACTCTATCAGAGCGACAGAGTGATCCAGTCTTGATCTGGCCCGCCGAAGTCGCAACCGCCAGGTCAGCGATAGTGGTATCCTCTGTTTCACCAGATCGATGAGAAATGATTGCAGTATAAGCAGATGACTTCGCCATATTTATCGCAGCCAATGTCTCCGTGAGAGAGCCAATCTGGTTAAATTTAATCAAAATAGAGTTAGCCACCTTCTCGTTTATTCCCTTATTCAAGATTTTCGTATTTGTTACGAATAAATCATCACCAACTAATTGGACTTTATCGCCAATTTGAGCAGATAATTTAGTCCAACCTTCCCAATCATTTTCATCCATCCCATCTTCGATCGATAATATTGGATAAGTTTTCGTCAGTCCTTCCAAATAAGCCACAAATTCTGACGAGCTAAACGTCTTATTTTCACCTTTTAGATTATATCTGCCTTCGCGGTAGAACTCTGAAGCGGCACAATCTAAAGCTAGATGAATATCCTTTCCCGCTTCAAAGCCAGCGACCCCAATAGCCTCGAGAATAGCATCGAGCGCTGCTGTATTTGAGGGAAGATTGGGAGCAAACCCACCCTCATCTCCAACCGCGGTACTCAGCCCTTGCTTTTTTAGTACAGACTTAAGCGCTTGAAAAATCTCAGCTCCAAAGCGTAATGCCTCTCTAAAAGAGGTTGCCCCAGTTGGCTGAATCATAAATTCTTGTATATCAACGTTGTTATCGGCGTGCTCCCCGCCGTTCACAATATTCATCATTGGAACGGGTAAACTTAAGGGTTTGTCGTTCCCGCTCATTTCCGAAATATAGGCATACAAAGGAACATCTGAGTCAATAGCCGCAGCTTTACTGATGGCTAAAGAAACGGCAAGGATAGCATTAGCGCCAAGTCGCGATTTATTCTCTGTACCATCTAGGTCGAGCATTATCTGGTCTAATTGACGCTGCTCATTTACCGGCTTCCCAATCAGAGAGCTCTGTATATCTGTATTAATATTACTAACTGCCTTTAGCACTCCTTTCCCAGCGTACCGCGCAGCGTCAAGATCTCTAAGCTCTAACGCTTCTCGTGAGCCTGTTGACGCACCTGACGGTGCACAAGCACTACCAATAATACCGCTGTCTAATATAACATCCGCTTCTACAGTTGGCATGCCTCGCGAATCTAAAATTTCTCGGGCTCTAATAGCTTTTATTTCCGACATTTAATTGTCCTAAAAGGAAAGATAGAAAAACTAGGTTGTATCGATGGTCGGCTGAGATTTAACCAAAATATCGATAGCTTTCAGCTGTTCTAGGAATGGTTGTAAACAATCCAGACGTAGTGCGCTTGGACCATCACATAGGGCCTCGTCCGGTTTTGGATGAGCTTCTAAAAACAGACCCGCCAATCCTTGCGAAAGCCCTGCTTTTGAAAGATTCGTTACTTGACCACGCCGCCCATCGGCGCTGTCCATTCTGCCTCCGGGTTTCTGTAACGAATGAGTCACATCAAAAATAACAGGATATTTAAAGCCCTTCATCACGGAAAACCCAAGCATATCTACCACTAAATTATTATATCCAAAGCTACTACCACGTTCACATAACATTAAACTGTCATTACCCGCACTTTCAAATTTGTCCAAAATATGTCTCATCTCGCTCGGCGCCAAGAATTGTGCTTTTTTTATGTTAATAGGCAAATCAGTTTTAGCCATCGCATCTATCAAATCGGTTTGCCTAGACAAAAACGCCGGCAATTGAAGCACATCTGCAACTTGAGCTACGGCCCCTACTTGATCTTTCTCATGCACATCAGTGATTATTGGAGTTTCAAATTGCGTTTTTATATCTTCCAACCAACGCACTCCCTCGTCCAAACCTGGCCCTCTAAAGGAATCAACCGAAGAACGATTAGCCTTATCGAACGAAGCTTTAAAAATGAAAGAAATTCCCAGGTTTTCACAGGTATTCTTAAAATACTCTGCAACAAGCAAACCCAGATCTCGAGTCTCGAGCACATTTAAACCGCCAAATAACACAAACGGCTTACTGTTCGAAACCTGGATATTATCGATGTTTATAACTTTTGAGCCCATAACTATGGATAACCCTTCGAAAACGTCAAACCAAAAAAGTTCTTATTCCCGCTCAATAAACTGCCGCATTACTGATCCTAAGAGCTACTTTCATCAGATTCACTACATTTTATCGCTGCATTTATGAAACCTGTAAACAAGGGGTGTCCTTCCCGAGGCGTCGAGGTAAATTCAGGATGAAACTGACATCCAACAAACCAAGGATGATCGGGAGCTTCAATAACTTCCACAAGCATACCGTCTTCTGATTTACCAACTAAATTTAACCCCGCGTTCGTCAAACTATCAATATAATCATTGTTAAACTCATATCGATGACGGTGCCGTTCGACAATTTCCTTGGCTCCATAACACTCATAGGTAGTCGACCCTTCATTTAAAATACACTTTTGTCCCCCAAGGCGCATAGTGCCTCCTAAGTTCGATTCTTTATCTCTAAACTCGATAGCGCCAGAAGCGGTCTTCCATTCACTAATTAAAGCAATCACCGGATGCGAACAGTTGTCTGAAAACTCAGAGCTGTTAGCCCCATCAAGCCCCGCAACATTCCTTGCAAAATCAATTACAGCGGCCTGCAAGCCAAGGCATATCCCCAGAAAGGGAATCTTATTTTCACGAGCATATTTGGTCGCCAAAATTTTACCTTCAAACCCCCGCTCGCCGAAACCGCCGGGGATAAGAATGGCATGATGACCCGCCAACTGCTCGACACCATTTTTCATGACATCAGCTGAATCAATGTAACTAATAATTACCCTTGTACGAGTTTTGATCCCCGCATGGGTAATAGCCTCATTCAGAGATTTATATGCATCAAGCAGATCCATATATTTACCAACCATTGCTAGTCGAATTTCTCTCTCCGGATTTAATTGAGCATCAACGACGAGATCCCATTCAGCAAGACTCGCTTGGGGACATTCTAGGTTCAATTTATTAACCACGATTTCATCAAGACCCGCCGCACCTATTATTGAAGGAATACGATAAATTGAGTCAGTATCCGGCAATGAAATAACAGCCGGAATATCGACATTGGTGAACAAAGCTATCTTTTTTCGTGCTGAATCGTCGATCTCGTGCTCAGAACGACAAACAAGAATATCAGGCTGAATACCAATTGATCTTAATTCTTTAACAGAGTGTTGCGTAGGCTTGGTCTTTGTTTCACCTGCCGTACTTATGTAAGGCACCAAAGTTAGATGCAAGAATACCGCTTTCTG
Source organism: Gammaproteobacteria bacterium (assembly GCA_029245905.1). Lineage (GTDB taxonomy): Bacteria > Pseudomonadota > Gammaproteobacteria > Pseudomonadales > Pseudohongiellaceae > UBA9145. The sequence goes on from JAQWOJ010000070.1 coordinate 26,995, forward strand.
CGCCCCTAATTCTACCCGCAACTGCCTTACGGCCTCCAAAAATGGTTGAGATTCAATATCACCGACCGTGCCACCAATCTCTACTAGTGCGATATCAGCATTACCGGCCCCTTTCGCAATCCGTTTCTTTATTTCATCAGTAATGTGGGGAATTACTTGTATAGTCGCACCTAAATAATCTCCTCGCCGCTCTCGCTTTAAGACTTCCTCATAGACTCGCCCCGTAGTGAAATTATTGTTCTGCTTCATTATAACTCTACTGAAGCGCTCGTAATGACCAAGGTCCAAGTCAGTTTCAGCCCCATCCTCCGTAACAAAAACTTCTCCGTGTTGGAAAGGGCTCATAGTTCCTGGATCCACATTAATATATGGATCCAGTTTTAGCATGGTTATATTTAAGCCACGAGCCTCAAGAACAGAGGCTAGGCAAGCAGAAGTAATTCCCTTCCCTAAAGAAGAAACAACACCACCGGTTATAAAAATAAAACGAGTCATTGAGGTCTCATCTTAAAGGTGCGAGCCAGACAAATGTCGCTCAACAGATGGAATTGCAGCGTACCAGATCGAAACCGCAAGCTCAATGTGTTCAACAGATGAACCTCAAAATAAAGGCATTAATCTTGAGGAAAGCACCAAGATACCAAAAATCCAGCCTCTGCTTGATTAGCGAGGACTTTTTCACTGATTCCAATCCCGACAATACAAATCAATTCATCTTTACAATAAATTAGAGGTATTCGTGACCGAAGCCATGGTTCAATCTGGGCTTCTTGAAAGATTTTTTTTAAGCTTTTTCGAGGCCTACCCAACATTCTGAAAGTTTCCCCTCCTTGGCGAAAGCTTATTTTCACCTTGTCAACTAGCTTTCTGCTGAGCCCACGACCTATGGTTTCCTCAGCTAGTAATACACCATTATTCGTTAGTGATAGTTTTTGCGAAGCTCCTAAGTCCCAATCGCAATCTTCAGGTAACTGCCCAAACCTTCTAAATAGGTGCAACTGATTCCTAAAGCTTCTTATTAGATAATCATCAATCTCAATTTCTATATTTGATTCACTAACAAACGGAAGAGCTTCGTCAACAATATAGTGCAACTTATTCCAACCAATCTCTTTTTTAGCTATTTTACCCACCCAGTATTTGATTACATTACGTTGTCGCTCTTTTGGCAGAAGCATTAACAAGTCAAGACTAAGCTTGTTTTGTCCTTGTGACGACAACAGCGAGAGGTCAGTGGCAGCCGCCTCTTCCAAAATTGAATGCGCGTCAGATATTATCTTGAGAGATTTAGACCAACTCTTACGATAATTAGGCCAACGCTTTTCAATTTTCAGTAAAATTTCATGGCGCAAAAAATTTCGATCATAAGACACATTAGCGTTAGAACTATCCTCTACCCATTGTAATTTTTGGTTTTCAGCGTACTGCCGAAGGGATTTGCGACTAACTCCCAATAAAGGCCTAAATATCCTGGCAGATCCTAATTCACGATCTTGAGGCACTGCGGTCAATCCTTTTATTCCAGCGCCACGGTTCAGGCGGAAAAATAACGTTTCCAGCTGATCATCTAAATGATGTGCCAAAAGCATGCAGCAATCCTGATCCATAACTGACTCGAACACCTTATATCTCTCTTTCCGGGCCTTATACTCTAGATTACTCTCATCTTGGTTCAACAAGCTTTTCTCAAGCCTTTTAATTTTAACAGGAACGTTCAACGCAGCGCACCGCTCTGCGCAGAATATTTCCCAGTTATCTGCATCTTTGTGTAATCGATGATTTACATGCACCGCTCTGATTTTCGCAGCAATTCTCTCATTTTCGATTAATTCACTGAGAGCATGTAATAAAACCATAGAATCCAGACCACCACTTAGCGCTACAACTAGAGTTTTATAATTTTGGATAGGAACTAATTCTTTAGTAAGATTGTCTAAGGAAAATTTCATACTTATATTCTCAGAAACAAAATCTAGGAGTACAGAATGGTTTTTGAGGTGTTTTTTGTCACACAGTTAATCCATGTTTCATGAGACGGTCGTACCGTCGATTGACTAACTCATCAATATCTAAGGCACTTAAGCGCTCGACTTGATCGACGAGCACTGCTTTTATACTTTTTGCTGTCGCAATTTCGTCACGATGCGCACCCCCTAGCGGCTCAGAAATTGTTTGATCTATTATACCTAGACTCTCCAATCTCTCGGACGTCACCCCCATAGCCTCTGCTGCAACATTAGCATAATCTGATGACTTCCACAGTATCGTAGCGCAACCTTCTGGAGTTATTACGGTGTAGGTGGAATATTGAAGCATGCTTATATGATCCGCTATTCCGATAGCTATAGCTCCACCAGAATTAGCCTCTCCTGTAACCACAGCAATCAGTGGCGTTTTAGCGCTTGACATTAATGCTAAATTTCCAGCAATTGCCTCGTTTATGCCACGCTCTTCGGCGTCCATCCCGGGATAAGCACCAGGTGTATCTATAAAAACTAGAACCGGTATCTTATAGCGCTCTGCTAACTTTATCAGTCGACGAGCTTTTCTATAGCCTTCTGGACGGGGCATGCCAAAGTTATGTCGAATTTTCTGGCTAGTGCCTCGACCTTTTTGATGGCCAATTATAATCACAGGCTTACCTTCCAACCGTCCGAGCCCACCAATTAAGGCTTGATCATCTGCAAACAGACGATCGCCGTGAAGCTCCTCAAACTCAGAGAAAATGTGCTTGATATAATCTAGTGTATAGGGCCGTCTTGGGTGTCGCGCTACTTGAGAAATTTGCCACGGAGACAACTTAGAATAAATTTTTTCGGTAAGCTTTGTGCTTTTATCAGTTAAGTTCCTAATTTCTTCAGAGATATTAATGTCGACATCAGAACCTATCAGCCGCAACTCGTTAATTTTTGCCTCTAGTTCAGCTATGGGTTGTTCGAATTCTAAATAATCTGGATCCATAATTTTATTGATACATAATATGAAAGCTAATGGAAAGACCCAGTCAGCGAGCTTAATTCAAGATCGTTGACTGTTTATAACCTAATTCAACTTGATCACGACCGTACTCAGATCTAAGCGCCTGTAACAAGTCATTGCTAGGAGATACCAGCCAATCTTTTCCTAGCATTATACACCCCTGCGCGCCGGGTCGCTGATAATTTATAACAATTTGACACCCCGGATTCACAGCATTCACTTTACCGTTTGGCTGAGTGGATTCCTCTGCAAGCCTATTTCGAAAAGGGGACAAAATCTGCTCTAAATGTTCACAAAATCCGGACTCCAATGTCTCCGATCTTAAATTCAATAACAATTGCTGAGCATGTTTTTTTCTGACCTCTTCAAGAGTCATGATTTGCTTTGCTCGACCTTGTATCCCACCTTTATAATCATTAATGCTTACTGTGCATTCAATTATCAAAATCAAATCTTTTTGAAGAAGCTCCCGGTATTTCTCAAAATCCCTCCCAAACAAAGAAATTTCAAAACGCGCACTTCGATCATCCAAGGTTAATGTTGCGCGTCTCTTTCCATCATTGCTTTGCCAAACCCGCGAATCATGGAGCAGTCCAGCGACAACCTGGGTTCCCCTTTGCGGTTTCAAATTAATAAGTCTGTTTTTAACAATAGAAGAAAGCTCCGAAAGGTGCTCATCAATTGGATGACCTGAAAAATAAAAGCCTAAAGCATCTTTCTCTGCAGCCAAGCGATCTTGTTCAGACCACAATTGCCGTTGGGGCGGGTCAATGGAATCAATCTCTCCAAACAAATCATCTACGCCACTAGCGACATTGTGATTATTCTGTTCTGCTGCCAGCATCGCGTCTGGAAGCATAGCTGTAAGCTGCGCACGAGACTCATCAAAACTTCCATCTACCAGACTATCTAAGGCTCCTGATCTTACCAAACCTTCCATTGTTCTTTTATTTATCGCATGCGAGTCAACCCGTCGACATAAATCAAGTAGATCTAGAAATTTACCGTTTTTTCTTGATCGCATAATGGCATCGATAGGGCCTGCTCCCAAACCTCTTATAGCACCCAAACCATAGATAATCTCATTCCCCTCACTTACAGTAAAATTAAAATCTCCAACGTTCACATTTGGCGGAACAACTGTGATGTCCATAGATCGACACTCGTCTATAAACACCAATATTTTATCAGTGTTTTGCATATCGGCGGAGAGTGCTGCCGCCATAAAATAAGACGGATAATGGGTTTTGAGCCAGGCGGTTTGATATGAGACCAAAGCATAAGCCGCAGAATGCGACTTGTTAAACCCATACTCGGCAAACGTTTCCATAAGGTCGAAAATTGTTTCTGATAACTTCTTATCAATCCCCTTTTCGATTGCCCCCTGTAAAAACGTTTCCCGCTGTTTCGCCATTTCCTTTTCATCTTTTTTACCCATAGCTTTTCGCAAAATATCTGCTCCACCAAGAGTGTAACTTGCCAGGATTTGCGCAATTTGCATCACCTGCTCTTGATAAAGAATTACCCCATAAGTATCCGAAAGCACTGGCTCTAGATCAGGGTGCAAATATTCAACGCTGGCCCTTCCATGTTTTCTTTCGATAAAGTCTTTGTCCATGCCGGAGCGTAATGGACCAGGTCGAAACAGTGCCACCAGAGCTATGATATCTTCGAAACAATTAGGCAATAATCTCTTGATAAGATCTTTCATTCCAGGAGATTCAAGCTGAAAAATAGCAGTAGTTTTTCCTTGTTGTAATAATCGATAAACGGCATCATCATCCAAAGGCAGGGAGCCTATTTCAATTAAAGCTTGGCTCGTAGCTCCTTTTCGGGCGTTAATCATCTTAACCGCCCAATCAATAATAGTAAGAGTTCGCAAACCTAAAAAATCAAATTTGACCAAGCCAGCTGTTTCCACATCGTTTTTGTCAAATTGGGTAACTACACTTCCTCCAGATTCTTCACAATAAAGCGGTGTAAAATCTGTTAGCTTGGTGGGGGCTATCACAACTCCTCCCGCATGCTTCCCTACATTGCGCGTGATGCCCTCAAGCTTGTATGCCATTTCCATAATCTCTTGCGCATCTTCGTCGCTTTTTACAAACTCTCCAAGCTGCTCTTCTTGCTCGAAGGCTTTCGCTAAGGTGATTCCCGGTTCAAACGGTATCAATTTTGACAGTTTGTCAGCTAGAGCATAAGGCTTACCCTGAACACGGGCGACGTCACGAACAACAGCTTTAGCAGCCATCGTGCCGAATGTTACTATCTGAGAAACCGCATCTTTACCATAAAGATCGGCGACATGCTGTATCACTCGGTCTCGTCCTTCCATGCAAAAGTCAACGTCAAAGTCCGGCATGGAAATCCTCTCCGGATTAAGAAAACGCTCAAAAAGCAAATCATACTTTAATGGATCAAGATCAGTAATCCCCAACGCATAAGCAACAACAGAACCGGCACCTGAGCCTCGCCCAGGCCCCACAGGGATGTCAGAATCTTTAGCCCATTGAATAAATTCCATAACAATAAGAAAATATCCAGCAAACCCCATACGGTTTATAATCTCCAGCTCTCGATTCAAGCGTTCCAAATACGGCCGGGAGCTCTGTTCACTTTCTAGTCCTTCAGAAAAAGAGTTGCTCAATCTTTTGTTTAGTCCATCCCGCGATAGTGCAGAGAGATAGTCTTCTAGGGCTTCTCCTTTTGGTGCCGGATAAGTGGGCAAATGAGGCGTTCCTATCTCTAATTCTAAATTACAGCGCTGCGCAATTTCTAAAGAATTGAGAATAGCCTCAGGAATATCTCCGAACAAATCGCACATTTCTTCAGACGTTTTCAAGTATTGCTGTTCAGTATAATTTTTTTCGCGCCGGGGATCATCTAGCGTACTCCGCTGATTTATACAGACACGAACCTCATGAGCATCAAAATCTTCTTGTGAGAGAAAACGAACATCATTAGTTGCGACGACTGGTATTTCATTCGAAATCGCTAAATCAATTGCTTTTTCTATATAATCCTCTTCACCATGCTTGCCTACTCGTTGGAGTTCTATATAGAACGAATCAGGAAAAAGCTCACTCCAACGACTTAAGCTAACCTCCGCAAGGGCAGTGTCGTTATCCAAAAGAGCAACTCCAATATCACTGAACTGGGCTCCAGACAATGCTATAAGACCCTCTGTTCGACCTTGCAATTGGGCTTGGGAAAAGATGCCGTTTTGATGAAGTGCTGACTCGGTATATAAGGCAGAAATAAGCCCTGTAAGGTTTAGATATCCAGCATGATTTTTCACTAATAGAACTAATCTTGACCGAACTCCATCTTTATTTTCAACCAATATATCGCAACCACAAATAGGCTTAATTCCTGATTTAATCGCGTTACTATAAAATTTAATAAGAGCAAATAAATTAGCGGAATCAGTTATAGCGATCGCCGGCATTTTCAACCACTCTAGATGCGCAACCAATGCCGGTATCGAAATCAAACCATCACTAATCGAAAATTCAGTATGCAAACGGAGATGGAAATATCTTTGATTTTTAACGCAATTGGGCATTCATTAAAGCCTTTCCCCGAGGGTTAATTAACATAGAGACGCCACAAGCTTAATCTAAACTTTTTGTCAGTCAAGTCCTGCATTAGAACTTATTTTGTAAGCGCCGATACAGGCGAAAAAGAGGTTCGATGCATATGGCAGGGCCCTAATCGCTTGAGCGCGTCCAAATGTTGCTTCGTTGGATATCCCTTATTTTCAGCAAAGCCATATCCAGGGTAACGCATATCCATTGCTTGCATCTCCCTGTCTCGAGTAACCTTTGCAACTATAGAAGCTGCCGCTATACACGGTATCAATGAATCGCCTTTAACAATTGCTTTTGAGGGGTAGTCCCAGGACGGTATATGCAGCCCATCAACATAAATAAAACTAGGTCGAATACTTAAACCTCGAACCGAGCGAGCCATAGCTAAAAGACTTGCCTGTAGAATATTTACCGCATCGATTTCCTCTGCGCTTGCTCTGCCTACAGAGCAAAAAAGTGCAAGATCTTTGATTTTTTGATAAACGTACTCTCTCTCTCTTCCCGCTAACTTCTTAGAGTCCTTGAGCCCAATGATAGGCTTTTCGAAGTCCAAAACTACAGCCGCGGCCACTACATCTCCGCACAGCGAGCCTCTCCCGACTTCATCCACGCCAGCGACGCACTTACCAAGAAAGGCTTGAAGGTTTCGATTTAACTGATTAGGCATTTTTCTTGCCTCATCGGTTTTATACCTCACCAATTAGACTGCCAATGGCGTAGGCGGCTTTCTCTGACGCTCCTCTTCGCAGCATTTTATGAATATTATCAAACTGCTCTAAGACTTCTTCGTGTGCACTTGGAGAGGCCAAAAACTCGTCTATTTTGCCGATTAGCAGCCCCGCGGTCACAGCTCCTTGCAAGTATTCCGGAACAAGCATTTTCCTGGCTAACAGGTTTGGCAACCCAATATAAGGCACTTTTAATAAAAGTGAGCCTAACACGTATGACAGCGGGGCGAGCTTATAACAAATTATCATAGGCCTCCTTAGCAACATTGCCTCTAAAGAAGCGGTTCCAGAAGCCATAATCACTAGGTCTGACGCACTGATTGCCTTATGAGAATTTTTCATCATGGTTAGCTTGTTATTTGAGAGCATTCTATCGCGATCGAGCTGTGCGGTGAGCAAAGACTTTGCTTCTTCCCCACTATAGGGAATTAAGAATTCAAGGTTTGAATGCTTTTGCAAGGATTTCCCTGCAGCACTAAAAAATATGGGAGCTAAACGAGAGATTTCTCCGGCTCGGCTTCCAGGCATCAGAGTTATTACCGTTTTCGTTTCAGAAATACCCAATACCTTCCGGCAAGCTAACTTCCGATCCTCAAATCCGATCCGGTCAGCCAGTGGATGACCTACACAGCTAACGGGAATATCATGCTTCATATAAATCTCTGACTCAAAAGGAAAAAGCGTTAGCATTAAGTCAACCGATTTTTTAATGCCGAATATGCGCCACTTTCTGTAAGCCCAGACACTAGGGCTAACGAAATGCACAGTTTTTATGCCCTTTGAATGAAGATTCCTTGCTACCCTTAAATTAAAGTCAGGAGAATCTATACCTATAAAAACCGCGATTTCCTCGCGTAAAAATCTATCCTCTAATCTTTTCTTTAGTCTAAGCAATTCAGGAAGTCTCGCTAGAGGTTCAATAAACCCCATAACGGACAAACGATCTATCTTCGCCAGGGACTCGCAGCCCAGGGACAGCATTTCAGATCCTCCTATGCCTACAAATTTCGCTGCCGGAAACTTTCTCCGCAACGAAGTCATAAGTGCAGCACCCAAAATATCCCCTGATTTTTCTCCTGCAATAATTCCGAAATTTAGTGATTTAGTCATGCCTGACCATAAATTCTTAATATCTGAATGCTTACCTGTGAATTCCTTTCTCGGAAGATTCTAACGAATCGATAAGAATCTGAAGCGCCTCGCAACCTTCTCGCATTGCTTTAAGTTGGTCAATTGCCTCTTGTAAGCTATATTTTCGTTTATAAATAACCTTAAATGCCTCACGCAAATCGCTTATTGTCTCTTTATCAAAACCTCTGCGCTCCAATCCAATTGCATTTACCGAGCGGACAGAGGCTGGCCTTCCGCTAACAATCATAAAAGCAGGTATATCATTTGTTATATGTGTCATCCCCCCGATCATCGCATGAGCACCTATTTTCAAAAATTGATTAACTCCAGCATAACCCCCTAGTATTGCCCAGTCTCCAACATGCACATGCCCGGAAATCCCTACATTATTAGCAAAGACAGTATTGTCCCCAATAAAACAATCGTGAGCTATATGCACATAAGGCATAAGCAAATTCTTACTGCCTATCTTTGTAATACCTCCTCCAGAGCCAGTCCCCCGGTGAGCGGTAACTCCTTCGCGAAAGATATTTTGATCTCCAATTTCCAACCATGTCTCCTCACCGGAGAATTTTTTGTCTGCAGGATCCTCGCCAATAGAGCTGAACTGAAAAATTCTGTTGCCTTCACCAATTTTCGTATTCTTCTTGACTACTATATGCGAATCTAAGACCGAACCTGAACCAATAGTCACATTTTCACCAATAACACACCAGGGGCCCACGCGAACATTTCTACCAATTTTCACGCTAGGATGAATTTGGCAGTTTGGACTTATCAAATCAGTCGACATCAATCTTCCTCTCAGCGCACATAATATTCATTGTGCCCACTAAATCCTCTTCGACTGATGCTTCGGCAAAAAACTTGTAAATCCCACGACGGTTCGTGGTTACAGTGGCCTTTAAAATTAATTGGTCACCCGGAGTAACCGGACGCCTCAACCTAACGTCATCGGCACCAACGAAGTAATAGACATATCCGTCCTTAGGTTTCTTCTCTTGACTCTTAAAGCCTAAAACTCCAGCGACTTGGGCAAGTGCTTCGATAATAAGCACACCTGGCATAATAGGCTGCCCAGGAAAATGTCCGACGAAGAATGGCTCATTAACACTGACGTTTTTGTAACCGGTAATCGTTTTCCCTAGTTCTATGTCAGTAATTCGATCTACAAGCAGGAACGGGTAACGTTGAGGTAAATATTCTTTTATCTCTTCAACTTCCATTAACATAATAATTCTATCCAGTCTTGAGTTTCTTCAAGCTCACTATTATTTTCAATATTCTTTCTTGCTTTTTTCAAGATTCCTTATTCTTTTGTACATACCATCCAATTGTTGAAATCGAACATTACTGCGTTTCCATTCGGAAGTCTTCATTTGCCAAGTTCCCGAAGAGTAGGTCCCTGCTTTGTTTATAGACTCACTTACCAGGGACATAGCGCTCACCTGTACGTTATCAGCAATTGCAATATGCCCCACTGCTCCTGACCCTCCACCCATAATACAATTCTTACCGATAGTTACACTTCCAGCAATACCCACGCAACCACATATAACTGTGTGATCGCCTATTTTGCAGTTATGTCCGATTTGAACTTGATTATCAATTTTTACTCCATCTCCTATAATGGTATCTTCGATCGCACCTCGGTCAATTGTAGAAGAAGCTCCCACTTCAACTTCATTCCCTATTTGGACACCACCTAACTGATGAATTTTGATTGATTTTTCGCCATCAAATGCAAACCCAAATCCATCCGACCCAACTACTGCTCCTGAATGAAGAATCACGTTGTCGCCAATTTTTATATTACTATAAACCGTAACATTTGCTTGGAAATGGCAGTTTTGACCTACAATCGATCCATGCCCAATAAAAGAATTTGCGCCGATAATTGTATTAGCTCCTATACAAACATTTTCCTCAACCACAACATTCGGCCCAATAAAAACGGACTTGGGAATATTCGCTGATTCGTTTATACTGGCGCTCGAGTGAATACCACTGTCCATCCTTACAAGTGGTTTAAATAGCTCTGTAGCTCGTGCAAAGCTAACGTAGGGAGAAGTCGAAACCAGCGCATTAGTCTCACAAGAATCTAGATGCCTCTCTTCAAGAATTACCACTGATGCCTGAGTTTGAGATAGTTGATCAGCGTAGCGACGATTACTCAAGAAACTTAACTGTCCAGATTTAGCGGCCCGAAGAGAACCAATTCCGCTAATTTCACAATCACCATCTCCGACAAAATTCAATCCCAGAAGCGAGGCAATTTCACGTATTTTATAAGTTTTATTCTGTGCCACCTGACACTACCCAGAAATCATCTCGCCTATTGATCTCCAGAAGAAGTTGCATTTTGAGAATTTTGATTCAATTTAGCTGTAACGCGCGCAGTTATATCCAATACCGGCGCAAAGTATGGCGCTGCATCGACATTTAAAATCAAATCAAACCCCCCTTCCGCAACAACATCAGTTACTGCTTGCGCCAATTCCTCTTGCATACTTTGAAGAAATTCCTGATTCTTTTCCTGTAACGCGGTCTGCACTCTTTCCTGAATCAATTGTAGCTGTACTTGCAGATCTTGAGCGTTTGAATTCATTCTCCGTACCTCATCTTCTGACATCACGGCCTCGTTCTGCTGATATTCCTCTTGCAGCGTCTGCAACTCTTCCGTGAGTTCATTCGCCCTTTGCTCATCTTGAGCAAATTCTTGCTCAAGCTCCTCTTGCACAACTTGAGCCGCGTCCGAGTTAAAAAGCGCTTGCAAAGCGTTCAAAATTCCTATCTTAGTATCTTGTGCAGATAATCCCTGTGACACAAATAAAAAAACCAGCACAACTGTTAAATTCTTAAAAATCTTCACGGCTAATCTCCAATTCAGGCAAAGTCATCGCCTAGTTTCCAGCAACTTAATAGTAACCTTTAGAAAAAACATAATAAACAAGGGTCTGTTTTGCATTAAAACCCAGTCCCAACTGTAAAATCGAAGGTCTTTGTATCATCCCCTTCTTTATCGCCAAATGGTGCTGCCACGTAGAATGTCAGCGGTCCGAAAGGCGACAAATAAGTAACGCTCAAGCCCGCCGCATACCTTAGTTCACCGGTGTCAAAATCCGAGCAATTTTTCAACAATGACTGCCTTTGCGTGCAACTTGAGGAAAAAACATTTCCAGCATCAACGAAAAAAGCCGACCTAACCCTATTTGGGTCTGGCACAAAAGGCAGAGGAAACAAGAGCTCAAGAGACGCCACTGCCAATATATTACCACCAAAACTGTCATAATCATCATCTAGATAGAAGTTTTGTACCGCGAGCTGAATTTGCTCATTTCCGGTACTGTCCAATATAGGAGCACCAAAGGAGTCAACAAGAGTCTGCGTTTGGTACCCGTAATCGTTATTTATTTTAGCGGTCCCGTCCCTGTTTCTTAAAATATTACCAATTTCATCACGCGCAAGAGTAATTCCAGATTCCGTGAGATAACGGGCCCCCGCCGTACTAGCCGGTCCTAAGCTATTTTCCTCATAACCCCGCAGCTGACCACCGCCTCGAATAAGACCCCCTGCAAAAAAATTGTTAAAGAAAGGAAGCTCATCAGATTCACCATAGCCTATGCCATATCCTAAGTTAGCACGAAGCCCAATCACCCATTCTCTGCTTTGAGTTATTGGCCAGTAAATTTGATTAGTGTAATTTAAACGAGCATATTGTAAATCACTACCGGGTATCGTGACTTCTAAGTTTACCTGATGTAAAGCCCCATCGTTCGCCAATTGACCTCTATTTAGCGTATTACGAAACCAATTCCCCGTTATAGTAAAATTATTAAATTCATCTCCAAATCTGTCCACAAAACCCAGGTCAGGGGACTTTTGTAATTGGAGATCAGTTAAAACACCAACATCACCGACAACCGCATCTCTTATGGGGCCGTCGAACGGATTCGAATTTAATCTTTCAATTACATAACTTGAAACTCCATCTATAAGCACAGGGCTACTCTCAATTTCTTGAACCGAACCGTATCCAGAGCTTAGTTCAGTATGCGTAACACCTAGATCAAATCCGAGCACTTGAATTTCACTTAGAGGGTAACTAAAACTTAAAGATCCACCCCACGATGTCGTATTAAAACTTGAAACATTGAAGGGCGAATCGATTTCTTGAGCAAATAAATTAAACCCCCGGCTAACTCCGTCTGGCGTAAAGTATGGGTCAAGATATTGTAAGTTTAAACCCTTCATAAACCGGCTTTTATTTACCCCGATACCAATTGTTCTTCCGGTACCAAGAAAATTAGCCGCCTGCAAATTAGAACTAATAAAAAAGTTGCCTCCACCACCGGTGCCAACAGAAAAACTGATATTGCCAAAATTTTGCTCTAAAACATCATAATTAACATCAATCTGATCATCAGCTCCCGGTAATTCTTCAGTTTCTACCTCTACTGATTCAAAATACCCGAGTCGCTCCAAGCGCACTTTTGACTGTTCGATAGCAAGGCTAGAGGCAGGCGCACTCTCTAGTTGACGCATTTCCCTCCGCATCACTTCGTCTGCGGTAGAAACGTTACCTCTAAAGTTAATACGGTTTACATAAGTCCGATTACCAGGCTCTATGAAGAAAGTGACCTCTACAGTTTCGTCCTCTTCACTTGCTTCTGGAACCCCAGTCGCCTCTGCAAACGCGTAACCGAGATTTCCTAGAAATTGAACCATGATCTCTTCAGTGCCAGTCACCAGGGCCTGAGAATATATCTGCCCTGGTTGAACAAAAATGGCCGCACGCAAGAGGTTTTCTGCATTAACTAGGTCTCCCGCCAAATCTACATTCGAAATGGTAAATTGGTCTCCCTCGTTTATATTAAGCGTAATGTAAACGTCTTCGCGATTTGGGGTGATCGAAATTGGCGTAGAATCTATGCTGAATTCAACAAACCCATTGTCTAAGTAGAATGATTCTAGTCTTTCGAGATCTCCAGAAAACTGTTCTCGGGAATATCTGTCTTTCCTGCTCAGAAACATGTACCAAGGCTTGGTACCAAGCTCAAATAAATCGAGCAATTCTTCTTCTTCAAAAGCTTCATTTCCAACGATGTTTATATTCTGTATACGAGACTCTTCTCCTTCGTTTATATCCAAGCTAATAGCTACTCTATTTCTGGGAAGATCTTCCACCTCTATATCCACTGAGGCACCATAACGGCCGCGTGAGGAATAGACCTCTTGTATTCCCTGTCTTATTGCCTCTAAAGCAGCTCTAGTGAAAATCTGACCTTCAGCAATACTTGCCTCAGCCATATTATCGATAATGTCTTCCGTCTCCAAAACACTATTGCCGTCAATCGTTATTTCGGCGACAGAGGGCCGCTCCAACACGGTCACCACTAAGATATCTCCTTCACGCGAAACCTCTATTTCATCAAAGTATTCAGACTGTGCAAGTTCTCGAATAATTTGGGAAGGGGTCTGCGTAGTAACTTCATCACCTATACCGACCGGCAGCAAGTTATAAATAATGCCAGGTGAGATTCGCTGGTATCCATCAACAATGATGTCAGCAATAGTGAAGTCTTGCGCATTTAGGGTATTTGGAACTCCAAACACCATAAGCAAGCAAAGGAACAGTTTTTTCATTTGTAATGCTTACTCAAATTTATTATTTGTTACTTAGCGGCTGATTAATCTAATTAATTATAAAAGTCGATTTACGTCGTTATATATCGCAAGCATTGTTATACCCGAGATCATCAAAAGCCCCAACTGAAGGCCCCAAGCTTGAATTCTCTCAGGAACAGGCCTTCTGGTTACTCCTTCTATAAGGCAATAAAGGAGCTGCCCTCCATCTAAAATAGGGATCGGCAACAAATTCAAAACTCCAAGCGAAATGCTTAACAGCGCAAGAAAGCCTAGATATACTTCCAAGCCGTATACAGCTGTTTCTCCAGCCACCTGAGCGATAGTTATGGGACCATTAATGTTTTTAACTGATATTAGTCCAACAACCATTTTCTTGACTGAATCTAGTACGAAGATTGACTTCGTCCATGTTTCTTGCAGCGCTGGCCAAACTGCACCAAGAACACCAAATCGCAATTCTCTTTGCCTTTCAGGGGGCAGTATCTCCATTAGGCTGGTCTCAAGAGCGAAAGCACCAATGCTGCCATACGTTGCCCCGCTCTCTGAGAAGCGCGACTCCGGAACCAACGTTAGACTAGTTTGCTGCCCTGCTCTTTCGACAACAACATTCAGTGCTAGTTCCGGACTTGCCCTAATTTCGTCAACCCAATGCCCCCATCCGCTTATCTCACGACCCTGAACTGTCAAAACTTCATCCCCAGCCAAAAGACCAGCCTGTTCAGCCCGCTCTCCGCGCAAAACTCCACCTATTATTGCGGGAATCTCAATTTGAATGATACCCAAGTTTGACACCGGACTTGGCTCTGTTTCTTGAGCCATCCAGGAATTTATTGGAATAGCAATATCTCTAATTTCACCCGAAGTCGATGAATCAATAGTTAAAAGTAGCGAACCTGTTTCTCCAAGCCGGGATAGCATTTGCAGGGTAACTTGCTGCCATATTATCGTTTGCTCGCCATCAACAGCCAAAATCTCATCGCCCTCCTTCAGACCAGCAAGGGCAGCCGGCGAGTCCTCAATCAAGCCGCTAATAACTGGAGAAATGCCATTTATTCCGTAAAAAACATTTATGGCCCAAAAGACAAAAGCTGCTAATAAGAAATTTGCGATGGGCCCAGCTGCGGCTATTGAAGCCCTCTGCCATGTCGACTTTGAATTCCAAGACTGCGCCCGAATCGAACTATTGACACTCTCCTCTCCTGTTACTTTCAAATCATCCTGCCCGAGCATTTTTACATAACCCCCGAGCGGTATTGCAGCGATTACATACTCGACACCATCTCTGCCGATCCAGGTTTTTATAGGACGCCCAAAACCTATGGAAAACCGCAAAACCTTTACACCACAGCGACGAGCCACCCAAAAATGGCCGTATTCATGAATAGTTACAAGTATTCCAAGTGTTAAAAATAGTGCAAAAACACTAATCACGGTTTGAAGCATGGTGACCCTCAGGGCTCTCTAGTTAAAACCAACCCTAGCGTTCATTTATAAACCTTTCAAAATCAGTTCTTTAGCAAGCGCTCTCGCACTATTATCTGCGCGTCGGATGATATCGAGACTTGACGCTGTTTCACAAGAGATTTTAGCCATCACTGACTCTATAATCTCTGGAATAGACATAAACTTTATTTTATTAGCTAAAAACGCCTCTACAGCAACCTCATTTGCCGCGTTAAGCAAAACTGGAGCTGTACCACCCAAATTCAATGCCTGTAAGCCCAAGCCCAAACAAGGAAACCTTTCATCGTCGACAGCACGAAAGTTTAATGTTTTCGCTTCTAGCAAGTCCAATGATTTTCTCTCAAGAACTAACCTCTCTGGATAACCTAGCCCATACGCGATGGGTATTCTCATATCCGGGTTCGCCATCTGCGCCAGAACAGAGCCATCCTGAAAATATACTAGCGAGTGGATAATGCTTTGGGGATGAATAACCACATCGATTTTATCTGCCTCCAACCCGAATAGATAATGAGCCTCAATAACTTCTAGCCCCTTATTCATCATGGTGGCAGAGTCAACCGAGATTTTTTTCCCCATCTTCCATTTGGGGTGTGTACAGGCTTGATCTGGAGTAATTTCTTTAAAGTTAGAAATGGGAAGGTCTAAGAATGGCCCCCCTGACGCAGTTAATAGTATTTTCTCTACGTATTTAAATTGGTTATCTTTTACACCAAGCCCTGTATCGGGTAGACATTGAAAAATAGCGTTATGCTCACTGTCAATTGGAATAATTATTGAACCTGATTTTTTTGCTATTTGCATAAAGAGAGACCCCATCATTACCAAGGCTTCTTTATTTGCTAGCAATATTTTCTTTCCGCTTTCAACCGCTGCTAGTGATGAGCTTAGGCCTGCTGAGCCAACGATACCTGCCATCACGACATCTACAGCTGAATCGCTAGCGATCTCGTTTAATGCATTTTCCCCAATTCTTAGTTCTGTATCACAGTCACTATTAGATAGTTTTTTAAAAAAATTATCCGCTAGCGACTCATCTGCTAAAACTGCTATTTGAGGATTAAATTCTAAACATTGTTGTAGTAATAAATCGACGTTCGAATTAGCACTTAGCGCAAATACCTCAAATTTATTGGAGGCCCTCAATACATCTAAAGTATTTATACCAATAGAGCCCGTAGAGCCAAGAATTGTAATTCTTTCACTAATCATTTCAAAATATTTCTCAAAAAATCTCCAAAACGACGAGAGTAAAAATAGGCACAGCTGCGACTAGCCCATCCACTCTATCTAATATCCCCCCGTGGCCAGGAAGCATAGTTCCACTATCCTTAATGTTTTGGTTTCTTTTAAACATGCTTTCCATCAAATCCCCCACAATTGAGAAAAACACAATAATTAAAGCTAATATAAAAAGCACGACGCTTTGCAAGTAACTAATCTTTATAATAGCTTCGTTAAAAATCCAGATTAAAGGAAAGCACACCGCCATTGTTGAACCAACCCCCCCCCAGACGCCCGCCCAGGTCTTATTTGGGCTAAGCTCTTTAGCGAGCTTAGCCTCACCAAATGACCGACCAAAGAAATAAGCGCCTATGTCAGCAACAGCGACCAACACCACAACCATTAGTAAGAACTCTCCGTTATCACCAAGATATTTTAACTGAACAACGCCGCACCAAGCCGAAACAATGACTACGAAACCACTGAGAGATATTTTTATCGGATCATTCCATAAAGCTAAATTCCAGGGATAACCCAACAACACAAAAAAAGATAGAAACCAAAAAAGCGAACCCAGGCACAGAACGAATACTACCCGTTCATTAATAAGGTCTTCAGAGCCAGCCAGGATACCAAGAAAAGGGTACATAATGACCAGTATTACAAATATGCCACCAACAAAGAACAGCCTCTGCCAAGTCGCCCTCAGGCCAGCCAAGGTCGACCATTCCCAACTAACCAACATCATCGTTCCCGTCATCATATGCGCAAATATAAAAGAAGAGACTTGAGTAGCCGCTAATACAAAGCAGATAGCGAGTACTACGGCGGTAATTGCGCGTGGTAGTAACACTTTATATGATCTTTGGCATAGACTCATGCGCCCCATAGCGTCTTTGTCGAGAAGAAAAATCCTCTAGAGCCAGCTGCAATTGCGCCTCGTCAAAATCGGGCCAAAATACATCGGTAAAGTAAAATTCTGTATAAGCAAATTGCCAAAGCAAAAAGTTACTAATCCGCCTCTCACCTCCAGTTCGAATGCATAAATCTGGATCAGGATGCCCATATAAACTCGTATATTTGTGCAAAACATCAGCGCCAATATCGGATGAGCCAATCTTTCCTATTTTTACCTCTTTTACCAGATGGTTAACTGCATTAACAAGATCCCAGCGCCCACCATAATCCGCTGCAACGATTACCGTAGTGCCAGTGTTGTCCTTTGTAAGTTCTTCTACTTCCTTCATATGAGCCTGTATCTTTCTTGGAAATGCCGAACGCTTACCAATGAACAACAATCTAACATTATTATTATGTAACTGCTTTATTTCCTTTCGCTTCAAAACGGTCAGAAACAAAGCCATTAGGCTTTGAATTTCACTATTTGAGCGCATCCAGTTTTCGCTACTAAAAGCAAACAATGTCAAATACGGAATTCGACGTTTCACACATGAATTTACAATTAGTTTTGCTGCTTCAGCTCCATGCCTATGCCCTAGGTTCTGATTCAAGCCTTTCCCTTTCGCCCAGCGATAATTGCCATCCATTATGACGGCAATATGATCAGGAAGTTTTTCAGAAGAATCAGGTGTCATTTTATCTCAGGAATATAATTTTGATCACCTAGGCATGGCATGCGAGGATATTAATTCTTAAATCATCTAAAAAGAAAGTAGATCCGCCTCTTTAAGCTTATAGGCTGACTCAATGGCATCAATAAAACTATCGGTTAATTTCTGCACCTTTTCTTCAGCTCGGCGCTGACCATCCTCACTTATTTCTTTTTCTTTTTCTAAGTTTTTGAGATCAGAGTTTGCATCGCGGCGAATATTGCGTACCGCTACTCTGGCATTTTCAGCCTCATTTTTTGCCTGCTTCGTATATTCTTTTCGTGTCTCTTCCGTTAAAGGAGGCATCGGGACACGAATAGTATCTCCATTATTAGAAGGATTTAACCCAAGATCAGATTTGAGAATAGCCTTTTCTATGTCGCCAATTATATTTTTTTCCCAAGGAGAAATTAATAGAGTACGCCCCTCCTCTACGTTTATATTACCCAGCTGACTAAGAAGAGTATCGGTCCCGTAATAAGACACAATTACACTATCAAGTATACTTGGATGGGCTCTTCCAGTTCTAATTCTCTTGAACGACACTTCCAGGGAGCTTATGGACTTCCTCATTCTCTCTTCTGCCTCAGCAATTATCTCATTTTCCATATCCTATTCCTTTTAAACCTTTTATGAACCTAGTCTGGCTTTCGAGATTTTCAGTCAATAAGCGTGCCGTCTTTTTTGCCAACGACATTATCAAGGAGCGCCCCCGGCCTTTGCATATCAAAGACCTTTATGGGAATATGATGGTCTCGACTTAGACAAATAGCGGTAAGATCCATAACACCAAGGCGTTTTTCTATAACCTCATCATACGATAGATTATCGAATTTGACAGCAGATGAATCTAGACTTGGGTCGGAAGAATATACTCCGTCAACTTTTGTAGCTTTTAGAATTAAATCCGCCCCAATCTCGATTCCTCGCAAACAGGCTGCAGAGTCAGTAGTAAAAAATGGGTTCCCAGTTCCAGCTGAAAATATCACCACATCGCCCGCATTAAGATAGCGCAGAGCCGAACGACGATCGTATTGTTCCACTATCCCTGTCATTTGGATTGCCGACATAGCCCTAGTCGCAATATTAGCTCTCTCTAAAGCGTCTCTCATGGCGAGAGCGTTCATTACAGTAGCTAACATTCCCATGTGGTCACCGGTAACGCGCTCCATACCGGCTTCATGTAATGAGGCTCCTCTGAACAAGTTACCTCCACCAATTACCATTCCTACCTGAACACCTAAATCCACAACTTCTTTGATTTCTAAAGCCATACGATCAAGTATTTTTGGGTCGATACCGAAGTCAGCAGCTCCAGACAAAGCCTCTCCACTTAGCTTAAGAAGTATTCGAGTATATTTGGCCTTGCCTGTCATCATTTGCGCAGATCTGTCATTTATCAAATTAGCTTTAATATTTAATTATCTAGCTGAGCCGCAACCTCAGCCGCAAAATCTTCCTCTTCTTTTTCAATGCCTTCACCAACTTCGTATCGTACGAATTTTACAATATCCGCACCACTTTCCTTTAACAAAGCGGAAATTTTAATCTCAGGGTCTTTTACGAATGGCTGCTCAAGCAGGCTAACCTCAGAAATAAATTTACGTAGGCGGCCACTTATCATCTTTTCAATAATCTCCTCTGGTTTACCGCTCTCCCTCGCTTGAGCAGAGTAAATCTCAGATTCTTTGGCAAGAGTCTCTTCTGGCACATCCTCTGGCCGCACAACCATTGGATTTACAGCCGCAATATGCATCGCTATATCGCGGGCTAATGCTTCATCTCCACCCTTAAGAGAAATCAAAACGGCTATCCTATTGTTACTATGTACATAGCTCTCCACAATACCTTGATCTGCATTATCAAACTGCAATCTGTCAACGCGCCGGACATTAATGTTTTCACCGATTTTTTGGACTAGCTTTTCTCGCAAATCTTCGATACCTGAACTCAGCAATGCATCTACGTCTGCATCGCTATTAGCGAACGCCGCATTGAGGGTATCTTTCGAGAAAGCCAGAAAATTATCATCTCTCGCAACAAAATCAGTTTCACTATTTATCTCTATGACGACCCCATAATTCCCATCTTCGGCTACTTGAGTCATTACGACCCCTTCTGCCGCAACTCGACTGGCCTTCTTAGCCGCCTTAAGACCGCTAGCTTTACGCAGATCCTCTATCGCTTTATCCATATCACCATCAGCATCAGCCAGGGCTTTTTTACAATCCATCATTCCCAAACCAGTTCGCTCTCTTAATTCTTTAACCATACTTGCACTAATCGTTGCCATTTATAATGCCTCTTCCTAGTTGGCGAAAATAAATTGCTTCGCCTGGAAAAAGGGGGCTATGAGCCCCCTTAACTATATTTCAATGAAATTTAAAACTTGGCGTTAGACCAAAAAATAGAATCTGACAAGGTTTTCCATTAACTCTTCTTTTCATCGGAGCCACTTGCGGTTGACTCAGTTTCTTTAGCCGGAGCCTTCTTTTTAACTGCGGCCTTTTTCTTGGCTGGAGCGGCCTTTTTAACTGCAACCTTCTTCTTGACTGGAGCGGCCTTTTTAACTGCAACCTTCTTCTTAACTGGAGCCTTTTTCTTAACTGAGGTATCTTCTTTCACTAGAATCGAAGGTTTATCTTCATCGCCAATCAATTCTGCGGCAGAAGCTGATTCAACTTCAGACGGACCGGCCTCTCTCACAACTTCAACCTTTTCTTTATCGTTTTCAGAAGACTGATCACCATCCGGTTCTGGGGCTAAAATCTCATTTTCTGGCGCAGAGGGAGCGCGTGTCTCAATCACCTCAGAAGATTCTTCCGCCGAGTCATCAATTTCAACAAATTCGCTCTCGCTTGGCCCATTACGCGCTTTGCCCTCCAAGCACGCATCAGCAGCGGCCACAGCATAAAGCTGAATCGCCCTGATCGCGTCATCATTTCCAGGAATAACAAAATTAACGCCATCTGGATCACTATTCGTATCTACGATACCAATTACAGGAATTTTTAAATTATTCGCTTCAGTTACAGCAATTCTTTCATGATCAACATCAATGACAAAAATTGCGTCTGGAAGCCCTCCCATATCTTTTATTCCGCCTATACTGCGCTCGAGCTTCTCTTTTGCCCTTGTCAGCATAAGAGCTTCTTTTTTAGTAAGACGACTAAAAGTCCCATCTTGCTCCTGAGTTTCAAGTTCCTTAAGGCGCTTTATCGAACCGCGAATAGTCTTGTAATTGGTAAGCATGCCCCCCAACCATCTATGGTTGACGTAAGGCATCCCTGCCCTCTCGGCCTGCTCGCGAACAATCTTCGACGCAGCTCTTTTCGTACCAACAAAAAGAACCTTTCTCTTTTTCTCTGCAAGGTCTGCAAATTGATCAAGAGCAGAATTAAGCGCGGGAACGGTTTGCTCCAAATTGATAATGTGAATTTTATTGCGAGCGCCAAATATATATGGGTCCATTTTTGGGTTCCAATAGCGACATTGGTGCCCGAAATGCACTCCTGCTTGGAGCATTTCCTTCATGCTAACTGTCATCTTTCATACCTTCATATTGGGTTAGGCCTCCACACGCCCCATAAATCAACTCTTCAGGCTTGTCACTTCCCAAGAAGAGCACCCAGATTTAATGTGACGGCGTATGTGCGACGTTAAATTAATTGACCATTTCTAGGCGAAGCTGTTCCCGCCCATGAAACCGCGCGATTTATACCATAATTCATTGATTTACGGAAGCACCCATAGACTAATCTGGTCACTTAATCACGACAGTCCCGAGCAAATACGGGCTATGACAACTTAAAGGCCAGATTGACCTCTGTATTCTGTAACGAACCTGCTTTAAAATAGGTTCTTTTATAATCGATGATCTAACGATTCAGCCTTTTGCCGCAAAAAATGACAATTCATATAAAATCTTTTGACGAAATAGCGAAAATGCGGGTAGCTGGTAAGCTGGCCTCAGAAGTCTTGGAAATGATTGAAGATTACGTCGGGCCAGGGGTCACTACCGGAGAATTAGACCGGTTATGTCACGAGTTCATAGTTAACGAGCAGAACGCCATACCGGCGCCGCTGAACTATAATGGCTTTCCAAAATCTATCTGCACATCCATTAATCACGTTATTTGCCATGGCATCCCAAGCAACGATAAAACCCTTAAATCGGGCGATATAATCAATATTGATATCACCGTAATTAAGGATGGATTTCATGGTGATACCAGTAAGATGTTTTTCGTCGGGAAACCCGCAGACCATGCCGAGCGTTTGGTCAGAGTGACGCAAGAATGCCTCTACAAGGCGATTGAGCTTGTTAGACCGGGAGTATCTCTTGGTGACATTGGGCACGTTATCCAACAACATGGCGAAGCTCACAATTACTCTATCGTAAGAGAATATTGTGGGCATGGCATAGGGAGAATATTTCATGAAGAGCCTCAGGTTCTTCATTATGGCTCACCCAATACCGGCTTAAAGATAGAAGAAGGCATGACTTTTACAATTGAGCCTATGCTAAATGCTGGCTCACGGCACACAAAACTGTCAAAGAAAGATGGGTGGACGGTTACAACAAAAGATAGACGTTTATCAGCTCAATGGGAACATACCTTAGCCGTTAAAGCGAGCGGATGCGAGGTCCTAACCTTGCGCTCAGACGAGAGTTTGTGAATATTTCCACTCCTGGAACAATTTATCATAAAAACGCTCTAGATTTTTCTGCTGACGCGGAACTCCTAGATAGAGAGCATTTGAGAAACGAGATATCCGCAGCTGGAAGCCCTATCCCTCTTCTTCGAAAAGCGAATAATAATTCTAGTCTGGTCCTGAACAATCGCTTTAGAAACAATAAAAATATCGGTGATATCGTTTCAGGCCGTGCATGGGTAGTAGATGAAATTTTAGTGCTAGCATGGAAAGCTATCAACTGGCCTGACCCTAGCGAGATTAGTCTAGTAGCTGTGGGCGGCTACGGGCGCGGCGAATTGTTGCCATATTCCGATATAGATCTACTTATTCTTACCCGAAAAACAAGAAACAAGAAATACAAAGACTATATAAGCGCATTTCTTACAATGCTATGGGATATCGGCCTAGAGCCTGGCCATAGCGTTCGGTCTGTTAGGCAATGCAAGCAAGAAGCAAGCGAAGACATAACAATAGCGACAGCTATGATGGAATCTAGACTGCTTACCGGCCCCCAAAATCTTTATAATTCGATGTGTGAAGTAACAAGCGTTAAAAAAATATGGCCAATCAAAAAGTTTGTTCGCGCGAAATTAGATGAACAGG
Source organism: Gammaproteobacteria bacterium (assembly GCA_029245905.1). Lineage (GTDB taxonomy): Bacteria > Pseudomonadota > Gammaproteobacteria > Pseudomonadales > Pseudohongiellaceae > UBA9145. Next base: position 50,671 of record JAQWOJ010000070.1, read on the forward strand.
CTCGGCGGCATCACAAATATCATGATGTTGATCACGCCTTAGAGCCAAACGTAAAGACCTCTCCTGGGGGATTACGGGACATTCAAACTATTGGTTGGATATGCAAAAGATATTTTGGCACCAACTCCTTTAACGACTTAGTAAACCTTGGTTTTTTAAAAGAGCTCGAAAAAAAAATGATCGTTGAAGGCCAGCACTTTCTTTGGAAGATACGTTATGGACTTCATTTCCTGCAAGGTCGCAGTGAAGATAGACTGTTATTTGACAAACAAAAAGAGCTCTCCCAGCTCTTTGGCTTTCACGACGACGATAAAAGTTTAGCTATCGAAAAACTAATGAAAAATTATTATCGGGAAGTAGCTAATCTTCGTGAATTAAATGATGTTCTTCTTCAGTATTTTGACGAAATTATTTTGCGCGGAGGAGAAAAGAAAAAAATCAAACCTCTAAACGACCGCTTTCAAATCAGAAATGATTATATCGAAGTTGCTAATCCATCAGTTTTCGAGAAAGCACCGTCTGCCCTGCTTGAAATTTTTGTCCTAATGGGCGACAACCCTCAAATAAAAGGAATACACGCCTCTACTATTCGTTTGCTTCGTGACAATAGACACTTGATTAATGAGAACTTTCGCCGCGACGCAGACAACATCACGCTGTTTATTGAGCTTTTGCGAACAAATAATCATATGAGCCTGCAACTCAGCCGCATGGCAAGATATGGAATCTTAGGCCGGTATCTCCCTGAATTCGGAAAGATTAGCGGCCAAATGCAGCACGATCTTTTCCACATCTATACGGTTGACGCACACACATTACAAGTTGTCGAAAATATGCGTAAGTTTAGACTACCAAATGCAGTCGAATCATTCCCTGTCGCTGCGCATATATTTAAAAATTTACCTAAAGTTGAACTTCTCTACATCGCGGGTCTATATCATGACATAGCGAAAGGTAGAGGCGGAGACCATTCCAAGCTAGGCCGAGTGGACGCGATAAAATTTTGTGAGCGACATAAATTAAGCGGATGGGATACCAAACTTGTATCATGGTTAGTCGACAAGCACTTGCTCATGTCGATGACAGCGCAACGAAAAGATATTAATGACCCAGTGGTGATAAGAGAATTTGCCGAGCATATGGGAGATAAACTTCATTTGGATTATCTTTATGCCATGACAGTAGCTGATATTTGCGCAACAAACCCAGACTTATGGAATAGTTGGAGGGCCACACTGCTTCGTCAACTATATCAAAATACCAGACGGGCACTTAGATTAGGGTTAGAGAACCCCATCAATCGTCAAGAGAGAGTTTCAGACAAGAAGCAATCGGCTTATCTAAAATTACAAGAAAAAGGATTTTCAAAAGCTCAAATAGATAATGTTTGGGATGTCGCCGACGACGAATATTTTGTTCGTGAAGCAATCGCCAATATAATATGGCACACCGCAGGTATTATTAATTTTTCTGATGCAGATCCACTAATCTTAGTCCAGGATATAAAAGAGCAATCAGATAGCGAAGGCGCTACGCAAATTTTTATCTACGCTCGCAACGCCGATTACTTATTTGCTCGCTGTACTGCCGCACTCGAAATATTAAACCTGAACATACAAGAAGCCCGAATATTCACGTCCTCACGTGATTATTGTCTAGACACATTTACCGTATTAGAAAGATCTGGACTGCCTGTGAGAAATAATACTAAAAGGGAAAAGGAAATTATTTCGCTATTGCAAGAGCATTTAACTTTAGGAAATAAACCAGTCATACTTCCTAAGTTTCGAAGGACAAGAAAAGAAAAATACTTCGCGCGATCAGTAAATGTAGAACTCATTAATCCGGTAAATAAATCTTATTCAATACTTGAAATTAATTGCCCAGATCAACCAGGTGTCTTAGCATGCGTTGGCAAGGTATTAGCCATGAATGATATCGTGGTAAATGATGCTCGGATCACCACTCTAGGCGAAAGAGTCGAAGACCTCTTTTTTGTTACTGATATAAATGGGAAACCCATAGAGCGACGAGGACTAATCGAGAAATTAAACTTGGAAATCACTGCTGAATTGAAAGGTCAAGTATCATCATAGGGAAATTAGCAATGCTTGTAACAATATACGGAATTTCTAACTGCGATAAAGTCAAAAAAATTCGAGGTTGGCTTCAAGACAATAGCATAGACTATAAATTTCATGATTACAAAAAGCATGGTTGCGAGGAACTGCTAATAAAAAATATTTTGGCCCAATTTAATTTTCAAGAAGTTATTAATACCCGAGGCACGACTTGGAGAAAATTGCCTGACACTATAAAAACTTTGCTTGACGAAAAAAAAGCAGCATATTTAATGCAAGATAATCCAAGTATCATCAAGAGGCCTATTCTGGAATTTAATGGCCAATGGGTGATTGGGTTCGACATCAAAATTTTGGCTACAATCCTCAAATGTCATCCACGCCCTTGATCCACAGGAAAGATAAATGAACTCACATGTCCACAGCTACGCATTTGGCATTGCAACTCTTAACAGAAAAGGTGAAATTATAGAAGTCTACTACCCGAGGCCAGAGGCTGATATTACAGGCTCTGAGGCGAAATTATTAATAGACCTTCTCAAAAGCGCAGGTGCCTTAGAAGAAGGTTATTTGCGGCTCAGAAATGAACCAAATCATGAGGAAGAATTGATCCATGAAATCAAACCCCTCTTGAATGATCAGACGTTCACCAAAGAAAAAGACCAAATATTAGATATACTTGAGAGTGAAAACCCGATACTAACCTTGCAAATCAAAGATGAGGCTCCCAAAAATATTCCTCAGGCTTTTCTCAAACTACACCTTTTGTCTCACCGGCTTGTAATGCCAAATTCGATTAATCTGGACGGTTTATTTGGCGTGTTGAGAAACCTAGCTTGGACAAATAAAGGTGCTATTGACATTGAAGACCTTCCTAGAAAACAACTAGAAGCCAGGAGGCAAGGAGAAGTGCTTGAGATTAATTCTGTGGATAAATTTCCAAAAATGGCGAACTATGTCGTACCGTCTGGCGTAAGAATAGCAGACACAAGTCGAATTAGATTAGGCGCTCACATAGGCAAAGGCACAACAGTCATGCATGAAGGCTTCATAAATTTTAATGCCGGGACAGAAGGGACAGCAATGATAGAGGGGCGCATTTCTGCGGGAGTAATTATTGGAACTAACAGTGATTTGGGTGGTAGTTCCAGCACAATGGGAACTCTGTCTGGAGGCGGAACCGAATTAGTTTCAGTTGGTAAAAATTGTTTAATCGGAGCAAATGCAGGCATCGGATTTCCACTCGCCGACGGCTGCATCGTTGAAGCAGGACTTTATGTGACTTCGGGAACAAAGATTAACTTGCTCGATGAATCTGGCACATTAATAAGAAAGGTAAAAGCCAAAGAAATAAGCGGTCTAAAAAATTATCTTTTTAGGCGTAATTCTCTAAGCGGCGCAGTTGAATGTACACCAATCAAAAATGCAGCAACCCTCAACGAAGAACTTCACACTCATAACTAGGAACCACAATGCCCGAAACCCTAGCACTAGCCAAAGAACTCATGGCTATCGAATCGATTACACCCGTGGATGGCGGCTGTCAGCAATTAATTGCTGAGCGACTCAATACTATGGGATTTTCAATCGAGCACCTACAATTTGGAGAGGTATCCAATATGTGGGCCACGCTGGGAGATTCGGGTCCTCTCTTTGCGTTCACTGGCCACACAGATGTTGTCCCTCCAGGACCACTAAAAGACTGGGAAAGTCACCCGTTTAATCCGGTTGAACGGGATGGGTTTCTCTATGGTCGAGGAGCTGCGGACATGAAAAGCAGCTTAGCCGCAATGGTTGTGGCCGCGGAGAGGTTTCTTTCCTCTCATAACCTTAATTTCCAACTAGGCTTTCTGATAACAAGCGATGAGGAAGGAGAAGCGATAAATGGCATTCGCAAGGCAATGGAAATTTTTAAGCAGCGCGAAATTCTTATCGATTACTGCCTAGTGGGAGAGCCAAGCTCGTCTAAAGCTATCGGAGATACTATCAAGATAGGTCGTCGTGGGTCATTAAGCGGTAAGCTTAAGGTTTTAGGAGTTGAAGGTCATGTCGCTTATCCAGAACTAGCCTCAAATCCGATTCATGGCGCAATAAACTCCTTAGGAAACTTAGTAGCGGAACATTGGGATGATGGAAACTCAAGCTTTCCTCCAACAAGTTTTCAAATATCTAATATCCATGCAGGCTTCGGCGCGAACAATGTCATTCCTGAGAGCTTAGAAGTTGATTTCAATTTCCGTTATTCAACTGAGATAGATGATGCATCGATCAAAGAGCGCGTTCTTAAAATATTGGACCAGGGCAAGCCAGACTATGAAATTCAATGGCACTTGTCTGGAGAACCCTTTTTAACCAACCAATCAGAACTCATTGATTTAGTGTCAAACAGCGTTAAAGAGGAGACCGGGGAAACCCCAATTAAATCGACAGCCGGAGGTACTTCGGACGGTCGGTTCATAGCGCCCACGGGAGCGCAGGTGGTTGAGCTGGGCCCAAGCAATAAAACTATACATAAAATAAACGAATGTATAGAAATAGCTGACCTTGAGAAATTAACAAGAATTTATGAGAACATTCTGACTAAACTTAATGCAGCCCTGCGCTAAGTTAGATATACATCAAATCTATTACTATTGCCTTTAAAAACAAAATCACTCGCTTTCACTCCGAGCGATGGGGAATTACTGCCTCGTTTTACGACCACTCTTTTTGTAGCAACCTCCATCGCCATAGCCAGCATACGAGATTCGTCATTTTCTTCAGCTAATAGCGTTTGCAGATAATTTAGGGGCTTTTTAGACAGGGTATTTTTCTTGGATCTCGGAAACATTGGGTCCAAGTAAACTACCTCTGGGGAAAAATGGTTTGCATCCATATCATTAAAATCCTTTTTATGAAGCTGCATCCGTCTGGTTTTCTGATATTCTTTATCTCCAAGGGCCGCATAGCGCATCAAGCCATCCCGTAATAGTTCATAGACAATAAGATTTCTTTCAAATAGCACAACCTCGGACCCAGCGGTTGCAATTAGAAAACTATCTGATCCAAGGCCTGCCGTCGCATCCAGAATTTGCGGTCGCCTTCCTCTGCTTAGCCCCAACGCTCTGATAAGGTTTTGACGAAACAGTGAATCTCCAGCACGTCTTTCCAAATCTTTAAACGAGACGGATAAGGGTCCATTATGATTCTTGCTAACCAGCTGAAAGAAGAGGCAATCCTCCAAATAATATAAGTATCCATCCCCATGAAATTCAGACAGGTCAGAGTGCTTTAAAATGGGCAGGTTTGTTCTCGACTGGAGACCTTTTTCTCTCTTGGTCACAATTTTTTGACTGTAAACTATTGCAAATTTTGCAGAGTTCATGCGCTCACATAAACAGCAAATAAGACAACTGCCAAGACTATCCGATAAATCACAAATGGTAAAAATCCAATACGTTCGACCAACTGTAGAAAGATATGAATACACCCATATGCGGTAATTCCTGCGACCAAAGCCCCATAAAACACAAAAGAAAGCTCAGAATAATTTGTCACTTCAGACAGTAGTTCTGAAAAACGCAGAATAGTGCTTCCGAGAATAATGGGAATAGCTAGAAAAAACGATAGTTTTGTAGCTGATTTACGGTCGTAACCAAGCAGCAAGGCGGCTGTCATAGTTATTCCTGAGCGTGATGTACCTGGAATAAGAGAAACTGCCTGTGCAACTCCAATATAAGCAGCATCCTTCCAACTCAAATTATTCAATAGTTTTGAACGAAGACCCACTTTATCTGAATAGAGAAGCATTAGTGCAAAGAAAATCGTTGTTGTGGCCAGAACAATCAGCGAGCGTGCATATTGCTCTACTAGGTCATCAAGAAAAAAACCCGCGATTGCCCCAGGTAAAGTAGCCATAACGATAAGCCAGGCCAATTTCCCATCACTGGATTTATCGTTACCCACAGCCCGTTTCATTCCAGCCAACACCAGAACTCTTATATCTAGACGAAAATAAATTAAAACTGCAATTAATGATCCTAAATGAAGCGCCACATCAAACGTGAGGCCTTGGTCATTCCAGTTAAATAAAACCGAGGGAAGTATTAAATGAGCGGACGAAGAAATTGGGAGAAATTCAGTTACACCTTGGATAAATCCTAAGAGCGTTGCTTGAAAGAGGTCGATATCCAATGGAATAACCAATCTTTATGAATAGTCTAACTGATTTTTGACATAATTTGGGAGCAACACCTCGTCTAACGAGTATTTGCTTTCTTCAAATTGCTCCTGGGCGAGGTCAATTATGTCTGCCGCAGTATAATCATTATTAATTATTTCGCCTTTTAAAGTAAGCTTTAGCGCATTAGTGATTTCCTTCCTTCGCTGCCATCCGTCCCCAGCCCCAATCAGGTCATCTTCCTCACTTCGCAGGTTACTTTCCGGATTATTATTCAAATTTAGTACAAATTCCTCACCCTGCAATTTCAATTGGCCCGATACTATTTCATAGAATCCAACATAAAATTCTGTTTCCCTAGCATTCAGGCATACCACGCAGTGATTATATTGATTAGTATGCCTAAAAGCGGCTTTGGCGTGGAGCGCCAGTGTAGAAACCCCTAAAAGAGGTATCCCTCGAGCCGCGCTCAAGCCCTGCGCTACGCCTACGCCAACACGCAGACCAGTAAAGGAACCAGGACCGGTCACCACACAAATGGCGTCAACCTGTCTTAATGACACATTTGATTCGCGCAGAACGTCGCCCACCAGCCTTAACAGACTCTGCGACGCCTGTTTCGACTGCACTTTTTCCTGAGCTAACAATATACCATCCAGAGCAAGGGCTACTTGAGCAGCCAAACCCGAAGTATCAATGGTTAGTAATCTAGTCATAACCTATAGATTTTAGCCCGCTATACATGAAAAATCCCTCCTGACCGAGGTCAAGAGGGATTCTAAGGTGACGAGTAGTAATTTACCATCTGAAATCAGACAGAAACTGCGGCAAACTATATGGCTAACACCCGTTTAAATTAAGGATCAACGCTTCCTGCGATTCACCTTCTTTTTCGCCGTTTTCTTACGAGCTGGCGCTTTACGTTTAACAGCTTTCTTCTTTGCCGCTTTCTTTCTCGAAGGAGCTTTGCGTTTAGTTACCTTCTTTTTGGCGACCTTCTTCTTAGCTACCTTCTTCTTGGCTACCTTCTTCTTGGCTACCTTCTTCTTGGCTACCTTCTTCTTGGCTACCTTCTTCTTGGCTACCTTCTTCTTGGCTACCTTCTTCTTGGCTACCTTCTTCTTGGCTGG
>JAQWOJ010000072.1 GCA_029245905.1 Gammaproteobacteria bacterium
ATTGGAAAAAATATGGGGTCCGTGATTACAGAGGCGGTGGTCGAGCTTCCGCGAGGGAAACTGCTATGCGGGTCGCAGCAGGAGCAATTGCCAAGAAATATTTAAGAGAAAGCGTTTCTGTCGAAATTAAAGGTTATTTAAGCCAGTTGGGTCCAATAAAAATAGAAGATATTGATTTTGAACAAGTTCATAAGAATCCATTTTTTTGCCCAGATGCAACAAAGGTTGCGGAAATGGAGGCATTTATGGCGGCGCTCAACAAGGAGGGCAATTCTATTGGTGCGAAGGTAAATGTGCTGGCAAGTAATGTACCAGCGGGCCTAGGAGAACCCATTTTTGACAGGTTAGATGCTGATATCGCAAAAGCGCTAATGAGCATTAATGCGGTAAAAGGTGTTGAAATAGGAGCTGGCTATGACTCGGTGGTTCAAAAGGGCTCTGAGCATCGAGATGAGATTACGCCCGAGGGTTTTCTTAGTAATCACGCTGGAGGTGTGCTGGGTGGGATTTCTAGCGGCCAAGATATCTTGGCGAGTATCGCTTTAAAGCCAACTTCCAGTATTCGAATTCCTGGAAGGTCTATTAATTTGGACGGGGCAGAGGATGAGGTAATCACAACTGGAAGACATGACCCGTGCGTTGGCATAAGGGCCGTGCCAATTGCCGAAGCGATGCTGGCTTTGGTGTTAGTTGACCATGTGCTGCGGGATAGAGGTCAAAACGGTAGGCTCCGAGACTTATGAAGAATTGTTATTCGAAATAACTCATATATATCAATAATATAAATCCTACATTTAATCTGAGATAAAGTATGACCGGACAGACATTATACGACAAGATTTGGAGCGCGCATTTGGTAAAGCAACGGGATGATGGCACCTCTCTCATTTATATTGATCGCCATCTAATACATGAAGTTACTTCGCCACAAGCCTTTGAGGGCTTGCGCCTGGCTGATCGTAAGCCTTGGAGGGCGGACGCAAATCTAGCGGTTCCAGACCATAATATTCCAACGACTAGCGAAGAGAGGAAACTCGGCTTAGATGGGATAAAGGATCCAGTATCTAAGATTCAAGTAAAAACACTGGGTGATAATTGTCGAGAAAACAGTATATTAGAGCTTGAAATGAATGATTTACGGCAAGGAATAGTCCATGTGGTGGGGCCCGAACAAGGAGCCACTTTGCCGGGGATGACTATCGTCTGTGGAGATTCTCACACGTCGACACACGGCGCCTTAGGAGCTCTAGCGCACGGGATAGGAACCTCCGAGGTTGAGCATGTGTTGGCGACCCAGTGTTTAATGCAGAAGAAAATGAAGAACATGCTTGTTCGAATAGATGGATCCCTCAATATCGGGGTCACTGCGAAGGATGTGGTTCTTGCTGTCATCGGAAAGATAGGGACCGCGGGAGGAACCGGCTACACAATAGAATTTGCGGGTAGCGTAATTCGGGAGCTTTCGGTAGAGGGCCGGATGACTGTCTGTAACATGGCGATAGAGGCCGGTGCGCGAGCTGGTCTTATAGCTGTGGATGAAAAAACCCTGCGTTACATCGAGGGGAGACCTTTTGCACCAACTGGAGAACTTTGGACGGAGGCCGCAAAAGCTTGGAAAACCTTGGTTTCTGACGAGGATGCGGAGTTTGATGAAGTTGTTGTTCTGGACGGTTCCGAGATAGAGCCGCAAGTCACCTGGGGCACTTCACCAGAGATGGTGTTACCGGTTAGCGGAAGTATTCCCGATCCGGCGCTAGAATCAGACCCTACAAAGCAAGGGAATATTGAGCAAGCGCTTGATTATATGGGGCTGGAAGGTGGTACTGCGATTAAAGACATTAAGCTAGATTGCATATTTATTGGATCCTGCACTAATTCGAGGATAGAAGATCTGAGAGAAGCTGCGCAAATTGTAGCGGATAAAAAAGTGGCGGATTCTGTCGAGACCGCAATGGTGGTGCCCGGCTCAGGGCTCGTAAAAAAGCAAGCTGAGGCTGAAGGTTTGGATTTAATTTTTAAGAGGGCTGGTCTTGAGTGGAGAGAGCCGGGCTGCTCTATGTGCCTTGCCATGAATGCAGATCAACTGGGCGAAGGAAAACACTGCGCTTCGACTTCTAATCGAAATTTTGAAGGAAGGCAGGGGTTTGGGGGACGTACCCATCTTGTCAGCCCTGGGATGGCGGCAGCTGCCGCGATCTATGGGCGTTTTGTAGACGTTAGAAAACTATAAAAAACTTTAATATCAAGAGTATATATAACTAAGATGAGAAAATTTGTTGTCGAAGAAGGTCTAGTAATGCCCTTAGACCGGGCTAACGTAGACACTGATTTCATTATTCCTAAGCAATTTCTTAAGTCTATAAAGCGCTCGGGCTTTGGTGTTAATCTTTTTGATGAGCATCGGTATCTTGATAAAGGAGAACCGGATGCCGACAACACTAATAGGCCTATTAACGGTGATTTCGTCCTCAACCAGCCTCGCTATCAAGGCAGTAAAATACTCCTTGCTCGTGATAATTTTGGCTGTGGTTCTTCTAGGGAGCACGCACCCTGGGCTCTAGACGACTATGGATTTAGGGCTATTCTAGCCCCCAGTTTCGCTGACATTTTTTTTAACAATTGTTTTAAAAACGGACTATTACCAATTGTTTTAGATAAAGAAATAATTCATGAGTTATTTTCCCAGGTCGAAGAAACTCCGGGTTTTTCCGTGTCTATAGATCTGCCTAACCAAAAAATTTCAATGCCTGATCAGTCTGAAGTCTATTTTGATGTTGATCAGTTTAGGAAGAATTGCTTGATTAACGGGCTAGATGACATCGGGTTAACGTTAAAAGACGCCTCGGATATTCTCGATTTTGAAAGACGCTGGAAGGATTGTTCTCCTTGGTATTTTCAATTGTCTGGAAATAAAAACAATTAATTCAATAAGTTAAACCTTATATTGTAAGTGAAATGTAAAAATGAATGAATATAATATTGCGGTTGTTGGAGCCACCGGCGCTGTGGGTGAAGTTTTAATTGAGCTACTGGAAAAGCGTAATTTTCCGATAAAAAAGCTCTACCCTTTAGCCAGTGAGAGAAGTGCTGGCAAAACAGTTATGTATAAGAATAAGCCTATTATTGTGGGTAATTTGGCAGAATTTGATTTTTCGACTGCTCAAATCGGTTTATTTTCTGCAGGGGGCGATATTTCGGCGGAATTTGCACCTAAGGCTGCAAATGCGAGCTGCATAGTAATCGACAACACATCACATTTTAGACGTGATAATGATATTCCACTTGTTATTCCGGAAGTAAATCCCGGGAAAATATCAGAATATAGTAATAGAAATATCATAGCTAACCCTAACTGTTCGACAATACAGATGCTTCTAGCGCTAAAGCCGATTCATGATGCGGTTGGTATAAAGCGAATAAACGTCGCAACGTATCAAGCAGTTTCTGGAAGTGGAAAAGGGGCGATAAGCGAACTGGCGAGGCAGACGGCGGAGTTACTAAACGGGCGTGCGGCTGAATGCTCGGTCTACCCTAGGCAAATCGCATTTAACGCCATACCGCAGATAGATGCTTTTCTGGAAAATGGATACACCAAAGAAGAAATGAAAATGAGTTGGGAAACGAAAAAGATATTGGATGATGATTCAATCATGCTTTCTGCAACTTGTGTAAGGATACCTGTCTTTTATGGGCATTCCGAAGCAGTGCAGGTGGAGACGCACGAACATATAAGCGAGACGAACGCCAGAAAATTACTAGCTAAGGCTCAGGGTTTAGTAGTAATGGATAAGCGCGAAGACGGGGGTTATCCGACTGCCGTGCACGAAGCTACAGGGAATGACCCCGTTTATGTTGGAAGGATAAGGGAAGATATCTCTGTCGATAACGGTTTGAATATGTGGGTGGTCGGAGATAATATTCGCAAAGGTGCCGCGCTCAACTCTATACAAATTGCGGAGGAGTTGATAAAAACCTATTTATAATTGATACTTGCAAAGCTTAGTGAAGAATTAAAGTTAATGCTAAATCACATTTATTAGTAACCACTAACCACTAAATTTGTCTTTTTCGTGGTGCGAAATCTCTAATGACAGTGTGGTAGTCCGCCGTAATCGAGATCAAACAATAATGCGCCCCAACCTCGTCGCGATGTTCATTTCCCTGATGTGCTTCCACGTTCCTGCTTTACATGCGCTCGATCTTGGGGCCGCGACTTTGGTCAGCGGCGAAAATGAGCCCTTCGAGCTTAGGTTGGAAATAGTTGACCTTGGCGAGATGGATGTTGGTGACATCACGCTAAGATTCGCTTCTGAGGAGATATACAGGACATTCGGCGCACAGCGCCCCCCTTTCCTTGATCGAGTTAGTATTTCTATAGCTGGCTCGGGACAAAATGCTCACCTAGCGCTTACTTCGCCTCGGGGTCCTGGAGTGATGGATCTCAGGTTTCTCTTGGAGGTGGCAACTCCTACTGAAAAGGTTTTGGGTGAGTATTTCATTTCCCTGGAGCCAAGTGTGTATCAAGTTCAGCAACAAGTTGTCAATACGTTTCGGGCGCCGGATGGAAGCGGGTTTGAGAGTTATAGATTAGAAACTCTTTTAGTCGTCGTCGGCGATACCTTATGGGCGATAGCCTCGAGAGCGCGACCTGACGACCGTGTGACGATCCAACAGACCATGCTAAGTCTTTTGGCCCTCAATCCTGCGGCATTCAAAGATAGCAATATAAATGCCTTGCTGGCTGGACAGTCTCTCCGGGTTCCATCCTTATCTCAAATTCTAGAGGTTTCCGCCCCCTTAGCGATTGTAGAGGTTGCTCGACAAAATCAAGCGTATTCTGATGTCAGTACTGGACAAATGGTTGTTGACTCTGAACTGATGGAGCTTCAGGCAATGAATGCCTCGCTAGACCAGAGAATTGCTGAGCTGGAGGACCAAATAGCGGCAAGCCAAGCCGAAGCGGCGGTCGCAAGGACGCAAAGAGAGGGTTTGGATGCTCGTTTGTCTGAACTTCAGTCCGACATCGCGTTGGCGCAAGAGGGGATAGTTGCGCGGGATGCTGATTTAGCTCAAATACGTCGGGAAATTCTGTCAAATACTTCGCCTCAGCGGGTTAATGATTCTGATGCTCCAGTTGGAGATACTTGGTCTTTGGCAGGAGTCCGGGATTTTGTCAATTCACATAGTTTCGCTCTAATTGGCGCGCTTCTCATCGCCTTGAGCTTTCTCATTATCGCCTCCCATCGCCGTCAGCCAAAGAGGATTGAAAAGCATAAGTTAGGGGGCGGCAGGCCGGTCGCCGAAATTGAGGGGAACATAGACGACAGTGATGGCTCGGAAATTTCGCAGGAGGACGGTGTTGCAGTATCTTTACGAGAGTCTCAAAACCTGGCCATGGAGACTCGGTCAGGTCCAGAAGAGGATTCAGGGCCTGAGCCAGGGCTAGAAAATATCGCTGCAGATGCGTCTTCTCTTGATTTTGTAGCTGCAAGCAACGACCAGGAAAGCTTTGGTGATTTGGGCTTTCTTTCCGATCAAGAAAAAAGTGATATTGATTCTGTCGAGAGCGTTGAAGAAATCTTTTATCTGGGGGAGGAGGAGTCTGCGACAAAGCTAGAATTAGCGTACGCCTATCAAAAGATGGGCGACCTGGATGGGGCGATAGAGATCCTGCAAGAGGTGATACAAGAAGGTAGTGACGAGCAAATTAAAGAAGCAGAAAAATTCATTAAATCCTTATTAAAAACAAATAAATAGTATTTATAATTAAAGTTAATTGTTATTTTTAAGAATGTCACAAAATCTGAAAATTATCGTATAGCCTTAGGGGTAGAATACGACGGATCTCCGTACTCGGGGTGGCAGCACCAAAAATCGTCTAAAGTCTTAACGGTGCAGGGTCATATTGACGCTGCGCTGTCTAAGATAGCCAATACCGCTATTAAGACAACCTGCGCTGGCAGAACTGACGCGGGAGTACACGCGACCAATCAGGTTGTACACTTCGACTCATCAATCGACCGTGGTATCAAAGCCTGGACCACTGGTGTGAACAGTATCTTGCCGAAGTCAATTCGCGTGCTATGGGCCAAGCCTATGGAACCAGATTATCACGCTAGGTTCAGTGCTCAAGCGCGGCGGTACAATTACGTTTTTTATCATCGGGAAATTGCACCTGCTCTCTTATCCTCTAGGGTGACCCATGTGCGAGGGTCTTTAAATGCAGAATTGATGCATGAAGCCTCACAAGCTCTATTGGGTGAGCATGATTTTTCAGCATTTAGGGCCGCTGCGTGTCAGTCCAAAACCTCTAACAGGAGAATTATCTCGATTCGATGCTATCAGAGAGGTCCATTTACAATTTTTGACGTGAAAGCCAACGCTTTTTTGCTTCATATGGTACGCAACTTGGCTGGCGCTTTGTTCGAAATTGGTAGGGGGAAAAAGGAGGTTGCATGGATGTCAGAGCTACTTGCTGGCAAGGATCGAAAGTTAGGCGGTTTGACGGCTCCCCCGGATGGACTCTATTTAGTTTCGGTTGATTATCCGTCTAAATACAATATCCCTCAGGGTCAGCATTTACCCATATATTTGAACGAATTATAGGCTGGAAAGCGCTTGTTTGATAGAATAATGCTCTTTGGCAGTGAAACCTACCTTGTCTCAACTCTGGATAAAAATTTGTGGTATCACGCGCGACGGTGATGCGGATGTTGCGGCCGAGCTGGGTGCAAGCGCCGTTGGGCTCGTTTTTTATCCGGGAAGCCCCAGAGCGGTTATGGCTAGTCAGGTTGCGAGTTTGATAGGTAACGTTTGCGCTAGAATTGATATTGTTGCGTTGTTTGCCAATCCAACCAGGAGCGAGGTCGAAACGGTTCTCGAAACTGGGTTTGTGAATTTACTCCAGTTTCATGGTGACGAAACAGAGGATTTTTGTCGATCGTTTAAGATGCCCTACCTGAAGGCTTTGAGGGTAAAAAATTTTCAATTTCTGGCTGAATCCATCAATAAATACGAGACTGCGGCGTACCTCCTGCTTGATAGCTATAGTAACCGGGAGCTTGGTGGATCGGGTCAAATTTTTGACTGGGGTCTGGGCAAAAGCTTTGTTCAAAAGTCTGACCAGAGAGTTATCATCGCTGGTGGTTTGAAACCGGAAAATGTGAAAGATGCGGTAAAACAAATTGATCCATTCGGTATTGATGTGAGCAGTGGGGTGGAATCTTCCCCCGGAGTGAAGAATGCGATGAAGTTGAAGAGATTTATTGAGGGAGCAAGGAGTGTCTAGAGTTAAAGCAAGCAGTTTTGATGGGCCAGACGAGTCCGGTCATTTCGGTCCATATGGGGGGGCCTTTGTTGGTGAAACGCTTATTGCTGCAGTGGAAGAATTGGATGCGGTTTATTCAAAGCTGGGTAAAGACCCAGAGTTTTGGGCGAAATTCGACAGGGACCTTAAATCTTATGTTGGACGGCCGTCGCCTCTATACCTAGCTAAGCGACTGACTGCCCATTGTGGTGGTGCCAAAATCTATCTTAAGCGCGAGGATTTGAACCATACCGGAGCTCACAAGGTAAACAATACTATTGGTCAAGCCCTCCTTGCAAAGCACATGGGGAAATCACGCATTATCGCTGAGACAGGGGCAGGGCAGCATGGCGTAGCAAGTGCCACCGTCGCAGCAAGATTGGGTATGGAATGCCATGTTTATATGGGTGCAGAGGATATTGTTAGGCAGGCACCTAATGTCTATAGAATGAAATTATTGGGTGCTAACGTAATCTCCGTAGATTCTGGCTCAAGAACCCTTAAAGATGCTCTGAATGAGGCGCTGCGTGACTGGGCATCTAACGTAGACAATACTTATTATATTATCGGAACAGTTGCGGGTCCTCACCCTTATCCTAAAATGGTAAGAGACTTTCAATCTGTTATAGGAAGAGAGGCTCGTGCTCAGGCATTGGACGAGTTTAACAGACTTCCTGACGCCTTAGTGGCTTGCGTTGGCGGAGGATCAAACGCAATTGGGCTATTTTATCCGTTCCTTGAGGATGATGAGGTCGAGATGTATGGCGTGGAAGCAGGAGGGAAAGGAATCGAATCTGGGAGGCATGCTGCGCCCCTCAATGATGGAGTTCCGGGTGTTCTTCACGGGAATCGAACATATTTAATGGTTGATGATAATGGACAAATTAAAGAAACTCATTCTGTTTCGGCGGGTTTGGATTACCCAGGAGTAGGTCCTGAGCATTCATGGCTAAAGGATGTGAAGCGGGTCAACTATGTCTCAGCGACTGATGATGAAGCGATGGAGGCCTTTCATTTGCTCACCCGGTTGGAAGGGATTATTCCAGCACTTGAGAGCAGCCATGCGGTAGCTTATGCGATGCGTTTAGCTGAAAAAATGGGAGCGTCGAAAAAATTGGTCATTAATCTTTCAGGAAGAGGGGACAAGGATATCGAGACTGTGGCGAAAATCGAAGGAATCACGTTGTAATCTGCTATGAGTCGCCTAAAGAAAATCACTGAAAGTGCGGAGCGACTGGGGAGAAAGCTTTTAATCCCATATCTTGTCGCGGGGGATCCAGATAATTCCCGCACTGTAGCTTTAATGCACTCCCTGGTAAAAAGTGGTGCAGACATTATTGAGTTAGGCATTCCTTTTAGCGACCCTTCCTCTGATGGACCTGTAATTCAAAGAGCTGTTGAAAGATCACTCGCTAGGGGTACCAGCCTTAAGGATACCTTTGAGATTGTCTCAGAATTTAGGCAATTAGATACTTCGACACCTGTTGTGCTAATGGGCTATTTGAACCCTCTTGAAATAATGGGATATGACGTATTTGTTGAACGTGCGCTCTTAGCTGACGTAGATGGAGTTCTTATAGTTGATATGCCTCCCAGAGAGTCGGGTGAATTGCGCGACAAATTACAGAAAGCGGAAATAGATACTATTTTCCTTGTCGCGCCTACAACTAAAAAGTCAAGAGCTAAAGATATTATCCAGAGAACTTCAGGCTACTTGTACTATGTTTCTTTGAAAGGAGTTACAGGCGCCGCTATAACGGAGCAAGAATCAGTGTCCGAAAAGCTCGAGGAATTGCGCGCCTTGACGAAGTTGCCCATAGTGATCGGCTTTGGAATTAAAGATGAGGAAAGTGCTAGATCAATGGCTAAATTAGCCGATGGTGTTGTGGTTGGAAGCGCTCTTGTGGAAAGAATAGGGTCTTTAAATGCTGAAGGTTTTAATCAGAATAATATCGATGGGTGTACTGATATTATCAAAGCTATGCGAGAAGCTATAAATGATCTTGATTAACAATTATCCGTCACTGATAGGAGTGGTTTTTTGAGCTGGATAGATAAAATACTTCCATCGATTGCTAAAACTGGCAAGCGTTTGCAAAGGGGGAGCTCTATCCCGGATGGGGTCTGGAAGCAGTGCCCAAGATGCGAGGCTACATTATATGAGAAGTCTTTGACTGAAAACGTAGACGTGTGCCCTAAGTGCGACCACCACCTAAGGCTGACCGCAAGACGTCGGTTAGAGCTTTTCTTGGACCCTGAAAATCAGGTGGAATTGATTTCTGATCTAAAGCCCAAGGACATTCTTAAGTTTAAAGATTTAAAAAGATACAAGGATCGGCTCTCGAAGGCACAGAAACAAACGGGAGAAAATGACGCTTTGATCGTCAATAGGGGCCAGGTCAAGGGAGTGGGGGTTGTTGCGGCTGCATTTGAGTTTGGTTTCATAGGTGGCTCTATGGGTGCGGTCGTTGGAGAAAAATTTGTCCAAGCGACGAATATCTGTACATCGGAAGGTCTCCCACTAGTATGTTTTTCGACAAGCGGTGGAGCTCGCATGCAGGAAGCACTAATATCGTTGATGCAAATGGCTAAAACTTCAGCTGCGTTAGAGAGGCTTAAACAACATTCATTGCCTTATATCTCCGTACTGGTAGATCCTGTTTATGGCGGAGTTTCGGCGAGTTTGGCTATGCTAGGAGATATAAATATAGCTGAGCCTAATGCGCTGGTGGGATTTACGGGTCCAGATGTAATTAAAGAAACCGTTCGAGTGAAGCTGCCGGAGGGATTTCAGCGCAGCGAGTTCCTATTAGAGCACGGGGCTATCGATATGATCGTTCATCGTAGAGATATGCGCGATAAAATTTCATCCATTCTTTCCAAGCTTCTATATTATAGAAACTAGCAGATGTAATGCCGAATAAAGTTTCCGAAAATACTAATCTGGCTTCCTGGCTTTCTTATATAGATACGGTTCATCCGAGGAATATAGAGCTAGGTTTAGAACGCGTTCAAAATGTATTTTCAGAGATGGAGCTGAACCGGTTCGCCAACAAAATTGTCATTGTAGCGGGAACGAATGGAAAGGGTTCGTGTATTGCAGCCATGGAGTCTATTCTAGTCAAGTCGGGATATTCTGTAGGGAGCTATACTTCTCCTCATATTAAAAATTTTTCAGAAAGAATAAAGCTTAATGGAATAGAGTATACAGATTTGCAGCTCTGCCAGGCGTTGGAAGCTGTTGAAAGCAATAGGCACGGAGTAACTTTAAGTTATTTTGAATTTGCAACATTGGCCGCCTTCTTTTTGTTTTCTCAGGAGACCTTAGATTTCGCATTACTAGAGGTTGGTTTGGGCGGGCGCCTAGATGCCGTCAATGTTGTTGATGCAGATGTTACGATAATCTCCTCTATTGCGTTAGATCATCAGGACTGGCTGGGGGAGGATCTCGAGTCGATTGCTAAAGAGAAGGCAGGAGTTCTTCGCTCTGGAGTGCCTCTGATCTACGGGGGTGACTGCTCACTAAAAGCTATTATAGAAAAGGCGGAAATGTTAAACGCGCCGTTATTTCTCGCGGGGAAAGAAGTACGATGGAGCAAAAACAAAGATCTCTTAACCTGGAACTGGGAGGGGATGGGCAAGAAAGGGAAAATAAAGATTTCTGATCTTCCTTTGCCTTCTTTGGCGTTATCGAATGTGTCTTTGGCTATGCAGGCTCTTTTTTTATTAGAGATTAAGACTGACCGAAGTGTTTTGGATTTTGCGCTTAGTAATGTTTTTTTGCCTGGAAGGTTTGAGAAAAGAATAGATATGCTTACTTCGGTTCGAGTCATTTTTGATGTTGCTCATAATCCAGAATCGGCAAAACTGCTCAGCAAGAACCTTTTAGGAGAGAAAGAGAATCACAATAATGTTTGTCAAATTTCTGTAGTGATTGCTGTTATGGCAGATAAAGATGTTGGGGGCATCCTGGTGGGTTTAGAATGCGCGATTGACAACTGGTATGTAACTGAAGTGAACGATTCGCGCTGTATGACAGCGGCCGAACTTACAAAGCAGATTAGCTTAACCATTGCTGGTAAGGTTTGCGCCTCTGAAAAGCCAATATTCGAAACGTATCATCAGGCTTGTACAGAGGCTGAGATTTATGGAGCTGCGAATCCGGGGCAGGAAACGTTGGTTGTAGTTACTGGCTCGTTCCATACGGTTTCAGCTCTCCGAGAGCTAAGTGTTAAAGACGGTTTCTCTCGTCTGTCTGGTATTATAAATTAACAAAACCTTTTACTCGGGGCTTGTTTTGATTAGAGCGAATAAACAAAGAATAGTTGGAGCCACAGTGTTTCTTATGTTAGCACTGATTTTGCTGCCAATTATATTTGATGGTCAAGGGAGCTACGTGTCACCCATGGTGAGTCGAATCCCACCTGAGCCGCCGGTAATTGTGCTTCCAGAGGTTCGTCAAACTAGACCTGTAATTATCGCTGATGCGCCTAATTCAGTTGAGGAAGTGTCTGAGACCGAGCAAGGGGTTATCGATGCGCCGCTTGAGGGAAGTGGAGTCTCGTCTGATTCTGCGGAATTAGCGGCGAGCTCGGAAGAAGCGAGCGAAATTCCTGCCTTAGACCAGTTGGGTTTACCCCAGGGTTGGAGTGTAAGATTGGGCTCTTTTGCGGAGATAACTAACGCTAATAATCTGGTCGATCGATTACGAGAGTCTGGTTATAAGGCTTATACGAAAAGCATTTCAAACACATTTGGTGATTTAACGAGCGTCCTAGTTGGTCCCTGGATAGATCGGGGTGCCGCCGTCGAATACCAAAAAGAACTACAAGATGAATTTATGTTACCGGGCGATATTATTTCTTATGAAATTGATTAGTAAAAAAGTAAATTGTTGTTGATTAGATGAATTGGTTTGATGCTGCAATTATTACCATTACAGGACTATCTTGCGCTTTCGGGTTGTATCGAGGCTTGATAAAAGAGGTCTTGTCTTTGCTTAGTTGGATTGCTGCATTACTAATAGCCAAGGGTTATAGTGAGCGGTTCTCTGAGATGCTTACTAGCCTAATTGATAGCAATGGTGTGCGCTATGCCGCTGCATTTGCTATGATTTTTATAGTTGTGATGATGCTAGGAACATTTTTAAATTTTTTAATGTCAAAAATTTTAACCGTGACGGGGTTGAAATTCGCGGATAGATTGTTAGGGGGTGTTTTTGGAATCGCGAGAGGGGCTCTAATTGTTTTAGTCGTATTATTCGTTTCCAGAATTTTTATGTCGAATGGAGAGCAATGGCAACAGTCAGTGATCATACCTCATGGATTAATCGTGATTGAATGGTCTCAGAATTTTATCAGTAGTTTTAATGTTTACCAGTAAGATGATTTGCCTTATGAGTGGGCGGAGAGTTCTATGTGTGGTTTAGTAGGTGTAGTAACTAGTAAGGACGTGGGGGTCTGTTTGTATGATACTCTCACGGTGCTTCAGCATCGTGGTCAGGATGCAGCTGGGATTATGACTAGTGATGGGGGGAAGTTAAATCTTCGAAAGAATAACGGCCTCATTAAAGATGTTTTTCGGACCAGGCATATGCGCCGGTTGACTGGTCAAATGGGTATTGGGCATGTCCGATACCCCACTGCCGGCAGTTCTAGTCCAGCACTCGCGCAACCTTTCTATGTGAATTCACCATATGGCTTAGCGCTTGCTCACAATGGAAATCTTACTAATGCCTCCGAGCTAAGCAGAGACCTCTTCAAGGAAGACCTCCGTCATATTAATACCGACTCTGACTCCGAAGTCCTTCTTAATGTATTGGCTCATGAGCTGCAGCAACAAGAAAAAATAACTCCTACACCCGAAGATATATTTGAAGCGCTTTCGAGAGTTTTTGAGAGATGTCGTGGAGGCTTTGCCGCGGTAGTCATGATTACTGGCTACGGCATACTTGGTTTTAGAGATCGGAATGGTATTCGACCTCTGGTTTTCGGTAGTCGGGAAACTGATCGCGGTAGAGAATACATGATTGCTTCTGAAAGTGTGGCTCTAGATTCTCAGGGTTTTTCCGTAGAGAGAGACGTGGCGCCGGGCGAGGGTGTATATATTGACAAAAACAATCAGTTGTATACTAAAAAATGTGCGAAAGAAGAGAGCCATACTCCCTGTATATTCGAACATGTTTATTTCGCTCGTCCTGACTCCCTGATGGATGGTATTTCTGTGTATAAATCCCGCTTGCGAATGGGAGAAAAACTGGCCAACAAGCTGGTGAAAGAGCGGCCCGATCATGATATTGATGTCGTGATTCCAATTCCTGATACGAGTCGCAC
This sequence comes from Gammaproteobacteria bacterium, assembly GCA_029245905.1. Lineage (GTDB taxonomy): Bacteria > Pseudomonadota > Gammaproteobacteria > Pseudomonadales > Pseudohongiellaceae > UBA9145. Next base: position 13,639 of record JAQWOJ010000072.1, read on the forward strand.
TTCAGCCCTAGAATTGGCAAATAAACTCAGCGTTAAGTTCAGAGAAGGTTTTGTAAAAAACAGATACATTGGTCGCACATTTATCATGCCAGGTCAAAGTCAGAGGAAAAAATCAGTTAAGCAAAAGTTAAATGCCATCGGCCTAGAATTCAAAGATAAAAACGTTCTTCTCGTTGATGATTCGATTGTCAGAGGTACGACTTCAAGGCAGATTATTCAAATGGCTAGGGATGCGGGTGCTAACAAAGTGTATTTTGCATCTGCTGCCCCAGGGGTGCGCTATCCGAATGTTTATGGGATAGACATGCCCGTTGCCTCTGAGCTTATAGCGTCGGGTAGAACAGATAAGGAAGTAGAGGAGCTAATAGGCGCTGACTGGCTTATTTACCAGGATTTAGAGGATTTAATTGCATCTGCATCAGAGGGTAATCCAGAAATACCTCATTATGAATGCTCTGTCTTTAACGGAGAATATGTTACTGGAGATGTCGATGAGGTTTATTTAAAGCGACTAGAAAGTCTGCGTAATGATTCTGCCAAAGCATTGAAGAAGGGAAATTCTCATTCGCACAAACATGGATTAATTTCAGATCTTCAAACTGAAACGTGATGCTAAAACATTAGCTTCCGGTTAGACGAACTTTATAGCCGAGATTCTCCAGAAAATCTTTGGCTTTAACTCTTTGGTCGCCTTGTATCTCGATCAATGTGTCCTTTAAAGTGCCGCCTACTCCACAGTGCCTTTTCAGCTGCTTGGTTATTTTCTTTAAATCATCTGGAGTCAGATCCAGTTCGCTAATGATTGTTACTCCAGCTCCTTTCCGCTTCTTTATTTCTCGCCTTATTCTAACGATGCCATCCAAAAACTTTTCTGATGACTGCTGGCAGCTACACTTCCGCAAAAATTTGCCACAACGATTACATAAGTTACTTTCACCTGTGCTATAGACAAGACGAGAGTCGCGCATTGCTAGGTTGTTTTATAAAGCGGAGGGAGAGCAAATCGTTGTTCAGTTCTTAAGAATTTGTCCTGCCTTGATTTTATCCCTCGCAGATGAGAGGCGGTTTTTAGGAAATCTCCTGGAATAAATTGGTCTTCTTCATCACCTTTTCCGCTTTCGTTGAACAGGAGTGCCTGTATCTTTGTTGTGCTCGGGTGCAAGCTCAAAAGTGCCGGCTCTTGTAATATGTCCTCCATCGTGAGGATGGCGCGTGAGGATGTATAATGCCCGCTCCACACTATCAGTGCTTCTCGGATATCTCGTAAGTTCCTCGTCTTGCATGCGGTTTTTAATCTATTAAACGCTACTTTCTCATTATTTTCGGGAGCGTAGCGAGCCTTGAACGCAGTCTTCTGTATTTTTAGTTGCTGGTTGATTCTGCCTTGATTCGGAAAGATCACTAGTCGATAAACGCTAATCGCGACCACAAAGAATGCAAATAAAATTGAGTAGTTCAGCCACGAGGCGTTTACTTCAATAAATTCTGCTTCCTCTTGAGCATCAATCATATCTCTATCCAAGGTAGGGCTGGCGGCCAATAAATCCTCGATGCTATCGGTGGGAGTGATCGCCTGCTCTGAAGGCACTACCCCAGTGATGCTTGCTACTTCAATTAGAGTGGCCGGAATGACTGCGGTTTCTAAAGTGTCAGTTTCAACGTTCCACCATGGAACTTGGATTTCGGGAATTTCTATTTGGCCCGACTCGGTAGCGACTAATGTCGAGGTTTCTGTCCGGGTACCGACGATACTGCCATCCACATAATTCCTTTCAATGTCCGCAGGCTCGGAGTAGATATTTAAACCGCTAATGTCTTCGGGGCTAAATGGGGGTAAGACAGCACCATCAAGACCATCGGCTATCATTGTGATTGTTCGTTCAATAGAATCTCCCACCCTTAGGTTATTTATGTCGGTATTCCATTCCTCCTCTAAACTTAAGTTGGTCACCGGTAGCCAGTTATCATTAGTAAGCGCCGCCGGTGGTCTCTCTTCGACGTCGATTGTTATTCCATCTATAAAAGCCGTTACTCGTCTGGTGTTTAAATTACGAAAAACGAAGTTGCTTGACCCATCAGTTACTTCCCCCCTAAACAGTATGTCCGGGATTTGAAGGGGTCCGCTTCGCTGTGGAAATATGACATATCTTTTTTCATAAACGCCATATCGAACGCCTTCAATTAGATTCTCATACTGATTTGGTGATCCGATCAATTGAATTACGGTGTCATCCATTTCCAGTTCGGTGAATTGAGGGTTTCTGATTCCATTAATCGTGTAGTACAATTTTATGGTAAATAGCAGTTGCTCTTGCACGTAAACAGTTTCTTTGTTGACTTCAATTTCAAGAAATAATTCGTCACTGTCTTGGTTTGATCGAGGCCCTTCATTAGAGACGGTTACTATAATTGGGGTAGTCTGAGTATCACTTATTTCAATCGCAGGGATTTCTATTTCTCCTTCGTTTAAAGGAAATAGAGTAATTATGTAGTCTGTCCAAGACTCCACGGCACCATTAATGCTTCTTACCTGGCTGGAAGTGCGAGTCCCCAGCACATCAAAATCATCTGTGAGAGGAGTAAGGTCTAGTTGCATTCCTTGACGCTGCTCATATATGCGTATGGTATATACAAGGGTCTCGCCGCGGGCTATCTGATCTCTGTCTACAGACGCTTCGATAGTTTGCGCAGCTAACTCTTGCAAGCTAAGGCATAGCGCCAGCACGGAAAAAGCGAAGGTGGCTAACGTCTTTTTCACCAAATTTGCCCCCCGTTTTGAATGCTATTTGCTGTGCCATTTAATTGTCGTTGCCGGTACTGATACCTAAATTTGCGGCGTAGTAATTCACCTGGGTCGTCCTCAATTCTTCTTAGCCATTGCTCTAAAGATTGTTGTTCCTCAAATTCTTCGTTACTTGATTGGCTTGGAGTGTTCTGTTCGCTGTTAGACTCGGAGCTCTCTTGTTCCTCAGGCGCTTCGTTTTGTTGTTCATTTTGTTCTTGATCCTCATTGCCTTCCTGGCTTTCTTGATCTTGATTTTCGCTGCTCTGATCTTGCTCTTCGGATTCACTTTCAGAATTTTGTTCAGACTGGTTCTCCTGACTATCCCCGTCTTGATTCTCGCCTTCTTCAGATTCTTGCTGTTCTAATAATTCCTCAACGATTTCTTTGTTGAAAATCGCGTCACTATGTTCAGAATCCAAGCCTATTGAAACTTCATACGCGGCAATGGCTTCAGGATAATTACCGGCTAGAGCAAGAGCGTTTCCACGGTTATAGTGACCGTCCGCCGTGTCAATGGCGCTAAATGCAGCAATTGCGGTTTCATAGTTTTGTGCTCGATAGCTTGCAGCGCCCCGCCAATCTGGGGTCTCAAATAAGGCCGCAGCAATCCCATGATCTTCGTTAGCGTATGCATCTGCGCCTTGTTGATCTTTAGTTTTCCAGAGGTCTACCCACTCAAATGCATTTGCTTGTTCAGCCGGGGTAAGAAGGCCGACGCTTAAGACAAAGGGGAAACTGAACAACCATCCGCGGCGAAAACTCATTGCGCATAAGGGTAGAACCAAAAGCAGCAAGAATGGGCCGGCTTCATTCCAAACATCAAACTCTTCTTCAACCTCTGTAAGCTCTTCATTATCCAGCAGCGGGTTTTCCGTCAATAGGTAAGCAAGGTCCGCATCAGACAACTGGATATCGTGGTATCTGCCTCCCACCCTATTGACGAGAGATTGCAGTACATTTCTATTTAGAGTGGGAGTGATCATTGCGCCGTTTTCATCAGTCAGAAAGCTTCCGTCACTCGTTCTAATAGGCGCTCCTTCCTCAGTCCCGATTCCCATAACAAGAAGTTCATAGTCGGTTTCTTGTATTTGTTCAGTAAGCAATAATTCTTGATCAAAGCCGCTAATGCCATCGGTCATCAATAGAACTCTGCCATCGCTTGATTCGATATCATCCAAGAGCTTTATGGCCATATCGATCGCCGGGACTGGGTTGCTGCCGAACAAAGGCATGATATTGGGGCTAAGTGACGGGACTAATGCATCAATGGTAACAACATCGTCAGTAAGAGGAGTTACAGTGTGTGCATCACCTGCATAAACCACTAGCGCTGTCTGTCCTTCCTCTCTGAGTGATAAAATATCTCTTAACTTCCTTTTCGCTAGGTCTATTCTTGAGGGATTGTGGTCAGGAGCAAACATTGAGAGTGATAGGTCTAAAACGATTACCAGCGCATCTTCCCGCTTTTGAACGGGTTGCGGAAGTTCCTCCCATACCGGCCCTGAAATAGCGACTGTAGATAAAACCCAAGCTGACAAGAGAAGCAACAAGGGGGTCCGTTGGGCGCTGTTTTTACTTCTATCCAAGAGAAAGGGTAAAAGGCTTTTATCAATCGCTTTGTCCCAGGCAGTTATATTGCTGTTAACCCGCCACATTGCGATGATGAATACTAAGGCCGGGACTAATGCTAAAAGCCAGAGAGGGCGAAGGAAGTGAAAATCTTGCATGATGCTGGCAGGGATTAGGATCTCCATTAAGCATTTCCTTCACTAGAAGCCAAAAAGTCTTTTTCGTCGGTATTTTCCTCTTCTCTCCGTATCTGTCCTCGTCCCGCCAGTGCAAGCCACGGGATAGAAACAAGCGACAGTATAAAGCTTATTATCAATGCGGCCCCTAGAGGCCAATAAAACAAAACGCGAGTGGGTCTATACGTTTGCTCGTCTTGCTCAATTGCTTCAAGCAGATCAAGCTCTTGATATATGTCAACTAGATCATTGACATCGCGAGCCCGAAAATAACGCCCGCCAGTCGATTCAGCTATTTGAGTCAGAACACCCTCGTCTAGCTCGGCTGATGGGTTGATAGCCCGCGCCCCAAAGAAAGTCCTTTGAACGACCTGATCTGCGCCAATCCCAATTGTGTATATTTTTATGCTTTCCTGTTGCGCTAACTGACCGGCCTGTTCTGGTGACACAGCTCCAGCGTTATTGACGCCATCGGTAAGTAAAACTAATACTCTGCTATTTTCTGGTCGAGAGCGTAAGTGTATAACTCCAAGACCGATAGCATCACCTATTGCTGTTGCGGACTCTTCAATGATGCCAATCTCCGCCTCCTCCAGCAATGTTCCTACGGTTTGCCTATCGAAAGTTAAAGGAGCTTGAATATAAGCGTGGGCTGCAAACAGAATTAGGCCTAGCCTGTCTCCCTCTCTTCTTTCGACGAAATCGCCAACCACCGCTTTCACGACATCTATGCGAGATGCTTGGCGATTACCAACAACCATATCCTGGGCTTCCATGCTTCCAGAGATATCTACCGAAAGCATTAGATCACGACCCGTGGAAGGTAATTGAACTGGGTCTCCTAGCCACTGAGGTCGGCTAGATGCGAGCACGATTAAGGTCCAGATCAGTGTACAGCAAATCAAATTCAATAATCTGCCGTTAGTTAAATTCTCATTATCAGATTGTAGTCTGCTAAGTACGCTGAAGAAGGGTACATATAATGCTGCCTCTTGACGGGGCGCACGAGAGATAAACTTGTAAATGATGAAGGGCAATGGCAAAACGACAAAAACCCATGGCCAGGTAAATTCAAGCATTAACTGCCATTCCTCTTTGCTTTGGGAGGCATTGGTTTCATATAGAGACTAGATATCCACGCTATGCCAAGTTTGTTCAGGTCATTTATGTCAACGTTGCACTCAGTCTGAAACCTTCCAAAACTTAAGGCGCTTGATATAGTTTCATCTAGGCCAGAAGAGTCACCTTTTTCTCGAATAAAATCAACCCACGCCTCCCCGGTTAAACTTGCAACATTGTCCTCTGGGAAATGAACCAATGCCACTCTACGTATTACCGAGTTAAAGCTGTTTATGTATGCGAGGCGCATTAAATCAGTGTCTTCATTGCTTTTATCAAATTGAACACGACAGTGTTCTAGCTCATTTAACGCGTATTCGCATACTTTTTTATGGTTATAATATCTGGCATAACGCCTGATCATAAAAACGATGCCTGCAATGAGTATGAGCATTAATAGCCACCAGCCAGGTGCAGGCGGCCAATAACTGATCTCCATCGGCAAGTGTATGTCAGCAAGTTGTTCTAGTAACTCTTCGTTATCCATTTCCGTATTTTTTCTACAATAAGTTCATTAGTTCGCATTTTAATAAGTTGAATTTGCAGCTTATCTAGCTCTGAGGTCATCTCCTCAACGCGTTCTTGGAATTGATTGCGGTAACGGAGCCTTGCTTTAGTGTTATACGTATTCAGAGCTCCTTTCTTTCCTCCGTCAGTAATACTGTAGATCCCTGGGACTGGAAGTGACTCTTCTAGAGCGTCGTATACGAAGCAGCAGATGACGTTATTGTGCCTCGACAGCTGATTGAGATATTGCAAGGCTTTTTCATCTAGCGTCATAAAATCAGATATGACATATAAGGTGCTTCCCGGCTTGGTTATTCGCTTTATCTGCCCCAGCGCATTGGCGAGGCCAGATTTAAAATTTGGTGTAGAGATAATCTGATTTTCTGAATCTTTTACATCGCTAAGTTTTTGGTTGTATGTATAGATTTGGTTTAGCAGATGCAGAGCTGAACGACGACTTCGTTTGGGTCGTACGAGGTTTGCTTCGCTGTCGGAAAATACTAGTCCTCCAACTCGATCTCCGTTGTCAATCGCTAACCAGCAAAAAAGCGCTGCTGCTTGAGCTGCGATTACAGATTTAAAAGCTATTTGGCTTCCAAAATACATATTGCGGGTTTGATCTACCGCAATGATCACTGGTCTTTCGCGCTCTTCTCGGAAAACTTTTGTAACCGGACGTCCTGTCCGAGCAGTGACACGCCAATCAATAAGCCTTATGTCGTCTCCTGCCTGGTATGGGCGAAATTCTTCGAAATCAATCCCTCGGCCCCTCATCTTGGATAAATGTAGCCCCGAGATCCCAGCTATAGAACGATTGTGAGCGATATATTCGAGAGTCTTTGCTGCATATCGCTGAATCAGCAATTGCTGGAGCGTCACAACAGCTCCGCGACTTTGATATCGCGTTTTAATTGGGTCTGTGTACAACTTCACTGGTATAGATACCGAATTTCTTTACTACGCTGACGGGACGCGTTCGCGAATGGTTTCGAGTACTTTATCTGGCGTAATTCCGCTTGCTTCAGCTTCAAAACTTAAGAGTATTCTGTGCCGAAGAGCATCAAATAGAATTTCTTGCACATCGTCTGGACTCACAAAGTCGCGGCCTTGAATCCAGGCAAACGCTCGGGCGCACCGGTCTAGAGAGATGGTCCCTCGAGGACTTGCTCCGTACTCTAGCCATGATGCAAGATCATCTCCGTACAGGTCTGGCTGGCGGGACGCCATCACTAATTGAATGATGTACTCTTCTACCTCGGGGGCCATATGCATTTCCAGTATTTCTTGGCGAGCTTGAAACAGGTCATTTTGGACGATGATTTTTGGTGGTTCTTGAGGCTTGTTCTTAGCCTCGTCTCTGACGAGATGCAAGATGTCCCGTTCAGCTTCTATTGCAGGGTAATCTATCGTTACGTGCATGAGAAAACGGTCAAGCTGAGCTTCTGGTAGCGGGTATGTTCCCTCTTGCTCAATGGGGTTCTGAGTTGCCATTACAAGGAAAAGAGGCGGTAGAGAAAAAGATTCACGGCCCACACTCACCTGCCGTTCTCCCATTGCCTCTAATAGAGCTGATTGGACTTTCGCCGGTGCGCGATTAATTTCGTCGGCTAGCACTAAATTATGGAAAATAGGGCCTTGTTGAAATCGAAAAGAACCATCTTCCGGCCTAAATACTTCAGTTCCTGTGATATCGCTGGGTAAAAGATCTGGAGTAAACTGTATGCGGTGAAAATCACCCTCAATGGCACGAGATAGGTCCTTGATTGCTTTTGTCTTTGCCAGTCCGGGGGCCCCCTCGACAAGCAGATGGCCATCGGCCAAAAGCGCGATAAGTAAGCGGTCTAGCAGTTTCTCTTGCCCTATAATTTGTTGAGATAACCAGGCCTTTAGTTCCGTTATTATTCCATGATGACTCATATTAAGACTTCTCTATAAAAAGGGGGACACGTATCGCAAGCTCAGGGATTGTAAACGTTTTCTAATGGATGTCTATATGCAGTTTGTATCGGAATGTGGCATTTCTAATAATGCTGGATTTAGTTTTCACGCCTAATTTTTGACAGTTTTAAGAGGCTGTCAGTATTAACTAGGTTCTGCCTTAAGGAGGATTTGCAAAGAAATTTAATTGTTAATTCCGCCCTTGCGTGGAACCAAACCGCGGGGGTAAGTATGACAGGAAGAAGTTGCTAGCTGCAGGAGTTCGGTTATTTGGTTGATGTCTTTAAGAAGCCATGAGAATCTAATGAATATGAATTCTATTATGTTTTTCACTACTGACGGTTGCCATCTCTGCGAGTTGGCGCGAGAGATGCTGAAGAGTCTTGGAGAGAGTGAGGACATTGCTGTAGAAATCCAAGATATCAGTGAAGCCGAGGTGTTAGTGGAAAAATATGGTCTTTTAATCCCTGTATTAATGGATAAAGAAACCGGCAAAGAGCTCCGGTGGCCATTCGATAGTCATGATATTACCGAATGGATTTCCTGCAACAGCCGTTAGAGAAATATAGCGTAACGCCTTGATGTCCGCGAATACCCGGGCATTCAAATTGGCAGATCAAATAGTTCAATCGCATTCCTAGTGGAACACTCTGCGACTTCCTCAATTTCAAGAGACATGTGTTTTGCAACATGCGCTGCGACGTCCTTTAAATATCTAGGCTCATTGCGTCTTGTCTTAGGTTTTGGTTTTATAGTGCGCGGAAGGAGATAAGGAGCGTCGGTCTCTAGAAGAAGTCTGTCTAAAGGTATGTTGTGCACGATTTTTTGAAGGTCTTGCCCCCGGCGTTCGTCGCAAATCCATCCGGTTATGCCTATATGCATGTCAAGGTCTAAATACTCCAATAAAGATTCTTCGTTGTCAGTAAAACAATGAACAACGCCTCCAGCAATATAAGGCCTGTAACGCTTTAGTAACGGCAAAAAATCTTTGTGAGAATCTCTCTGATGCAGAAAAAGTGGCTTGTTAAAATGTTTAGCTAATTCAAGATGATGTTCAAATATCTCAAGTTGGTCTTTTTTTGGAGCGTAGTTGCGATTGTAGTCTAATCCGGTTTCTCCAATCGCTACCACTTTACTATGCTCGATAAGCTGGGTTAGTTGCGTAAGCTGTTTCGGATTAGCTTTAGACGCATTATGCGGATGAATACCCACGGTCGAGCTTAAAAAAGTTGGGTGTTTAGAGGCTAATGAAGCGCCAGCTTCGCTAGTAACCAGATCGGTTCCAGTAATAATAATGTGCTTAACACCGTCAAGCTGAGCTTTTTCAAGTACTTCAGCGTAATCATGCTCAAAAGATTGATGAGTTAGGTTTGCGCCTATATCGACGAGCATCATAGTTTCTTATTTTTCAGTTTGGTTTTATAGAAAATATTCAGTGTGTTACATGCTAGCAGACAAAGATTCATCCCATCTAGCTATTGGTTAATAGATATCTGATAATAGTTTGATAAAAAGGCCAACGAGCATAGGAAAAAAGATTGAAGTTAAAAAAGGGGAAAAAAGATCTCGACTGGGCGGGCTTGGGATTTAACTATATAAAAACGGATTACCGTTATAGCGCCATCTATGAAAATGGTCGCTGGGGAACAGGAGGACTTCTTTCGGATGAGCAAATTTCAATTCATGAAGGGGCTCCATCGTTGCATTATGCGCAACAGTGTTTTGAAGGAATGAAAGCACAAACATCGAAGGACGGTAGGGTTTCATTATTCAGGCCCTCATTAAATTGGGAAAGAATGCGTTTGACTGCATCGCGACTCTTGATGCCTGAAGTCCCAAAGGAGCTGTTTATTCAAGCGATCGAAGAGACTGTTGCCGCGAACTATTCTTGGATTCCTCCTTATGGCTCCGGCGCGGCCTTGTACGTGAGGCCGTTGCTTATAGGGGTAGGTGAAAACCTGGGCTTAAAGCCCGCAGAGAAGTATGAGTTTCGAGTTTTTGTTTCTCCTGTTGGTCCCTATTATAAGGAATCTGGTTTGGCGGTCATAAACTTAGCAGTATCAGATATGGATCGAGCTGCACCTAATGGAACCGGGAATTTTAAAGCGGGAGCCAACTATGCAGGTGGCCTTTTGGCCACTTTAACTGCGCAACAGCAAGGAGCAAATGAGGCATTATACCTTGATGCGGTAGAGCATCGTTATATAGATGAAGCGGGCTCTGCCAACATTATTATCTCCATGAAGGATGGAAGTTTTATAACCCCGTCTTCAAAGGCTATTCTTTCGAGTATAACTAGACGTTCGTTGATGGATATTGCTCAGTCAGAATTGAATTTAAGAACCGATGAAAGACCAATCGACCTTCGGAAAGAGATTTTAGATTTTAATGAGGTAGCCGCTTGCGGAACTGCAGCAGTGTTATCGCCGGTTGGCGAGATTTGGTTCGATAATAAATGGCATAAGATATTTAAAGATGGCAAGTCAGTAGGACCCGTCATGCAAACAATGTACGACTTGTTAGTCGGTATTCAGAAGGGTGAAAGGCAAGACCTTTTTAAGTGGTTGCGTTATATAGATCTATAGCGCCAGCTGTCCCATATGCTAGAGGACTTCGATAGGTCAATTTGTGATTAATTACACCCGTTTTTAAAGATCCTTGATGCCAAAAGAGGGATATCTAGTATCGGTAATTTATCGAGTTTTAATGAATTAATTTTCATTAAAGACAATTTAATTCTAGATAATTCCATATATTTTGAAGAGAAGACTTGACCGATTGTAATCTTGCCCTTATATATGTGCGCTTCTAAAACGTGCAAATTTTAATATTTGATGAAATTGAACCATTAATAAGAAATTATTTGGGTATATATGTCTAAATCTCTGGTAATCGTAGAGTCTCCTGCGAAAGCAAAAACAATTAATAAGTATTTGGGGGCAGACTTTGTCGTCAAATCGAGCGTTGGTCATATTAGAGATTTGCCAACAAGTGGTAATGGAAAGAAAATTGATCCCAAAGCGAGAGCTGCTGCAGCCGCCGTTACTCGAAAAATGGAAGCAAAAGAAAAAATTGCTCACAAGAAAAAGAAAGCTAAACAACAGCTTGTAGCGCGAATGGGGATAAACCCTGAAAAAAGCTGGGAAGCGAATTATCAAATTTTACCCGGTAAGGAAAAAGTTGTTTCAGAGCTGAAAAAAATAGCGAAAAAGGCAGAGACTATCTATTTAGCGACTGACTTGGATAGAGAAGGTGAAGCTATTGCTTGGCATCTCCAAGAATCAATAGGAGGTAATCCGGAGAGGTACAAAAGAGTTGTCTTCAATGAGATCACGAAGAAAGCCATACAAGAAGCATTTTTAGAGCCGGGTGATGTAGATATGCGCTATGTGGAAGCGCAGCAAGCTAGGCGATTTTTAGATAGGGTTGTGGGATTCATGGTATCGCCATTACTTTGGGCTAAGGTCGCTCGCGGCCTTTCAGCGGGCCGTGTTCAGTCTGTTGCTGTGAGGCTCGTGGTAGAGCGCGAGCAGGAGATTCGAGCCTTTATACCGGAAGAATTTTGGGAAATATTTGTAGACCTTAACTCTAACGATAAGTCAGCGCTCAGGTGTCAGGTAATCAAAGAAGATGGTAAAAATTTTCGGCCGCATAATCAAGAGATCACTGACGCAGCTTTGCAGATCTTAACTTCTTCTGAGTACCGGGTGCTTAAGAGAGAAGATAGGCCGACTTCGTCGAGGCCGAAACCTCCTTTAATAACGTCTACATTGCAGCAGGCAGCTAGCACTCGATTGGGTTTTGGTGTGAAGAAGACGATGCTCATGGCGCAAAGATTATATGAGGGTGGGTACATAACATATATGAGAACTGATTCGACTCATTTGAGCGATGACGCGATCGAGATGTGCCGTTCCTACATTGAAAATAATTTTGGTGATAAATATCTGCTAGAAAAACCCCAAATATACAGCTCAAAGGAAGGGGCGCAAGAAGCGCATGAAGCAATTCGCCCATCGGATGTGAATACGGTTCCCGAGCAATTAATGGGCATGGAGCAGGATGCTGTGCGGCTCTATAATCTGATTTGGCAGTACTTTGTCGCATGCCAGATGCCTCCGGCTCAATATCTAAGCAGCACTATTACAATAACTTGCGACAAGTTCGAATTGCGAACAAAAGGCCGCATCATGCAATTTGATGGCTATTTAAAGGCGATTCCAACTAAAGATGAAGATGTCGTTCTGCCAAACATTAAAGTAGATGAGGTTCTAAGATTAGGTAAACTGAATCCCTTGCAGAATTTCACAAAGCCGCCACCGAGGTATACGGAAGCGAGTTTGGTAAAGGAAATGGAAAAGAAAGGGTTTGGTAGGCCCTCGACTTATGCTTCCATTATTTCAACGATCCAAGACAGGGGTTATGTAAGGGTTGAGAACAAAAGATTTTATGCTTTGAAAATGGGTGACATAGTCGCTGAAAGACTTCAAGAGAGTTTTTCGGAGCTAATGAACTATGATTTTACAGCTAAGATGGAAGATTCTTTAGATCAAGTGGCCGCGGGTGAAAAGAATTGGAAAGATTTATTGAATCAGTTTTATGAAGGGTTTACGACACAACTGGATCGCGCAGGGGCCGATGAAGGAGGAATGCGTAAAAATGATCCTACGGACACTAATGTTGAATGCCCTAAGTGTGGACGTAATATGCAAATAAGAACCGCATCTACGGGCGTTTTCCTAGGGTGTTCAGGATACGCTTTACCACCAAAAGAGCGCTGCAAAAGCACGATTAATTTAACGCCCGGTGAGGAAGCGATTAGAACTGATACGGCGGAAGAAGCGGAAGAAAAAGAAAATATATTACTACGTAAAAAACGGCGGTGTTCTATTTGTAACACTGCTATGGAGTCTTACCTTATTGATGAGAAGCGAAAGCTTCATGTTTGCGGAAACAATCCCGATTGCAGTGGATTTGAGGTTGAAGATGGTGTTTTCATAATCCGGGGATATGAAGGTCCTGTTATAGAGTGTGACAAATGCGGCTCAGATATGCAGCTTAAGACCGGTAGGTTTGGGAAATATTTCGGTTGTACCTCCGAAGATTGTAAAAACACTCGTAAGCTGTTGCGAAACGGGGAAGCTGCCCCACCTAAAATGGATCCGGTGGTTATGTCGGAGCTGTTATGCAGCAGTGTTGAGGATCATTACGTCCTCAGGGATGGGGCCTCCGGGATGTTCTTGGCTGCGAGCAAGTTTCCACGTAATAGGGAGACAAGGGCGCCGCTAGTCGAGGAATTATTGCCGCATAAAGATGAAATTGACTCGAAGTATGCCTACTTGTTTGAGGCTCCTTGCGAAGATGATCAGGGCAATAAAACCCTGATACGTTTTAGCCGAAAAACAAAAGAACAATACGTGCAAAGTGAAGTCAATAAGAAGGCCACTGGATGGAAGGCCTTTTATCGTGATGGCTCTTGGCAGGTTACTAAGCCCTAGGATTGAGATTTACCCAACGGTGGTTACCTAAGCTTCAGATCTTTCGTCTAATAACTCCGACAGATATTCCTTCAATTTCAAAGTCGTCCGTTCTGAGGTCCACCTCTATAGGCGAGAACTCGGAATTTTCAGGCAACAAATAAACCATATGTTTGGTTTCCCCGGTTTGGAAGCGTTTAACCGTTACTTCTCCATCGATTCGGGCCACTACTATTTCGCCATGCGTTGCTTGGCTTGTTTTGTGAACTGCTAGTAAGTCATCCTCGTGGATGCCGATGTCTATCATGCTGGTGCCCTTTACGCTTAACAAGTAATCAGCCGCTGGATTAAAAAGGTCAGGAGGTACATCGCAGTAATTGGCAATCGATTCCTCAGCCAAAATCGGGCTACCTGCGGCGACCTGACCAATTATTGGGAGGCCTAGTTGTTCATTTATTGGGAGCTTTATACCTCTTGAAGCGCCTGGGATCATCTCGATGGCACCTTTGCGAGCAAGAGCCCTGAGGTGATCCTCAGCCGCGTTTGGCGATTTGAATCCCATCTCTTTAGCGATGTCTGAGCGTGTTGGTGGGAAACCTGTTTCCTGGAGATACTCCTTTATATATTGAAGTATCTCTTCCTGCCTAGATGTGAGTTTTATCATAGTGATTTCTCTTCATGACTGAGATAACTGTAATTATATACAGTTATCTTTGTCTGGCAAGATAACTTTAGGAATGATTGATAACTTTATGAGTTTGTTATAAAACTACTCTTCTTTGCCGGTCCATGTCTGATAATTCGGTCAATTTGGGCTAGTTTGATGACTTTTGGAAAAAAAATGAAGCCGCTTGGCGCTCTTATGGTGGATATTTCTGGTGCTTCTTTGGATCTAGCGGAGAAAGACCTTATCCAGCGAGATTCCGTTGGAGGATTAATTTTATTTAGCCGAAATTATGAATCACCTCAACAATTAATGGATCTGATTGGATCTGTAAGAGCCATTAGGGATGACATAATTATAGCGGTTGACCAAGAGGGGGGGCGTGTACAGCGGTTTCGAGAGAGTTTTGTGAAGCTGCCGAGTCTGGCTCAAATTGGGGAGATTTTTGAAAGGGACGCAGAACAAGGGCTCTCCTTCGCATCACAATGCGGTTGGGTGATGGCGTCAGAATTGCTGTATTACGGAGTTGACATAAGTTTTGCTCCGGTGCTTGACTTGCAAAGCCGTTCTAGCAGGGTTATCGGTGATCGATCTTTTTCAGGTAAACCTGCCGTTGTGATCGAATTAGCTCGAGCTTATATCGGGGGAATGAATCAGGCCGGTATGCGGGCATGCGGCAAACATTTTCCGGGTCACGGGACGGTCGAAGCTGACTCTCACACAGAATTGCCGATAGATAGGCGTTCGGCAAACAGTATCTTAAATAATGATTTTGTGGTTTTTGCTGAACTTGCAGATTGCTTAGGCGGTATTATGCCCGCGCATGTTATTTATCCGCAGATTGATCATCAACCGGCGGGTTATTCTCACGTGTGGATAAAAGAGAAATTGCGTAAAGACTTGGGCTTTGCCGGGGTCATTTTTTCAGATGATCTCTCAATGGAGGCGGCGAAAACTGCTGGTTCTCCAAGAAAAAGAGCGGAAATGGCCTTAAATGCTGGTTGTGACATGATTCTAAGCTGCAATGACCCCGCCTCCGCGCTGGAAATTTCGAACTGGTTAGAGACGGAATCAGGTTTAAAAAACGGCCGAATTTCGAGTATGAGAGCTACGCCGGCGGCTGAGATAAAGAAATTATTTGAAGAACAAAAATGGAGTATTAACGTAGAGGCAATAAATTCATTTTACATGGATTAACAAGAGGAAAATGTTGTGGATTGGTTATCGTTAGATCAGTTAAGCGAATTGGGTTGGGGGCTTGAGATTTTTGCCGTTGTGACAGCGACTCTTGCTATTCGTTATATGGCTATGCGTTTGCTAAAGCTGCTAGAAAGGCGCTTGGCGAAAACCAAAAATGTTTGGGATGATGCTTTATTTGAAGCAGCCCGCAAGCCTCTCAGCCTTTTTATTCTCATATTTGGTATCTTTTGGATAATAGAAATTAGTGATGGATATCTCCAAACTGAATTATTCACTTCGGATAATCTTGATCTTGGGCGTCAGCTAGCATTTATTGGTTTAATAACAATTTTTTTAATCAAATTTGTTTCTCTCGCTGAAATCCGAATTTTGGATAGTCTGAAAAATAATAGCTCGTCAGAGCAATCTGGCTTAGATCCGACGACGCTTTTAGCATTGGCAAAACTGTTGCGATTGTCAGTTGTAATTTCCGCAGTGTTAGTAACTTTGCCCACAGTAGGTATTGAGATTACGGCATTATTGGCCTTTGGTGGCGTCGGAGGCTTGGCTGTTGGGTTTGCAGCGCAAGATCTTTTGTCTAATTTTTTTGGTGGACTGATAATTTACCTGGACAGACCCTTTACTCTTGGTGATTGGATTA
>JAQWOJ010000081.1 GCA_029245905.1 Gammaproteobacteria bacterium
GCGTCTCGGATATCAATAAATTTGACACCTTTAACGACTCTTCCTCTGTCACAGTCAAGGCATGGAATAATCCTTTTAGCCAAGGTCATCTATGCTGGCCTCACTATCACAATATTTTTGGGCTTCACCTAAGTCCAAAACTCCCTCATAAATTGCGCGTCCTGTAATGGCCCCAATTATTCCTGAGCCAGCATCAGTTTTTGCTGCAATTGTTAAGTCAACAATGTCATCAAGTTTAGCGATACCTCCGGAAGCAATAATCGGAATCTGAATTTGGCTTGCGAGCTCGATGGTAGCTTCCACATTGCATCCCCTCATCATGCCATCTCGAGAAATATCCGTGTAAACAATCGCTGCGACACCAGTATTTAGAAACTGCTTGGCTAGATCTAAAACTGAGACATCAGAGATATCTGCCCAACCTTCGGTAGCAACTCTGCCTTCGACAGCATCGAGTCCAACGATTATCTTTTGAGGAAACAGCGCACACGCTTTTTGCACAAATTTGGGGTCCTTTAATGCCGCGGTTCCGATAATAACGAAGTGAACGCCCGAATCCATATAGAATCTAACACTGTCTAGGCTTCTTATTCCTCCTCCGATTTGTATAGATAATTCAGGGTAGGATTTAGCGATTGAGGTCACTATTTCAGCGTTAACTAAAGTTCCGGAGAAGGCTCCGTTTAGATCAACGATGTGAAGACGCCTAGCCCCTTGCTCAAGCCAACGACCTGCCATCTCAACGGGATCGTCTGAAAAAACGGTGCTTTCATCCATCCGGCCTTGCCTCAACCTTACACACTGCCCATCTTTTAGATCAATAGCTGGAATCACTAACATGAAACTTTCCCGTCCCACTTAAGGAAATTACGCAGTAGAGTCAGTCCAACCGTTTGGGACTTCTCAGGATGAAATTGTGTCGCAAAAATATTGCTACCTGAAAGGCATGAAATGATTTCGTTTCCATAGCTTGTAGTGCCAGTTATCTTTATATCATCAGCAGTACGAACGTAATAGCTGTGAACAAAATAAAAGTGGCTATTGTCTGGCACATTCTGCCATAGTGGATGATCTTTAATTTGTTTGACCTTGTTCCATCCCATATGAGGAACTTTTAGCCGCTTACCGTCATGATCTTGCAGACCTTTCTCAAAACGCGTTACCTGACCCTTCATAAATCCCAAACAATCGACACCCTCATTCTCTTCGCTGAAATCCATTAACGCCTGCATTCCTACACATATTGCTAACACCGGCTTAATTCTTATTGCATCTTTCAAAATTTTCCCGATATTGAGGCGCTTAATTTCAGACATACAGTCTCGGATAGCACCAACTCCTGGAAAAATAACGCGGTCGGCGGCAGCAATTAATTGCGAATCGGATGTTACAAAAATCTCGATTTCTTCGCCTATTTCTTCCCCAACAAACTCCATTGCTTTGGCAACAGAATGCAGGTTGCCCATACCGTAGTCGATGATCGCAACCTTATTCATTAAAAGCTCATGTGTTTTATTATGCGCTGATTTCGCAGCTTAGAATAATGTGGGAAATAATAGGTCATTTTTCTGGCAAGGATTGGTAAACTGCACTACTACAAGCTTCCCTTTGTCGAAGGAATTACCCCAACAGAGCGGGGATCTAGTTCTACTGCCATTCGTATCGCCCTGCCGAACGCCTTGAAAATTGTTTCAATCTGGTGGTGCGCATTTTTACCCCGAATATTATCGATGTGCAAAGTAACTAAAGCGTGATTTACAAATCCTTGGAAGAATTCATGAAACAAGTCGACATCAAAATTTCCGACGGTACCCTTTGCAAAACCCACATGGTACTCAAGGCCCGGCCGTCCTGAAAAATCGATAACAACCCTTGAGAGCGCTTCATCTAATGGCACATATGCATGGCCATAACGACGAATACCGGTCTTATCAATCGCTTCATTGATCGCCTGACCCAACGTGATTCCAATATCCTCAACTGTGTGGTGTGCATCGATTTCCAAATCTCCTTGGGCCAAAACGGTTAGGTCAATCAACCCATGGCGAGCTATCTGGTCCAACATATGGTCTAGAAAAGGCAGTCCCGTTTCGGCATTGAGCACCCCGGTTCCATCCAAATTAACGTCAACCTTAATCTGGGTTTCTTTGGTGTTACGCTCAATACTTGCTTGACGACTGCTTCTTAGAAGAGCCTGGCTCATAGCGGATCCTAGTTTCACAAAAGACCCTATTATAATGGCGCGCATCAGTAAGTGAAAGCCGAAGCTGTCTGATTAATTCTTTTTATCAGAAACTACTAACTTCATGACGGTGCATCAAAAAGGCCTTTGCGGTAAACTTAAAGAAATCCTGGTCAGAATAAATACGCTGTGAAATCTAAACTATTTTTAAAATTCCTAGCAGCACTATCTTTCCTCCTGATTATGGCCAGCTTGCTGATCGCCCAGACACTGACCACGGTGGCCAGGCAGTTGATCCAAGACGTTATACTCGCTAATACCGGTTATGAGCTCACCATAGCAGGCGATATAGACCTCAGACTTCTGCCCAGCCTAGAATTAAAATTAAACGATGTGCGCCTGCGCAACCCATCCTATCCACAAGAGCTTTCTTCCACGTCCTCTCTATCCCTTGAAATTGATGCGCGAGCACTTTTTAGAGGAGATCTCTACATCCGTGAACTGAGCGCAGACGATTTACACGCTAACATCTACTATGGGGAAGACGGGACAAGTATTTGGTCTAATGGCAACTCCAATGGCTCGGGCCAAGATCAACTCGCCTCTCAAATAGCAAGAGATGCGGTAGAAGCGGACTCCCCCACGGTCACCATAGAAAATATTCGAGTGCTTAATGCCAGTGCAGATATACAAAACGCGAAACAGGGTTTGCGTTACGGTATAAATAACATGAATCTTGAGGGTCGGAATATCAATAATAAAGGACGACCCTTCGATACCTCCTTAAATTTTGATTTCTCAAGCGCTGCAATGGGCGACCCATTGCCCATAGGTTTAAGGAGTAAGATTTTACTAAACTCCGAGCTTGAAAGAATTTTGTTAAGTGAATTGAACTTTTCGATAACGCCAATGCTAGTGAGTGGCTCCATCGAGATTAATAACCTTAGCGAGGGGCTTAGCTATGATGGTCAATTAGAATCTACTGACACAGATCTAGCGGGATTATTACAAACCCTTAGCTATGTAGAGATTGAAAATCAATTCTCTGGCGAAATAAATTCGACGGAAATCCTCAGCTTTGTAATGAATTTTTCTGGAGATGCCGATCAGGTAGCACTAGATGAATTTGAGGCCAAGCTGGGCGAAACTGAAATTCAGGCAACCGGGGACATCCGTTTCCCTGATGAGCTTTCGCCGATAAGTGTCCGGTATGATGTCATTACCGGCAATATTGACTTCTCGCCATTTCTGCTCTCGGAAACCCCAAGTCCCGCGCAGCCCGAGAATTCTTTTTTGACTTCCAGCCCTCCCCAATCGAGCGCTAGCACTGATCGATCTTTACCGGTTGACGCAATCAGGATGGGTAACGTCCTCGGCAGTATTGCTATAGAATCAATATCAGCGAGCGACCTCACTATCCAAAATGTAAATTTATTTACTAATATAGAGGATGGTGTTTTGGACGTTGAGCTCCAGCCAACAGGTCTCTATGGGGGCACTGCACAAGGCTTGTTGCGCGTCGATACGAGCCAAGATAAGACGCTATTAGTTACGCAATTATCACTCGATGGACTTAGCATCGGAGAAATCATACCCGAAAATTCAAAGCTGAATCCCGTTACAGGCCAACTAGGCGTTAAGGCTTCTTACGAAGCAAGCGGCCAAACCATAAGTGAATTACTAAATACATTGAACGGGTTAACTGAATTTACAATAAATGAAAACTCGGTGGATATCGGATTGCTCAAGCAAGTTTTTACGGAGTTAACTGCTCTCAGTACGAGTGGAGAGTCTATTCAGCAATGGCCGGACATTATTCAATTTGGTGAACTTAACGGAGTTGTGATTCTTAGAGATGGCATCACAGATAATCAAGAAATAAATTTACGAATGGATAATTTTGATATAGGCGGTAACGGCGGTGTCGATCTAGATACCGGCTCATTTAACTATGATTTACAATTTTCGATTCTTGGACCTCCTGCACGCCAAACGCTTTTGATCGATGATCTTTATCACGACGTTCCTTGGCCAGTAGAGTGTAGCGCCAGATTTACTGATGCCGTGAGTCAATACTGTAGTCCAGATTTTACCCGTGTCCGAGAGATTTTTACCCAATTGGGAACAAATGAATTAAGGCGGCGCGTTGAAGAAGAGATTACCGATGCAGTGCCTGATGTCCTGCAAGAGCCCGTCAATCAAATTCTGCGACGTATCTTGAACTGATCCGCTAGTGAATAATATTTCCGACAGAATCTTAAGTTGGTTCGATCAAAACGGGCGCCACGACCTTCCTTGGCAAATAGAGCCGACCCCTTACAGAGTATGGGTTTCAGAAATTATGCTCCAGCAAACTCAGGTGACGACCGTCATCCCGTATTATGAAAAATTTATGCGTCGCTTTCATTCAGTGTCCGATTTAGCCGAGGCGGATATCGATCACGTTCTTCACTTATGGACCGGCTTGGGCTACTACGCTCGAGCGCGAAATTTGCACAAAACTGCGCAACGAGTAGTTCAGGAATACAAAAGCAAATTTCCTGAGTCCGTCGATGCGTTGGAGGATCTACCTGGTATCGGCCGTTCCACAGCAGGAGCTATCGCAGCTCTCAGCATGGGTAAACGTGCAGTAATTCTTGATGGCAATGTGAAAAGAGTCCTAGCGCGGTTTTTCGCGGTAGAGGGCTGGCCTGGACAAACTAAAACAAAAGAAAGTTTATGGGAATTAGCTGAACAGCAAACTCCAACAAAAAATGTCGCTGGCTATACTCAGGCAATAATGGATTTAGGAGCAACCGTTTGTAAGAGATCTAGTCCTAAATGCCACTTGTGTCCAATAAAGGAAGATTGTGCGGCACGTATCTCAAATACAATAGGAAATTTTCCTGGTAAGCAACCTAAGAAGTCACTGCCCAATAAATCGGTAGTTATGTATATCCTTCGCAACGAACGACGAGAAGTTCTGCTTGAGAAACGCCCACCCACCGGAATATGGGGGTCACTCTATTCGCTGCCGGAGGCACAAGAAGGGGGGGGGAATAACAGCATCGAAAGAGTTCTGACAGGCTCAAATTTAACGCAAGAGACAAAAAAGAGAGAATACTTTGTTGAACCACTGAAACACACATTTTCACACTTTCGTCTATCTATCACACCAAAAGTAATTGAAGTCTTAAAGAATCAATGTGAGATTAATGATTCTAATCGCTGGCTTTGGTATCCTCTGGACCATTCGCTGGAAGTAGGGTTAGCGGCCCCCGTAAAAAAGCTGCTGTTCCATGTATCCCAATTCGAAAACTGAGAGGATTTCCTGTGAGCCGAACGGTGCAATGCAGAAAATATCAAAAAGAATTACCTGGACTAGCGACCGCCCCCTATCCCGGCGTCAAAGGCCAAGAAATCTATGCAACTATATCTAAGCAGGCATGGGAGGAATGGCAGGCACAACAGACTATGTTAATTAATGAGAAGCAGCTGAGTTTGATGGACGCAGACTCTAGGAAATATTTGCAGACAGAAATGGAAAAATTTTTCAATAATGAGTCCCACGATACCGCAGAGGGTTTCATACCTTCTGAGAAGTAGTCCTTTTGTCTTGACGAAAGAGGCCTAAAAATATCTAATACGTCGCTGTTGGAGGAGTCCCAGTTTCTCGAGTAAAAAAGGCCCATGCCCAGGTAGCTCAGTCGGTAGAGCAGAGGACTGAAAATCCTCGTGTCGGTGGTTCGATTCCGCCCCTGGGCACCATTTCTTTCTTGCTAATCAATTAGTTAGAATTTTCTCCAACACTCAAATTCCATTGCACACCCATCGCACGCTTTTGATACTTTTCTGTGCCTAATATTTGTGAGCAAAAATCTAAAATTGAAAAGTTACTTTGTCTGTTTGAACAGACATTTAGTACTCAAGTTAAGTACTAGGTTAGAGCTATATTTCTGGTAATAGGTATTACTGGAATAACTCGATGTCCGCTTAGTGCCAGAAGCGGACTTCTAAGCAACCTCCTATGTGCACCCGCTAAGGATATATATTGGATAGCCATTCGGGGTCCCGTGGTTCTGAACCAATATTTCTACCTTGTGAAAAGGCGACACGATGAAGCCCCGATATACCCCTTCCACCAGAATAATTCTCAGACATCGAGTAAAAAGGGTCAGTCATAGCTAGATCAAGAGTAATGAAGCTATAGCCTTTGGCTTCGAGCATTCCAGCTAACTCATCTAGATAGCTAGCATTTAGTGCGTTCGCGTGAATCAGCAAAATCTGTTTTGGTTCATAGCCCAGTATTTCTTGAGAATTTACTTCGAAAAATTCAAAAACACTTTCCATATACTCGACATAAGCCATGCCAATTCGGCTCATCATTTCGGAGTCTTCTTTTGCAAGTGCTTGATCATAAGCTCTAGAAAATACCCATTCTTGATTGTCAATTGAAACTGGAGCTATGGTGTATCCTCATTGATCTCTCGCAGATAGCATTGCATCCAATTGATTTGGCTCATGTCCATCATCCTCTTGATTAGCGATATTATTCGCTACGGTGTCTACAAATTGATTGAGACTACCTTCACTCAATCCGGCCAATCGTTGCAATTGGGTAACAGGGTCTGCCAAACCTGCTAAGTACTGAGCACGTTGTTCCAACAATCTTGGACAAGTGGGGGGTACCCCGGGGGTGGGGTCTGCTAGGTAGCCTTTATATAAAGAAGGGCGAGGTCTCTTCCATGGGACACTTCTATTGTGCGTCTATGGTGTTCTCTGGCGATCTGACTTCCACAAGGGAACAGATGAATTTTCATAGGTCAGTATATTTCGCAGATTTCCCTTTTACTTTTTCAACTGGGTATTTTTCCGCATTTTCTTTAATTTTTTGGAGGGCCTCTGTTTCAATATCCACATCCAACAAATCAATGAGTTTGACTAAATAGTTGAATATGTCTGCTAATTCTTTTTTTATTTTTTCTTTCTGCTTCGGATCGTTTATTTCATCAAGACCACCAGAATTAGACCACTGGAAAATCTCGACTAATTCAGAGACTTCAACTGATAAAGCCATTACGAGGTTTTTAGGTGAGTGGTATTGAGTCCAATCCCTATCTTCTGAGAAAGTCCGCAATTTCTCCTTAATTACACCTAGATTGATGAGGTCTTTATCCATTACTCTCTGTTAGCGCATTGGCAGTGCGTCTGTAGTATTTTTATATTTACGGTCTGGAATCATAGTCCCGCCACAACCATCGCATGGTATCCGGGAAAATAGCGCCTCCGTGTTCCAAGTCGTGACCACCATCGCCCCAAACCGTCATATAGTCATAGCCTGCAAAATCCAATGAGTCGGCTAACTGTTGATTCGCAATCCACCAGTTGCCTGGTCGAAGATTTAAATCATTAGAACCGTCCTGTAGAAAAATGCGAATGGGTTTAGTCGAGCTTTGTCTCACCAAATCAGAATAAAGATGGCCACCCCGTATATTGGTGAAGCTGCCGATATGGCTCACAACCTTGCTGAATTTGTCAGGCCGTTGCCAAGCAACAGTGAATGCACAAATACCTCCAGAACTGAGCCCAGCGATAGCCCAACCTTCTCGATTGTCTGTAATACGGTAGCTTTTTTGAACTTCAGGAATTATTTCCTCCAGTAGAAAGCGGGAATACACATCTGTCGTCGAATCATATTCGAGACTTCGATTTCGCGCCGGGCCTTCAGGGTTATCGCCAATGAAATGCCCCGGGTTTACAAACACGCCAATGGTTACTGGCATCTCACCTCGATGGATAAGATTATCGAAGACGACTGGCACCCTAATGGGACCAGTTTCATTTAAGTACGCAGCCCCGTCTTGAAATACCATGAGTGCCGCCGGGGTTTGACCATCATACTGATCTGGCACATAGATCCACCAATCACGCTCAGTGTTACGATAAAATTCACTCTCTTCAAATCGTAGCTGAATGATTTCACCCTGAGGAGTTCCCGCCTGACGTTGAGAATCTAAACTAAGTTCATAAGACGTCTGTCCGAGACTGACTGCCGATATAGTAGTCAGTATCGCGGTAATTAATGCTTGTAGCATCTTTCTACTCCTACAAATTGTTGGTTAGCAATAGCGTACCCTATGCGCTGTCATACCCAGAAGATACTATAGATATCGGCTAATGAGGAAGCGGGGAGGATGTTCCTACTTCCCCAGACTCTTCAATTTTAGTCACGTCTAAATTTCACTCAGTAACACGAACACGATGGTAAGCATTGCTCCAACAACACTGGAATAGTCCACCGCTGTCTGGCGCGGCCCAATTGTCTACGCGTGCGCGTATCATGTAATCACCAGGTTCAGAAAACTTGGCCATAACTCTAGCTGGACCCTTTCCAGCGGGAATAGTGATTGTGGACGGGGCTACTGGCATAGCTGGAGGATATCGGGACACCCGGGTTGTTCGAGCTGGAGTCTTCATGAAAGGAGAATCAGCATGCTCAATGAAGGTAACCTCACCTGGCCCCTTATGTTTATACCAGATAACGCGTGTATCAAGTGAGTCGGAAACAAGAGGATTTGAGAAATCGCGCACCGAAGGATCTTCTGTATAAAATTTCAAGGAAAGCAGTTCGTCAATAGTAACAGTCCTGATCTCTTCCGCTACAATACCCTCAGGTCCAGAACCGCGCTCTTCATTTTCAAACCATACTAGGGGTTGCATACTGCCCAGAGGTAAAGGGTTTCTATCAAGCTCATACGCATCTGAACTGCGATTACCAGGGACTTTTAACTCTTCCTGGTTTCCGGTCTTAACGTACCACCAAATTGAGTCACCCCGCATGGAAGCCAGGATAGTGACTGCAAAGACACCTGTGTGTCGACCTGGAAAATATATTTCCGGTTGCATACCATCGAATTGGGCTGGCTCGATTCGATTGTTTTCACCTAAGGGTATGATGACATCTTCAGCATTTCTGTTTTGGTATCCGAATGAGACCGTGACAGAGCCATCATCATTTGCGTACCAACCTTCCATGAAAGGTATCACTGGCATGCCTTCGGATGGGGACGGGCGTAAGGGTCTGGTTGATTGCTGCGCGTTGGCATCAATTAACATTGTTGCATTCACGAGCACGATCACGGCGCATGCAATAAACGTTTTAACTCGTCTCATCGACTTAAGCCTCGAATCTTGTAAACCGCTCGGCATAAAAAAGACTACTAACTCACGAGCGGCAGTTGGACTCATTCATTGCCATTGCGCTGTGCAACAAGTTCTTGATAAGTCTCTTCGTCAAGATGGCTAACAGCAACCACAAAATGCGACATTTCATCTGCTGTTCGCTCACCCCAGCTAACCCATTGGTCAGGGTCAGGGTTATGCGGGTTATCTACTGTATTATCGTACCATTGCTTGGCGATCAAGATTGCCCCTGCAGGTACTAGTGGCGCAGAATCTGGTTCATAGAGATGGCTATGGTGCCAGTTCGGACTCCAATTAGAGATGCTACTTATTAATTCCGTTCGGCCTGTTTCGGGATAGAAAACCTCCAGGGAAGCTGCGTGCATGCGCAGATGCCCATGGGGGGCGAAGCTGTCTATGCGGACCGGATGATCGAAAGAATGGAATCCCTGAGTCATAGCGGTTCCATGGGGAGGAATAAACAGGTCACCCTGATCTAATTGATAAGCGGACAGTTCCTGAGTAGTTCTAGCCTCATAATCCGGAGGGTGAAGCCAGATGCCGTATTCAACGACGTTATCCAGAAACACCGCATTTGGAACAGTTGCTCCCACGCCACCCGGATACATATGAATATCCCAATAGAGACTCTCCCCGAAAACTGGACGACAAACCCCTTCCGGCACAATTTCGCCCCACATACCCATGGCGTATGAAGTGGCAGGCTCTCTGTCGAATCCGCCGTCTTCGTTTATCCTGGCAAAGTAAGTAGTGGCGTGATGAACCACCGTATTCGCGTCGCCACGAGGTTTAACTTGAAGGGCTTTAATGCAGCGACCTACAGGTAGACCACTATCGATCAATTGCTTGGCCCACATATCGTTGCCACTGGCAGGCACGTCGACCTGATTAGACGCGACAACGATGTCCGGCTGCCCAAGCTGAGCAGCGAAATTCCATTCATCAAGATCCATTAACGCTGGCATTGGTGGCAGCTCATCCGGATTACCGAGTAGCGAACCCTGATTAACCCATTCCACTACGGTGTCAATATCTTGCTGAGCTAGGCGCCAATCCCCCTGCAGATTCTGGATGCCAATATCATGGTCATAGGCATAGGGGGGCATTTCCCGATTCGCTACTTTCAGTTGAATCAAAGGAGCCCACGGCCGCACTTTGTCATAACTGCGTAAATCCATCGGACCAATACCGCCTTCACGATGACAGACCACACAATTCTCATTAATGATTCGAGCCACGTGCGCAGAGTAAGTAATAGGTTCTGTGTTCCCTGCCTCGTCTGCTGCAATTAGCAACTGCCCCTGAACCCCCACCAGGGAGAGAATTGCCAGACGAGCAATAAAATAATTCAACTCATGCCATTTTTGCGAAATACTCATCAGCTTTACCTATTTGATAATTCAAATCGCATTTTGGATAAATTATAACGATAAATTCTGGCTCTCGGTCCTGACTCACTAGTTTGAGTCCGGCAAGCTAAAGGCAAGATACTGAGAACCAGAAGCCAGTCCCATTTTTCCACCACCGGCAGCAATTACCACATATTGCTTACCATCGACACTATAAACGGAGGGAGTTGTAAATCCTGCAGCCGGCAGATCAGCTTCCCATAACAGAGCACCGTTTTCCGATCCATAAGCTCGAAATTTGCTATCGGGTGTAGCGCCGATAAAAATTAGACCTGACGCGGTTACAACAGGTCCACCGTAACTTTCTGCTCCCCAATTTAAATCAGGATGGCTTGGGTAATTGCCAAATTTAATCTGCCAGTCTATTTCTCCTGTTGCCAGGTCTATTGAATTTAATGTACCCCACGGAGGTGAGTTGCCTGGTAATCCTTCATGATCTCTCACTCGAATATATCCGCCGAAAGCATAATCGATAGCGCTACCATCGCCAACCTGGATTTCCGATCCCGGATTACGAATGTAAGAAATAATGGCGTTACTTACCTCACTTTCCAGGTGCCCGAAGCCTGGCATATTGCCTCTACCTTCGCTAACTACGCTCATTGTCTGAGTGACGGAGAGTCGTTCATTAAGGCGATCGAGGCTCGGGCCACGATCAGTCCCTTCTCTGTTTTCGCCATGACAGAGTCCGCAGTTTTCTGCGAAGAGTCCGCTACCATAGCCCGCCGGCCTCTCATAAACTCTCAATATCCCGCCTATTTCTTGAGCATTCAAGATAAGCTTATGACCGGCGGGATCGTAGGCGGAACCGCCCCATTCAGCACCGCCGTCATAGGCCGGATAAAAGAGCACCCCTTCGGTTGAGGGTGGCGCCCAGGGCCTCTGATCCAGTGGCGCAATGAGTTCTAATACAAATTCATTAGCTTCAGAACTTCGTTGAGTTATTTCGAATTGTTGTCGGGTAAAAGCGACTGAGGAAACCGGTTGAGTTGCTGCGACAACTTCACCAGGGAGTTGACTCGGTATGCCGGTGGCTTCATAAATTTCATAAAGGGACTCACCGGTATCTCGATTAAATAAAAATAAATGGCCCGATTTTGTTGTTTGTGCGACAGCATCGATTAGTACACCTTCCCGTTCTAATTGTACGAGAGTCGGCGGAGCAGGTAGGTCTCGATCCCACAGATCATGTCGAACAGTTTGATAGTGCCAGCGATACTCGCCGGTTGTAGCATCGAGTGCAATTAGACTATTCGCGAATAAATTGTCTCCCGTGCGTGTTGCACCATAAAAATCAGGATTAGCCGAACCTGCGGGGACAAATAGCATGCCCCGTTCTTCGTCCAGCGTCATCCCCGACCAATTATTAGCGCCACCGGCATTGGCCAGAGATCCTTCTTGCCAGGTCTCCGATCCAAGACCACCTTCCAGGGGGAGACTGTTGAATCGCCAAACTTCATCTCCGCTATAGACATCGATCGCTCTAATCATTCCCGAATGGGAATTAGCACTTTCGGAAGTAGAAAAACCGAGGATTATTTTATCTTGATAAACGACTCCAGGTACCCCGGTGAAAAAGGGAGCGTCTTTACCTTCGGGACGCAGGTCTACACTGCCATTATCACCAAAGCTGGTAATGGGTTGACCGGTGCTTGCATCTAACGCTATTAATTGTGCACCGGCAGTATAGATAACGCGCTTATCATTGTTTTCCTCCCACCACATCAGGCCACGCTGTGACGCACCGGGTCCGCCATAATCATAGCGCCAGAGTTCTACACCGGTAGCGGCGTTCAGTGCAAAGGCTACCAGTTTCGGAGAAAGTCCATAAAGCACCCCATCGACAATGAGTGGACTGGTGTACATTGTTGAACTGCCTTCTCGTGTTTCGCCCGAATCATAAGACCAGGCAACTTCCAATTGAGAAACATTGTCGCGGGTAATTTCCGTTAAGGGTGAATAGTGGGACCTTCCCGGATCGCCCAAGTAGGTATCCCAATTTTCACTTAAGGTTCTGTTTTGATGAGGAGATTCGGAAGAACAGCCAATAATAACAGTTACTATTATAGGAAGGAGGGTTTTCTGCATGAGCGAATCGATCCAAATGAGTTTTGATACTGTTTTGAATACTCGTGGTGTTTTGAAATAAAATAGAGGGGTCGAAGTAATTATGCAAGCCTTTAACAAATTGGAACAGAACAATAATGAAGCAATATTCGGGGGCTAGAATCGATAAATCTATAACACACTTCTTAGCACACTCTGTTTCTGTGCTTTTAACTTATTGATTTAATTGAAGGGTCGGTCTCGCAGTCGACTGAAAATCCTCGCGTCGGTGGTTCGATTCCGCCCCTAGGCACCACCCTTCTAGTTACATTTTTCTAGATCATCTAACCAATACATCTGTATCCTAATAAATATGCACAAGAAACAGGCATCGGAAAGATGCTTCTTGATGCAATCAGAAAACTAGGCGGTGGTTAAGCTTTTGACTTGTTTTCGGAGTACGATAAGTCCAAATAATAATCAAAAAGTACCTTACCCCTACTGATTTTTACTTTTTACCGAATTGATTGATAAGGAATATATGGCAGATTTAAAAACAAACACAGCACCAGTCGTGAATGATAAAGTGGAGACAGTCCAGTTAATGAAGCAGCCGATCGAGCTGTATAAGATTTTAAAGTTCGAAGGTTTAGTAAGCAGTGGAGGAGAGGCTAAAGCTGTCATTGCTGGGGGCCTTGTGATTTTGAATAATGTTGTTGAAACACAGAAGCGTAAAAAAATCTTCTCCGGCGATGTTATTGAGTTTAATGGCGCTCATTACCGTATGCATTCTGAGGAATCGGCGGGTCCGAGGGAGTCGGATAACATTACCGCAGATGAGAATAAACCTGATATCCCCAGTGCTATTCAGCCTACGCTTAAACCTAAGGCGAAAACTAGGCAGAAGAAATCAGCGCCAAAGACGACAGTCAGAAAAAAAATTGACATAAAGAGTTAAAAAGTTATGACGAACAATGATTGT
>JAQWOJ010000076.1 GCA_029245905.1 Gammaproteobacteria bacterium
AGAGCAATATGATTTTGGGTCGCGGTAGAGGGTTTGAAATATCCCAAGGTAGACTGGGACCGGGCCGAATCCATCATTGGATGAGGTCAATAGGTGCGGCGGAAAAAGCGCTTGATCTGATGTGCGAACGCGCAGTTAGTAGGGAAGCTTTTGGCAAACCGTTATCTGAACTAGGTGGTAATTATGACGTGATTGCTGACAGTCGAATTGAAATCGAAATGTGCCGCTTGTTGACGTATAAGACGGCTTGGTTAATGGATGAGATTGGAAATAAGGCAGCCAGGGATTCCATTTCGCAGATTAAAGTGGCGGTACCAAATATGGCACTGCGAGTAATTGATAGAGCGATTCAAATGCATGGAGCCGCCGGAGTGTCGCAAGACTTCCCTCTTGCGGCTCTCTGGACTAGTCAGCGCACATTGCGGTTAGCGGATGGGCCAGATGAGGTTCATCGTAGAGTCATAGCGAGAAAAGAATTGGCTAAGTACGGTTGAATTCTTAGGAGGAAAAAAGGGGACTTCGGTTCCCTTTTTTTTAAAGTAACGGTTTTGTGCAATAATTTGGTTTCCCAATTGAATAGCAATATTGACGTTATAATTCCAACTTATAACCGCCGACATACCTTGGGGCGCTCAATTGATTCAGTAATAGCACAATCACTGAAGCCAGCTGAAATAATTATTGTTGATGATGGCTCAACAGACGGAACAGAAGACTATATCAATAAGAACTACCCAGATATTACTTATATTAAAACTAGAAATAAGGGAGTGAGCGCAGCTCGTAACCAAGGCATAAGGCAAAGTCGTAACGATTGGTTGGCATTTTTAGACTCGGACGATGAATGGTTGCCAGAAAAATTAGAAAAACAAGTAACGGCCGCCTCCAGCGAAAAGGATTACAAACTTATTCATTGTGATGAGATCTGGGTTCGGAATGGTATACGAGTCAATTCGAAGAAAAAGCACGAAAAGTCAGGGGGAGATATATTTCTAAAGTGTTTGCCAATGTGTGTAATTTCCCCTTCGGCCGCAATTGTTCATAGAGTTTTATTTGATGAGTTAGGCCATTTTGACGAGGCTCTTCCGGCCTGCGAGGATTACGATTTATGGCTTAGAATATGTGCTGTTTATCCCGTTTTATATATTAACACTCCATTACTGATCAAATACGGCGGACATAAAGATCAGTTGTCGAGGGAGTATTGGGGCATGGATCGATTTCGTGTTGAGGCGTTAAGCAAAATACTTCGAACAAATATTTTGAGTGGGCCACAAAGGATTGCTGCTAACGAAACATTAAGAAAAAAATGTAAGATATTGATCAATGGTGCAGAAAAGAGAGCAAATAGAAATTTGATCCGAGCGTGTCGGGGCCTAATGGAAGAGTTTCACTAAACAATGACTCGGCTATTCTTCTGTGAACGACGTGCGTTAAATTTACAATGAACTCTGATTTAATTTTAAATTTTCTTATTGCTCATAAACTTGAAGCAAGCCCAATTGTGACCCATTTCAAAATGGAATTGGTCGAAAAATCTCCCTATAAGATTTATCAGAATAAACAAGGGATGCGACTGATAATTAGTGGTACAGGTTATAATAATGCGGTACGTGCGGTAACGTATTTAGCGGAGGCTGATAAGCCTAGGGGCCCGGCTAGCGCAGGTTGGGTCAATACTGGAATTGCTGGACATAAAACTGCGGGGATAGGCTCTCTTTTTTTTATAAATAAAATTGTTTATAAAAAAACTGGAGAGGTATATTACCCTGCTTTAAACCTAGTAAATGGAATGTCTACGGGATTAATCACGGTAGATGAGCCGGAATTATATTACCCAAAGGACAGTGTTTACGATATGGAAGGAGCGGGATTTTTTAAGGCTTCTATGAACTTCTCAAGTGTTGAATTTATTCATAGCATTAAAGTCATATCAGACAATAGAGCACATCCTACTCAGAAAATTACTAGAGATCTGATTTTTGACTTAATGACTAGATCTTGCCCTCAAATACAGGCCTTTTGTAAGGCATTAATGAGCCAGGTTATGGAGTTTAATCGAATTGCAAGTTTCGGTGAGATTGATCTCGGCCTATTGAATGGGCTTCATTTTACCGCTACTCAAAGATTGCAATTTCAAAGGTATTGTCAGCGTTATTGCGCTTTAGATAGGAAGGAGGAATTAGAATCTTTGGGTTCCTCGAACTGGCGATCAAGTAAAGACTTGTTAAATGAGCTTGCTAAGAATCTAGAATAAGGGAATCGTAATTGTTTTCGGCTATCTATATCGAAGAAGAAGTAAGGGATTCGGCCAGAGTTCAAGAAATTCTTACGCGTTTTCCGAGTATACCGCGGATAAGTTGCGATCGATATGGAGAGGTATTTAACAGAAACGCACAAAACTTTAGGCTTCAAAAAGAAGCGCCAGGACTTATACTTGCGAAGAAGTATGGAAATCTTGTTCTCCCCTCTCCAGAGGGCTACGGATTTAAAGAAGGCAGAAGTTATTATTTTTCGCATATGTTAAATTGCTTGTATGACTGTCGCTATTGTTTCTTGCAAGGAATGTTTCGCTCGGCTAATTATGTTCTTTTTGTAAACTATGAAGATTTTGCTTTGCAAATTGAAGAATTGATTGAAAAACAGAATGGTCCGTCCATTTATTATAGTGGTTACGATTGTGATAGTCTGGCTATGGAACCAGTGAGTAAGTTTAGTAAATTCTTTTTACCGCTTTTTGAAAAATATCCAGAGTCGACCCTAGAAATCAGGACGAAGAGTATGCAAATTCGTTGCCTTAACGAAAGACCCGCTATTCCCAATTGTATCGTCGCAATGAGTTTTACTTCACAAGAGTCGTCAAAGAAGTATGAGCATAAAGTAGCTTCAAATCAAAAGAGGATTCAGGCCTTACAGAAACTTCAGGACTCAGGATGGAAGGTGGCACTTAGGTTTGAACCAATAATTTTTGAATATGGACTCTTAGGGCATTATAGAAAGCTATTCTTCGAAATTTTTAATTCTTTAGAGGTTAATCAGATTCATTCAGTAAGCATTGGTGAGTTTAGGATGCCTGCATCTTTTTATAAGAACATCGTAAAAATTTACCCAGATGAAGAGTTGTATGCTCGGGAGATTTCAATCTCGGATGGTGTGGCTTCACTTAAAGATACTGATGCCAATGTTATTCAAGAACTTGAAAAATTGCTGTTTGAGCACGTTCAGCCTGAGCAGTACTACCGATGCGCATAATCTTTGAACTACGATCAAGGACTTGAGTGATGGGTGTCGATAATAAAGGACTCATTGTATTAAGCGGAGCATCATCAGGGATCGGTTTAGCGATTTCAAGGATCTTGCTTCTCGAGGGTTTCTCTGTGATTGGTATTGACAAGAATTTTACTGACTTGGAGATTGAGAGCGAAAATTTTAAACCTATCAATATAGATTTGTCAGATTTAGACAGTTTGTCAATAGCGTTGCCTAAAATATTGTCTGAAATTGGTCAGCCGATTAGGGCGCTCATAAATAATGCAGGCTTTGGTCGGATGGCATTCGTCGAACAACTTTCTGTCCATGACATGAAAAAAGTAATGGAGGTCAATTTTCTAAGTCATGCGATAGTAACTAAATTCTTTCTACCGACCCTTAAGCAACAAAATGCATTAGTTGATATTGTATTTACGGGTTCGGAAGCCTCGTTGAATGGCGCTCGTCAGGGAAGTATTTATTGTGCGAGTAAATTTGCCATACGAGGATTCGCCCAAGCGTTGAGGGAGGAGTGCGCCAAATCACTGGTTAGGGTGTCTGTTTTGAACCCCGGGGCCGTGAGGACAGAGTTCTTTAAGGATCTTGATTTCGAACCGGGGCCTGACCCAGAAAATGCGATCGAGCCAGAAGATGTGGCCACGCTGATAATGACCATCTTAGAGGCGCGCCAAGGCACAGTAATTGACGAGATTAATCTTTCTCCTCAAAAACAGGTGTGGCGGAGGAAGAAGTGAATTATGCGGCATATTGTCGCCTCGACAGATAATTCAAAGGCTGACATAATAAAATTTCATTTGTGGAAAATATAGGACAAACCATGAAGCTACGGAAATTTTTCGCCAACGTCTTGTTGGCCGGTTTATTGATGACTCCAATGCTGACCCAAGCTCATACAGGACTTAAAGAATCGACTCCGAAAAACGGGGTTACTGTAAGTGAGATTCCAGAAAAAATTGATTTAGTTTTTAGCGCAGAAGTCCGGCTTATTAAGCTGGAGTTGATGGGAGTTGGGCACGAAATGCCAACAAGTTTTAAACCAACAACTGAGGCGCTAGCGACTTACCAATTTGATACTCCTGGGATGCATCCTGGTGAGTTTACCGTTAACTGGGCCGCTATAGGGGAAGATGGACATACTCTAACCAACTCTTTTAAATTTGTCGTTGACCCCGATGCTTCAGCAGATTAAAAAAACAGCAAAGCATCTTACAAGCTAACCCTCTGATTATTCCTTAGGCTTTCTAGCATATGGTGACCGTACCTTCTGCCTGGGAATTAGCAAGCTTAGTCTGCAAAATTTTTGGGTATTTTGGTGCGGCGAGTATTGTCGGAGGAAGCCTTTGTCTTTGGCTGTATAATGACGGCAGTCGTAAGAATTTAACTTCTATTCTAAAATATATTGCAATAGGAGCGTTTTTTGGTTTTCAGGGGTCGCTACTTTATTTTTTGATTCAAGTGGGCATGGTCATAGATAAAGGTTTTACCGGAATGTTTGACTTGGGTATGTCCTCGATATTCCTAGAAACTCAGCTTGGTGATACGACGGTTTTTCGGTTAGGTGGCTTCGTATTATCGCTTGTCGTAAGCCTTTTTTATCTTCATAAATTAAGTTCTTTTATTCGTCCGCCCGGCCAACTTTTTTTTCGCTTTCTAACTGTAAGTAACTTTATCGCCTTCTTGTTAATAGTTTTCAGCTTTCGTTTTTCTGGTCATATTTCAGTGCTGAGCTCTCTTGCGAAGGTAAGTATTGCAATTCATTTTCTTGCTTTTGCGGCCTGGATAGGGTCCTTATACCCACTTTATAGGCTTACATATTCAGAGAATATCGATCTTATTCAAAGCGGGATGAAGAGGTTTGGTAAGCACGCAATGGTAGTTGTTTTAATGCTACTGTTGGCTGGCGTATCAATGCTTTTCGAGCTATTCAACTCATTTAGCGAAATTACTGACACGCCATATGGACAGGCACTTTTATCGAAGCTTATCCTGGTTCTTTTTATTTTCGCAATCGCAGTACTCAACAAAACAAAGTTTTCGCCCGGTCTGGTAGATAGGGCTAGCATTATACCGCTTCGAAATTCGATCAGAATTGAAATAGTGGTGGCTATTCTTATCCTTTGCGTTACCTCATATTTTTCGACACTAGTTGGGCCGGCTAGTCATCAAATGAATTAGCAAGCCTCCCTCGAAGCAATGACAGCATACGAATTTATAAGGTTGGGCTAAAAAGTGGCTTAAATTGGCCGATCTAAATTATCGTGGTGGTTTTGCTTGAGGCCCCTCGTCCGGGGTCGGATGGTCATGAAAATGGGGCGTCTCGCTTCTATTAAAAATCTTTTGGATTCTAATCGTGAAAATAATAAGATGAAAATCTCGAATACTACTGTTTTAGAGTCAAACCCATGACGCGGTATCGTAACAGAGGGCTATTGAAGACTATCTTTCTGGCTGTTTTGCTGGGCGGTTCTACCCAACGCGCGTTGAGCGCGGATGATTCGATTATTTCCGATCTAGATTATGATTATCGAGAGTTCGTGTACTGGTTAAAGCGAGCGGCGGATGAGAAAAAAATTCCAGGGGCGGCATTAGCGATTGTTTCTCGAGAAGGGATAATGTATCTGCAAACCTGGGGGTTGAGTGACGTTTCTAATAAGAAACGCGTGACAAACGATTCTGTTTTTCGAATTGCTTCCATGTCTAAGACTTTTGCAGGTACCGCCGCCGCCCTACTGATAGAAAAAGATCTACAGTCATGGGATACAAAGATCCGTGATGTTTTTCCAGATTTACGTATTGGTAATAAATCTGTTTCCCGCGACATTACGCTAAAACACGTTGTAAGTCACTCGACGGGTTTAATGCCACATTCGTATTCAAATATGCTGGATGATGGCGTGGTGTATGACAAAATCAGGGATAAATTTCATCAGATACCTACGGTTTGTTCGCCAGGTGAGTGTTATGGATATCAGAATGTTATATTTTCTCTGATTGCTGATGTGGTCGAAAACAGTACCAATATAAGCTATGAAGAATTTCTAAGTAAAGAAATCTTTAAGCCGTTGGGTATGACGAGCGCTTCCGTAGGAATGGATTCCTTTGTTAATGACCCCAACGCGACTGAGCCTCATAGAATGGTTCGAGGGAATTGGCGAACCACTACAACAAACCCCGCCTATTACTCTGTGGCTCCCGCGTCTGGTATAAATGCAAGTATTTTTGATATGACTATGTGGGTCAGAGCCAATCTCGGGGCTTTCCCCGAGGTGATGTCCCCGGTCTTTCTTTCTAATCTTCACGCGCCAATTATTGACACACCTCACGGTAACTACTTTAACCGCTGGTCTGGCATTGAAAAAGCTTATTATGCAACAGGTTGGCGAGTCTTTGATTACCGAGGTTTACGGGTTGTCCATCATGGTGGGGGCGTTAGGGGATTTCGAAGCGAAATGGTATTTGTTCCAGGCGCTAATATTGGAATGGTTCTTTTGTTTAATGCTGAATCAAATTTAGCTAATGACGTTGTTCCAACATTCCTTGATAATCTAACTAAATCTAACTAAATAGGGACAGCTTATGAGCTCAGTGATTGAATTACTAAAATCACACCGTAGTATTAGAAAATTTACTGACAAGCCGATTTCACCAGAATTATTAGAGGAAATTTTCGTAGCGGGGCAAGCAGCAGCAACTTCAAGTTTTCTTCAGGGAACCACTATTGTTCGAATTGCTGACAAGACTAAACGGGAAAAGATTGCAGAGCTTGCAGGTAACCAGCGCTATGTAGAAACTGCAGCGGAGTTTATGATTTTTTGCGCCGACTTAAACCGCCCAGGAAATTATTGTAAAGCTTATGAAAAACCGTTTGAAGGCGACTTTACTGAGCATTTCATTATCGCAACGGTTGACGTGGCTTTGATGGCTCAAAGCTTGGTAACTGCGTCGGAATCAGTAGGCCTGGGTATCTGTTATATAGGCGGAATACGCAATAATCCGAGAGAAATTTCTGAGTTGATTGAGCTCCCCAAGGGAGTTTATCCTGTATTTGGGCTTTGCCTTGGGTATCCAGATCAAGATCCGGAACCCAAGCCTCGACTGCCCGTTTCTGTTGTTGTCAAAAATGAAACTTACAATGAAGAGGGAGATATAGAAAGTATAGAAGCGTACGATAGGGAAATACGAGAATACTATAGCGCTCGCACAGGAGGAGGACATGGCATTAGTTGGACTGAACAAGTCGCAACACTATTGTCCGAAAAGGCTAGGCCTCATATGAGAAAATTTCTAGAAGGACAGGGATTTAAATTTAAATAAGAGATTGCTTTATTCTTGAAGAGTTTCGCGTCGATAGGCGCCTGTCGGTGGGAGGACCTCTTTTTTGTCGCTGACCTGTAAAGATATCGATTCTGAAGGGGGAATGGCATCATCTCCAAAAGCAAACTTGAATTCACCGTTTACCAATCCGCGTACATCGTCAGTTACAGACCATCTAGCAATATAGTAATCCGAAGGTGGGAGTTCAAACGGGATGGGTAAGACAAAGTTGTGATTTTTTCTTCCTGGATCATACTTAAACCCAATATTTATCCACTCTTCGCTCGAGGTATATAGGGCGAGTTTTAGAAGGCGCACATCGACACGAAAGCTCATCGTGACCATTTTAGGTGGGTCAATTAGAACGGAGTCTTCTTGGGGAAATGTGACCCCTGGAGTGAGTATTCCATGAGAGTGTTGTCCGCGGCTAAGGGAGCCGATAAAGAACATCAAAAAACAGCAAAACGTGAGGGAACTCTTTATCATAGCCAGCAACTTCGATTAAGATGTGTCAATGTTATCAAATGTGGTCGGTGTTTTTAACTAAAATACACCATGCATTGCCGTGACAAAGCACACAGTCGACCTTTTTCGTCATATATTTTCCCAGACTGTTGAGTGTAACCATCCTTCGCTCCTTCGACAATAAACTCGAGGTAAAACCACTCCGTAGTTATATCTTCTGGGGGCACTAAAAATTCCAGTGACCAGGTCAAGGAGCTGGATGGAACAGGAGGTTTATCGAAATATGATAGGATGACAGGAGGGGGGATGTCGCAAATGGTGATTAATTTCTCTAAGGGAAAGTCTTTCAAATTTGTTTTGTGACGCACCCACATTTTTAGTTCACGGCTAAGCTTTCCCGCAAAAGGATATCCGCCATCCACCCACGCCCCTTCGAAAAATCGTAAGAAACTAGGGATTCTCTTTGCGTGCTCTTGAAATGCAATGCCTCTCTCTCTCGGAGTCGGATTTAGCTTTTTAGTGCTATTCACTCTTAAAGCTTCTCTTGGTTTGCCAAAGGCCGCCATGGCCTGCAAACAAACTGAACCATCACAGACTACATCGCCCGTCATTTGGACGACATTCTTCCCTGTGCGTTGAGTTTTGGTTTCGATTTTGACCTTGCCAGGCGGCACGGGTGCAATAAATGAAACCATTAACGATCGCAAGGAGTGATTATTCGATCGCAGTAATTTTTGCATAGCAGTGACGGTGAACGCTGCTGCTATACCGCCAAAGGCTGACCTTCCTTGAGACCAGCTTTCATCGAACACCGTTGTATTCTGCTTGCTGTCTTTTAATGTGGTTAAAATTAAATTTAGATTAGATGATTGCATAAATATTAATGACACTTTTAACGCGTGCTAGTCTCTTCTGAGTGTTACTGTGTTATGATTCTCGCTTGATAGAATGCTATCTCTTAGACATTATCTGCGGCTATGACGAAATCCAATAAATTTAAAGACTGGTTATGGTTACCGATCTTTTTTATAACCTTCGCCTTGCTACAAGGCTCAATTGGATTTGCGCAGCCTTTAGCGGCATCGGTATTTAATCAGAAGTCGGATAGTACAGGAATAGCAAGTAAAACAGAAACCACTCCTGCTGATGACGCTGTTCTTATAGAGGCGCCAGAGAAGTTAAACATAAAATTTCCTGACGAAGTACGCCTTGTCAAATTAACCTTGCGTAACGAGGAGAGGGATTGGGTTGATATAAATTTCAGATATTCTCCACTTGTTCAGAATGCCTTTGCATTGGATCTGCCGGCCCTGATGCCAGCCGTCTACTACACTGCTGATTGGGCTATACTTTCCGGAAACGATAGACTTGTGTATGGTAGCTTTAGCTTTTCGTTTGGGGAAGAGGCGAAACGGCCTTCTTTAACTCGAGCTGTGGAGGAAGAGTTACTCTTGGAGCGTTATGGAGATCCAACCATTCGATATGTGCCTCCGCCTAGAACTCAGATAATAATTGATCAGGATCCTCCTCGCTATGATCCTCCATTTGTGATTGATCTAGAGAAAAATTTATAATTCAAAACAAGAGAGGAGGCTTCAGTGAGGACTAATAGATCTTATCGATGAGCTTTGGATGACTTACTAAATCTGGGCGACCTTACTCGTCAACGTGAACAGTTATATAAGTATCGTTATATAACCCTCCATCGTCCGCTCTTCCCCATAAAACATAACTACCTGGTTCCTCAAAAGTCACATTGACCTTATAAAGACCATCCTCTGGGATGGGTG
>JAQWOJ010000025.1 GCA_029245905.1 Gammaproteobacteria bacterium
CGAAAAAGAAACATCTTAAAGGCAGGATACTGTTCACCAAGTAAACTGAACGTTTCGATTACCTCTTAGTTAGAAACTAAAAACACCTACTAAATAAAACCCAGCGGTTGCTAAAGCCGCACTTAAGAGAGCATAAGGCAACTGTGTTTTTACATGCTCGATATGATCTGTCCCGGATGCCATCGAAGCCACCACGGTAGTGTCACTGATAGGTGATGCATGATCCCCAAACACGGCGCCGGACAAGACTGCGGCAAGAAAAAATGCCGGCGATAAGCCTAAGCTTAGGGATATTTGGATCGACAAAGGAATCATAATGGCGAAGGTTCCCCAGCTAGAGCCAATAGAGAAAGCTATAACGCTAGAGGTTAAAAACAGTAGTGGAAGCATCAAGGATAAAGGCAAAGCTTTTTGCGCTAAGGCAGCAACATAAGCTCCTGTTCCCAATAGATTGGCAATGTCACCGAGAGCGAGCGCGAACAAAAGGATTACGGCTATAGGTAAAAATTCTCCCGAGCCTTTTAAAAAGACCTGCATCAACTCATCAACCGACATTTTTCTACTATGCAAAGCTAATATCCAGGAAGCCAACAAGGCTAATAATACCGCCCAAAGTACAGAGGTAGATCCCGAGCCTTGCATAATGTCACCGTCGCCCGTTAGATAAAGGCTAATTGGCATGGACAGCACCATTACAATGATGGGCAAGAGCATATGCCGAGCCTTGTCGTCATCGTTACCCCTATACAAACCCACGTCGGATAAGTGATGCTGTTTTCTTTCAGATTTGTTTTGAGCCGCCCTTTCTTGGGCCAGTCGCATCGGACCCAGTTCTAGATCAAAAAGAATAACGATAGCAGCGAATAAAATGGCAATGATTGGATATAGGTTAAAAGGAATAGCATAAATAAACACCTGCATCGGCTCCTCTATTCCATTTGCAGAGATCAAACCGATAACCAGTGCCCCCCAGGCATTAAGAGGAATCATTATGCAAATCGGAGCGGATGTGGAGTCTATAATATACGCGAGTTTTTCACGTGCGATTTTATATTTGTCAAATAACGGTCGCGAAATAGATCCCGCGACGAGCAGTGTAATATTTGACTCAATGAATACAACGATCCCAGTCGAATAAGCTAGCCACTTAGCCTTAGTGGGGGTATCAACCCATTCTT
Organism: Gammaproteobacteria bacterium; assembly: GCA_029245905.1. Taxonomy (GTDB): domain Bacteria; phylum Pseudomonadota; class Gammaproteobacteria; order Pseudomonadales; family Pseudohongiellaceae; genus UBA9145. The sequence continues at coordinate 1,179 of JAQWOJ010000025.1, forward strand.
TGCTCTCAAGAAGGGATATAAATCCTCTCACACCTCCCAGCCTTTCTATTGTTGCGATGAGCCCGCCAATGATGAGCGTAAATATAATTACTTTTGTGTCAGAAGCGCTTCCAAACACTTGTATTATGCTTTCAACGCCCAAACCCAATCCAGATAGAGGATTAGCTTCAAATAACAGACAATTCCCTATCCAAATACCAATACCTAAGGAAATCACTACTTGACGGGTTAATATCGCTAGAACTATCGCGAATAAAGACGGGATTATCGATAGAATGTTTGGATCATACATGCCCCACTATAACGCCTAACCAACGTGAAGTCATAAGAACGGCGTCCCCTTAACCATCTGTCGCATATGCGCATTACTTGGCTTCCATGAGTACTAAAACCTTCAGAATACAAATTAAGAGCTAAATGCTAGGTCCTTATGATGACTTTAGACAAAAAGGCATGCTTTTACTCCCCTTGACGCTACCAAATCCCGGATCACAAAGGGGAAAAGTGAACCGATAGAGGAGTCGTGGCGTTTTGATGAAAAAGCGGGGAATAATCATGAATAAAACAACAGCTTCTCTTTTCTTTCTGGGCATTATGTTGCTGGGACGCGGATCATTGGCACTTGAAAAACCAGAGTATGAGGTACTTCATGCCGACGGTAAGATAGAGTACAGGCTCTACAGTCGTTATGTGGTCGCAGAAACTGCCGTACAGGCTAGCAACGGGTACAATGGGGCCTCGAACGAAGGCTTTAGACGATTATTCAGATACATTACGGGCGCGAACGTTGCAGAAACTGATATTGCCATGACGGCGCCCGTTCAAATGAGCATGCCATCTAGCGGCGAGAAGATAGATATGACCGCGCCGGTCCAAACCTCCTTGACGGGAGAAGAACTGAACGTTGCATTCATGTTGCCAAGCCAATTTTCGTTTGAAAACGCTCCGAAGCCTACAGACACGAGAGTAATAATCAAGAAGGTCCCGGCTAGAGTCATGGCGGTAATTCGTTACTCAGGCCGTTGGACTGAAGCAAACAGAGAGAAATACGCATTCAGGCTACGGGATTACTTGAATCAAAATGGCGTAGTGGCAATCTCCGGCCCAGAGTCGGCGGCATACAACGCGCCATTCACGCCCCCCTTCATGAGAAGGAATGAAATAATGTTTGAAATAGAAGATTTTCCCGGAATGGAGGTCGACGAAGAAGCGTGATCCCAGAGATTTAAGATCTTTTTCACAGCACCCGTGTCATTGCGCCGACTCAGACACTTGGGCTTCTTCTTTCATCTTGCTGTTACCTAACGGACGTGTCTGATTTTTTCAGTTAACAATGCTTTAGGTACTTCTCACAAAACCTCGAGGTTGCCCCTTTGTCGGCACCCAAACCATGGCTTCAAAAGCCTATGCTTCGACTTAAGCCAGTTAAATTGACAAATTAAGGCGCTTAAAGGACTCGGACCAAGGGTATCGGTCACAAGGCTGGCTCTTCCAAAAGCTTTACTTGAGCCTAGGTCTGAGAAAATAGTTTCCCTCGCACTTAGCCTTCGCTGGGAAGGATATCGGCTTTACGTTACGATGAGCATATCAAGCATAGGATTGATGAAACATGGAACTAACTCCAAATATTGTAGCGTGGCTTTCTGGTAATGAGAGCTTTCTGAGCGGTCTCGCAGCGTTAATAGTAATTATAGGTTTTATAGGAACTATGCTCAGGTCCTTTAACTCAGCCTCAAAGGAAAGCAGTGAAGCTGCTCACAGTCGCCTAACCCTAAAAAATTTAACGGCGCCCTCTCCGTTTCCAATAGAACTTGCAAACGTAGATGGGCTAAACATAGCTTTCAATGTTCAAGGTCATGGCAAGCATAATCTATTAGTTACCCCTGGGATAATATCAAATCTCCATATCTCCGCTAATTTGCCGCCTATTGCAGACACTATGGCGTCTTTGGCAAAATTTTCTAAGCTTGTTAATTTCGACAAAAGGGGACAAGGCCTATCAGACCCCACTCCTAATGTGGCGACATTAAGCCAACGCATTAAAGACATCGAAGCTGTGGCTGATACAGTTTCATTCGATAATTTTTTTTTGATGGGAATCTCGGAGGGAGGCCCGATGAGCATTCAGTTCGCTCACGAAAATCCTACCAGGGTAAAAGGGTTAATTCTCTTCGGAACCACCGCAAAATTCCTTCGAGACGATGACTATTCAATTGGCTTATCCGAAAAAGCCCTAGATGCCCTAGTACAAAACTGGGGCACCGCAATGACAAGAGACATTTTTTTCCCAAGCATCACTGAAGACGAAATGGATACGGCCACATATAAAGGGTTTGAGAAACTACTCGCGGACAAAAAGTCAATGAGTCAAATTGTTGAATACATGAAGACTCTGGATGTTCGAAAGATTCTCAAATCAATCAGCTGCCCGAGCTTAGTTGTTCATTTTACAGGTGATCTTGCGGTGCCAATTAGAATGGGGCGCAACTTGTCACGCGAGCTTCCTAATTGCGAATTCGTGGAAGTGGCAGGCGTAGACCACTGTGATTTAGCTAAAGCACCCAATGCGATAAAAGCCATACAAGACTTCATGATCCGAAATAATTAATTGGCCGTTTTTGCCAAACGATTATTGTCACCCCCTCCCTAATAGAAACCCGTGATCGGCACGTGGCAAACATCTGGTCATCGCTTAAATCACTTGCCATAAAATGTTACCTTAATAGCGCGTCGTCTGATTTATTCTACAAAACACTAATTTGAATCTATAGTATTAGTTGGGTTATAAACGAACAAAAATAATTAAGTCTCATCAAATAATCGCTGGGTTTGGCCAAGCAATTCAAGGATCACTCAAGTGAAGAAAATAAGCTTTTTGCGAAACCAGTCCTTATTCCGCGGCTTCATAATATTACTTGGCCTATACCTATTAGCGGCAAGCGTCCTGCCTCTTTTTGGCTGGCAGCTCTTCCTTTACGGTCCTTTCACACTGGAAACATTTCCCATCGAAGTAGGAAGCCGTTTATTTTTAATCATAACTAAATCGGCCAGCTTTATGACGCTAAATTTTTTTGCATTGAACTACTTACGAAATCGCAAACCCCTCTCCTCAGTAGCACCTCTGCTAGTATATTGTAATTTTATTATTTTCTTTGGTGTTATTTTCCTGATTCAAAGCGAAAACACTAGCTGGTCCCATTGGGTGTTATTATTCTTATTAAGCGTTATATCCTTTATTCTTTTCCAGGAAAATAGAAATGAAGCGAGAAAAATTTTTAAAAATGAGTGGTAAAAATTAGTAGCCGAGATTTTCATTTTTAGTCTTAATCATAAGACAAACCCAGTATCGTCAAGTATCTCTGCAATAAGCTTCTTACTCGAAGACGGTATATGCGGGTAAGAATCATCTGAGTGTTCAGGCGATAGTACTTCTTTAATTCTTTTAGCTATTATTGATCTCACCTCTTTTGGAAGGGAGGCGTAAGCGTTAGAGTAGATCAAATAACTGAATGGATATTTAAATAACCTTTTATCAAGATCAAGCTCGCGCAAAGATCTTCCCAACGAATCTTTCTTCCCGCGACTTATGAAATATTCAGAAAATTCAGAGGTCCCGCTAATGGACTCAATAAATTCCGGTTGCCCCGTCATAAACAGTGAATCGACTAATCCCTCAGTGATAGAGAGAAGCCTATCGTTAAGTTCAGCATCATTAATCTCATCGTCCGCTAACAAGGTTCTTGATTGAAAATTAACACGAGCAATTTCATTTTGAACCTCTATTTGGTGCTCGATCACCATTAACGCAACTATATCGCTGAATGGCGATATATAAGAAGCTAGATTTGTGATCTCAGCTATAGAAAACAAGTTCCCTGACCCCTTCAACCTTTCATCTGACAAGTCCGCCGCACTCTCAATAATAACGTTACCTAAATGATTTTGTTCTCCATGCAAACCTGATACAAACCACCCTCCCCATCGACTCCTAATTGGTGTGCGACTCGTCGTCATCCTGCTTCCCTCGTGTGAGACGAGTTGACCAAGAATACCCGTATAATTAGAGCTCATTATAAATCGAGGCGTTCCACCACCGGACAATGATAAACTGTCATGGCAACGTAAACACAACTCATATTCCCGATTAAACACAGGAGTTTCAGCTTTCTTTTGGCTCAGCGTGAAAAATACAGGGCCCAGATCTGGGTCCATTGACGCGACTTCTAAAAGCCCTGATCCTTGAACCCATCCCACATATACCTCGTCGTTAAAATACAAAGCTCTTGGGGTTTCTGGAGAGATTAATGCCTGCTGCAAACTAGTTTTTGAAAATACCAAGATTTGGGACGTGATACTTATGTCGAGCTCTTGTAGCACAGAATCTAAATAACCTCGATCATTTGAGAATGAAAGTGTTACGTCTTTAGCATTTATGCGCTCCTGCAAACTACTTACAATATCCTTGAGATCCGCTGAGCCATACTCTATTGATTCATATTCATCTTCATATAAAAGTGCGTGCTGAGCGACAGCAGATATAGATAGAGTAAATACAACCAAAAACCATAGAGAGACCACCCATAAAGTTTTCATCATCTTAATCAATAGGGAATTGATATTTTTCAAAGGTCTTTCGCAGACCTAGTTTATTGATTTTTCCTGTGGCCGTGTGGGGCAATTCATTAACAAAAACGACGTCATCTGGCACAGACATTTTGTGCAGGCTCTTTGTAAGAAAATCAAGCATACCCTCTCTAGTCAAAGATCTTTCTGGTTGTAACACAATTATTAACAGCGGTCTCTCCGTCCATTTTGGGTGATACCGTCCAATAACCGCCGCCTCTGCCACGTCTGCATGGTTCACAGCAGCATTTTCGATCTCTATAGAGCTAATCCACTCCCCACCAGATTTTATTACGTCTTTCGTCCGGTCAGTTATTTGCAAAAAACCTTCTGGTGTTATCGACGCAACATCCCCTGTTTCGAACCACCCATTGTCATCCACTGGGCACTCTTCACTTCCCGGGATATCCGATAGTCCATAATATGATTTAGCCACCCAAGGGCCCCTTACTTTTAGGGCACCAAACGCTACACCATCCCAAGCTAGTTCCTGGTTATTTTCATCAACTATAATCATTTCAATTCCAAAAACGCCGCGACCCTGCAGACATTGAAGATCTATAATCTCGTCCTCCGAGAAATCTTCCATTCCTTTCTTCAGGTTAAAGACAGTTCCCAACGGGCTGGTTTCAGTCATACCCCAGCCCTGCACAACCGTACAATTATGATTTTCTTTAAATCGTTCAACAATAACCCTTGGGCAGGCTGCCCCCCCGACACTAACCCGTCTTAAAGACGGCACAGATTTCTTTTCGATCTCAAGATAGTCTAGTAGCGCTAACCAAATAGTGGGAACGCCAGAGCTAAAAGTTACATTTTCTGAAGTAATTAGCTGATGGAGTGTCTCCCCATCAGCCATTTTAGGCCCGGGCAAAACCATCTTCATCCCCACCATTAAAGCAGCGTAAGGCGCGCCCCAGGCATTAACATGAAACATCGGCACTATTGGCAGGGTGGTCTCCATATTCGATGCACACGTAACATCAGGTAGTGCGCCAGCCAACGCGTGTATGATCGTTGAACGGTGGCTATACACCACCCCTTTAGGATTGCCAGTAGTTCCAGATGTGTAGCACATCCCACTGGCCGTGTTCTCGTCAAATGATGGCCACTCATAATGTGCAGTTTCGGATGACAACAACTCTTCATAGCACAGAACGTTGGAGAAGCTAGACTTGGGCATATGCTCCTTGTCTGTGAGAACAACAATAGCCTCCACTTTGGTCAAGTGTTGCTTCAGCGCCTCTACTAATGGCATTACCAGAAGATCCACAAAAAGTATTTTATCTTCGGCGTGATTAATGATGTAGGAGATTTGTTCTGGGAAAAGTCTTGGGTTTATCGTATGGCAGACCATGCCAGAGCCAGAGACGGCATAATATAATTCCATGTGGCGGTAATCGTTCCACGCCAGAGTGCCAATCCGATCCCCAAATACTGCACCAAGAGAATCCAGACAATTAGCCAGTTGTCGACACCTTTCTCCAAACCTCCTATACGATTGCCGATGCAGAGGGTTATCCGCGGTAACAGATACCATTTCCACCTCAGGGAAATTCTTTTCTGCATTTTCCAAAATTGAAGAAATCATAAGTTGGGTATTCATCATCAAAGCTTGCATATACTTACCTTTTTATAAATGGTGTCGATTTTCACAGTATCTAGAGGCGCCGACATAATCGAATACTCATATTT
>JAQWOJ010000048.1 GCA_029245905.1 Gammaproteobacteria bacterium
CCTACTCCCTCGAACAGTGTTTCTTTTTCAATAAAGCGATTATTTTCAATGGTGATACGAAAAAGGCTTCGGGATTTCAAAGATCCAACTATAAAGTCGCCACGCCAATTCGGAAATTTGTCACTGTCATTAATTATAAAACTTGAAACAGCAGGCGACGGAGTAAGGTCGACGATGGGGAGCATGATATCTGCTAATTCAAACGCAATATCCAGACCTCTGCCATTTACGTGGGTGCCATCATAGTTCAGGCCTGCAGAATGCAGAGGCCAGCCATAGTTTTCGGCGGGCAGTAATCTGTTTATCTCGTCGCCGCCGCGAGGGCCATGTTCGCTTCCCCACAATTCCCCATTGGCCTGATCGTACTCTAGACCCTGAGGGCTTCGATGACCGTATGTGTAAATACTTTCATATACGTTTTCTATTCCAACATAGGGGTTATCTATCGGGATAGATCCGTCTTCATAGACGCGATGTGTTTTCCCGCAGGGAGTCGATAAGTCCTGAATCCCGCCGCCTCGGCCTCCGCATTTCATCCCAAGAGTGAAATAAACATGTCCTCGATTATCAAAAGCTATTCGTCCTCCAGCCCCAACATCACCGGCAAAAAAATAGTCCTCAAACGGTGCCTGCCAAATAATTTCTTGATCTACCCAGGCTCCATCTTTTATGCGTCCCCGTAAGAGTCTATTCATAGAAACCGGGCGCTGCTCGTTTCTACTAACTTCATTACATCCATTGCAGCGGTGGCTGTGATAAAGGTAAATCCAGCCGTTTTCCTCGTAGCGCGGATGAAGTGCGACATCAAATAGCCATCCCATTCCCCTCTCGATGTCGATACGTGAGTCTAGCCGGTAGATGTCATCATATGCGCGTGGCGTTCCTGATATAAAATCTGACTTTTCCCCAATAGGTGAAATAATTCTCAAACCTTTCGTTTTCTCTGCAAGAAGAAGGCTTCCATCGGGCAAGGCGGCAATAGAAAACGGTAATGGATCGAGATCTTTAACAACCGGCTTTAGTTGGAAATTATGTAACGAAGTTTCAAAAACTTTGTTTGGAATTTCCATAGGCGCATCATAATTGGAAGTCACATAATCGACGTTTTCTTTAGTTTCGAGTATATACATGGCGAGGCCGCGAATTTGGATGGGCGCAAGGAGATCTCGCCAGGCAGGCATGCCCGTCTCTGTATATCCTTCGGTTATGCTAGCAATAACTTCATCCATAGATTGACCATGGGCTAGTTCAACCGTTAAGGAGACCCCTTGAGGCCCTCCGGTTAGATCTCGCCCATGACAAACCTCGCAGTTCTCTTGAAACATTAAACGAGATTCTGTGACCCCGGAATAAGCTTCTGCTTCACTTTGCGCTAAAGAGTTATTTACAGGGAATAAGTTGCTCGAAATGAGCATTAACTTAAATAAGACTCTGCTTTTATACATTTGCACCTACGGTTATCAAATAACTGAATCAAGAAAATGATTCTGCTTGAACTTACGTTGCCATCCCTTAACGTTACTCCCACGATGCCGTGTTTGCAATTATCTAAACTAACTAGGATGACCACGGCGATAGAGGTATACTTCGCATCTATCTATAGCTTCCTGAGAGATCTCTGGCAGTCTATGTTGGGTAATGTAACGGTCTAATAATCTAAATGTGAGGTGGGGTAGATGCGCACATTAATAGCACTATTTAGCGCTATAGCTATATTAATAACAACGTTTTCAAGTGTTTATGCTCAGTCCTCTAGCGAGGCTCTGGCAATCATGGTGCCTGGCGGTGGCACATACAGCCGCCCGATTTCGACTGGTTCGGAAGAGGCACAAGCTTTCTTTGATCAAGGCATACGCATGGCTTGGGGATTTTATTTTCCTGAATCTATCGCGTCCTATCAAGAAGCAGCGAGGTTAGATCCTGATAGTCCTATGCCGCACTGGGGAATCGCTCATGCAGCAGGACCGAATCCAAACAGTCGTTATCAGGGTTTGCCAGATGACCCACAGGGTGCCGGGCTCGCAGCTATTCGTCGCGCAATGGAATTGGCCGACAACGGTACAGAATTAGAACGCGACCTCATCAACGCCACGTTTGTGCTTTATAACAAAGACGCAATACCGGATGACAGGGAGAGAGATTTTGCATTCCTGACCGCTATGCGTGAACTGCACGATCAATATCCAGGCGATGCTGACATTGCAACGGTTTTTGGTGAGGCGTACATGAATACGACCCGCTGGGATTACTGGGAAGCTGATGGGTCAGCGAAACCTGGTACAGCAGAAGGAAAGGCTGCTCTGGAAGCGGCTATGACCCTAGAGCATGACCACCCCGGAGCCAATCACTTATATATTCATCTGATGGAGGCTTCTGATCAGCCTGAGTTGGCTATGCCTGCTGCTCAGAAATTAGAGGGTACCTTGCCAATTTCTGGGCACATGGTACATATGCCTGGCCACATTTATCTTCGGGTTGGGGAGTATGAGAAAGCCATTCTGTCTAATGAAAGGTCACAAATTGTAGATGATCAGTTTGCGGAAATTTGGGGAGACACTAATTTCCCGCTAATCGGGACCTATCCGCTTTCGCATAAGATTCATAAACCTCATGCGCTAGACTTTGTTCGTTATGCAAATATGCTACAGGGTAACTACGGAGAGGCAAGCGAGGCGGCTTATCGTAACTCTGGTCAAGGAATGGGTGCTTTGAGAGGTAGCAATAAGAATACAGCTCATGCTTGGATGATGGATAAAGTCTTTGGAAAATGGGATAAAATTCATGCGGCGAATGCGGAGAACAAAGAACTCGCTGACACTCCTTACCTGAAGGGCATGTGGGCTTATGTAATGGGAAGCGCGCACGCTGCTATGGGTCATATAGGCCCAGCGGAAGCGGAGCTGACGATTGTCAGGGAACAAATTTCCGCCGATGGTGTCAACGATTCGGGAGTGGGTCCGACTCCGGCCGATCATGTTCTTAGCTTGGCTATGCACGCTCTGTTGGGCGAAATTGAAGAGGCGAAAGGTAATCTTGATGGTGCAATTTTGCATTACGGGCACGCTATAGAATTTCAAGAGAATCTTAATTATACGGAGCCGCCTGATTGGTCCCATTCCATGCGGTTGTACCTGGGCGCTGCTCTGCTTGAGGCTGATCGAGCACCTGAAGCTGAAGAAGTTTACCGCAAAGATCTAGAGTGGAATCAAAGAAATGGGTGGACAACATTTGGTCTCTACCAAGCATTGGAGGCTCAAGGGAAAGAACAAGAAGCTATTGTTGTGAACCGCCAATTTGAAGAACTTTGGCGTAATGCGGATATTGAGCTGGAACGCTCCAGGCTTTAACTCTCAACCTCTGGATAATCCTCCCAGAAAGAAATGCAGAGCTCGGCTCTGCATTTCTTTCTGGGAGGATTAAAAATAGGCACCGTTGTTTTTGAATTTCAATTTGATATGACTAAAATTCCTGGTTTCATTCACCGTATTGCTCAGCCATCCGATGTCAGAGACATAATGGAATTGATGAATCTCTCGATCGAATTGAATATGAGGGCGTTTCTTAGCCAAGCACAGATAGAAGCTAACAAAGAGTCCATGGGTTTAGATCAGACTCTGATCGAAGATCGTACTTATTTCGTCGTAGAAGCAGAAAAAAACGGCAAGACGGTAATCATTGGTTGTGGTGGATGGGGAAAGCGCCGCACTCTTTATGGAGGCAATCATACCATTGGTCGCGATGATGATTTTGCTAATCCAGAAATCGAGCCTGCTCGCATTCGCGCCATGTACACCCACCCCGAATGGGTTCGCCAAGGCGTAGGTTCGTTGCTTCTAGATGTTGCAGAAAATGCTGCACGGGAAGCTGGATTTAAAGTGATCGAACTTGGATCGACGCTGCCAGGCGAACCACTCTATCTTGCGAGAGGTTATGTAGAACTATTAAGAGAAGAAAGAATGGCGGCAAACGGACACAAGAATATAATAATTAAGATGAGTAAAAGTCTCGTGTAGGAATTAGTAATTTTAGTTTTTCGCCTTCGGCTTATCCCTAAAATTTACTGCTCTTGGAATGCCAAGTGGTTGGGTGCCTCCCGTTCCCATTGTCATATAGCTTTTCAATAATTCTTAAGTCCCTACTTAATGGCGACAACAGTATGACCACGAGCTTAAACTCTATCATAGACCTTTCGAACTTTATTGAATCGAATCCAGACCTTTTTATAATTACTGGAGCAGGTGTGAGCCATAGTTCTGGCATTCCCACCTATAGAGATGATGTTGGTAACTGGAAAAGCTATAATCCAATTCAACATTCAGCATTTCTGGAAAATGAATCGGTTCGAAAACGCTATTGGGCGCGCAGTTTTATCGGGTGGCCGAATATTGCATTTGCAAAACCGAATCAAGCCCACTACAGCTTAGTTGATCTAGAAACCAAAGGTTATATAGGGACACTGGTTACGCAAAATGTTGATAGGCTGCATCAGCGAGCGGGACATCACAACGTCGTCGATCTCCATGGCCGGTTAGATCAGGTCATATGCATGGACTGTGGAAAGCTGACGTGTCGCCAAGAGTTGCAGAAATGGCTTCAAGACAATAATACTCAATTTAAAGAGAGGGACACTATGCCTGTTGTCCTTCTGCCCGATGGTGATGCGGAAATCGAAGGAGAAATTGCCAAGGGCATGAAGGTCCCGACTTGTTTTAGGTGCTCTGGTTTGTTAAAACCAAATGTCGTTTTTTATGGTAGCACCGTAAAAAAACAGGTCGTGCAAAAACTTAATGAGCGGCTATTACAAGCTGATGCATTATTGGTCATTGGAACGTCATTAATGGTTTATTCCAGCTTTCGATTTTGCAAGCTCGCCTTTGAGAATAACATACCAATCATTAGCATTAATCAGGGTCTTACAAGAGCCGACGAGTTATTTTCTCTAAAAGTCGTTGCAGAGTGCTCGGATACACTTAGCAAATTAGGACGCTTACTTATAAAACAAGTATAGCGATAGCACCTGCTGAAATTTTTTCAGAGTTCTTTCTCAGGGTTTGACTAAAGAATTCTGATAGATCTCGGGGTATTAGCGGCAAAAATTTATTTTGCTAATAACCTTAGAAGAATGATGTCCTAAAAATAATAGATACGGCCAGTTGATATAAGAAAGCTATGAAATAGTGATAGTCCTTGGAAATTGTGCATGGTTTTCCCATCTGCTCGCTTTCTCTGGCATTTCTTCTTCTGTTAGTTGGACATGGCCGTTTATATCGATCGCGCGGGAGACGAGGGGGTGGTCTCCAGCAGAAGGGCTCCAATCCATAGTAAAAAGCTTCCATGAATATCTAGTTGATCTGGAGTCTAAATCTGCTTCTTGCCATGGCCCGTCATCAATTTTTATTTCAACACTGCGAAGAGGGGTCCCATCCGTTAACACAAAACCCGAGATTTTGTGCTGTGCACCGAGCCTGCTGACACGAACAATGGCCGACTTAAGTTGAATTTTGGTCACAGAATTTTCGACCCATCGTTCCTCTCCCCCGACCATTTCTTTTTTTAGGGTAACGTAATCACGGCCCATAAAACGCCCCATGTAACGACGATCTTGCACGTGAATCTGGGTCAACCATTTTACATTGGCAACACCATAATAACCGGGAACAAGCAAGCGTACGGGAAAACCATGGCCTTGAGGCAGTTGTTCTCCATTCATTTCAAGAGCAAGCATATTCTCCTCTCTCATTGCCTCAGAAACAGGGAGACTTCGGGCAAAAGATTGCTCGACTTCCGTATCTCTATTTGGAATTTCCTCGGTTCCGCTATCGGCCCCAAAGAACACGACCTCTGAACCGTCAGAGGTGATTCCGCTTGCATTAAGAATGGTGCTAAGTCTAATTCCCTTCCAGTTTGCGTTGCCAACAAGACCCTGAAATCGGCCGGCATTATTGCCTCCACATTCGAAGCCGGCATCTATTTCAAATTGGCTCAAGTTTTGTAGATCAGTTAATGTATATTCAAGCTCTTTTTCTACGAGCCCTGTTACTTTTAGTCGATAGCTACCTAAATCTACGTTTGGTTGTCCATAATGCTGAACGACGTAAAAATCCAGATTGTCTGTATAAAAATCAGAGATCATTCTGGTATCTAACCAATGGGGTGCCCCAGGTCGAGCCGGTCCTCTGCTATACCCTTCTGGCATATCACTGAACGATACTAGCTCTTCGCCCTGAGCCAAAACTGGAAGTATCCATTGGGGAGCACTCATGACAGCGCCGGCTGAGATCCCTACGCCGACTGTTTTTTTAATGGCGTCTCGTCTGGTTAGCTTTTCATTTTTCATGGCTTTTCCCTTGGTTTTTTTTGTTATTTAGAGTGTTTTGGGGTGTATCATAAGCCTTCCAATGGTCCGCCCGGTATTGATTGGGGTCAGCCAAAACCCTCGCTCGGGCATCTATAACTTCTGCGATAGTAAGCTCTTTGAAATCAGTTGGAAGTGTCTGTGCATTGAATTCGTTTAGCATCCAATTTAACACGCCTGTTAGTTGCGCGTCAGTGATTGGGGCATGGGCAGAACCCGGCACCCTGGCTAAATAGCCCCTCATGGCAGATACGCTCATCATATAGCCAAGTTCTTTCCGCAGGGTAGGGACGTTGGGTGGATTGCCTTCACCGAGAGGGCGATGGCAACCGCTGCAATACAGCAAGTAGTTTGTCTTCGGGCTAGCCGAAAATACACTCGGAGTTATAAGTGTGAAGATGACTGTTAGTAAGGTAAGCCGAATCATCTTATCCGCCATTATTCTATTCGTCAGCCGCACCTATTACGAGAGAGACAGTACAGTGATAGCTGGTATTTTCCGTACCAAAACACCAAAGGACAGTGCTGCTATTGCTGTTAAAATACACTGGTTTATCACCTTCGGTGTTGTGACAACTGCAGCGCGCGCATACCGCTTTGCCACAACAGTCATTGTAGGACATCAGGTAATCACGACCATCGACAGGGTTAGTGCACGTTCCGACCCAAGTGATAGGAGATGCTTCTGAGCCAGGCGGGCATGATGTATAAGAGCCACCACAACAAGAGCAGAGAGTGCCGCTCATTGCGCAGTACCGCCAGTAGTCACAGCTCTGGGGGTCGCCAATTTCTTCTACGGATTCTTGCGCAAATGAACGAGAAACGGGTAGTAACGGGAAAGAAGCTGCACCGGCGACCAGCATGCCTAATCGAGAGAGGAAGTTCCTTCTCGATAGTTTGCGAGCCATGGTTAGGCTAGCGCGTCGAGCGTTATCATCTATCCAGTAGTACGTTCGGTCGATTATTTTCTCTAATTTCATGATGGTTTTTCCACTCCAGATGTTTCATAGTCCAGATCGGCGGAATCAAGTTGGGTGCTAACATATTCTTGCACGGTAGCTATACCTAAATCCATGGATTCTATTAAGCTTTCTAAGTGCTCTCTCGTGTTAACGAGGCCCTTACTTTGCAAAGTACCGCTTGCATCGATCAATACAGCAAAGGGAAGTTTACTTACTTGGTAATACATACCTACAGACTGGGATAAGAAATAAGGGCAAGTCCCGATATCCAGATCTTCAACATAGTTTTTGTGTTGTTCGGGGTCTTCACCATCGCTTCCGAAGGTTAACCTTAAGCGTTCACTTTCGGAGCGCACTAAAGACTTTGCCGTTGGTACTAGGGTTTTGCACACAGGGCAAGTTGGAGAGATAAATAAGATCAGCGACGCTAGACCATCTTTGCTTGCTCCTCCAATCTCGATAGACTCTCCCTGCAATGATGTTACTTGGATATTTTTTGTAAGTTCGCCTACCTTAGGCCCGGTCGTTGGTTGTAAAGCCCCGGCTGGAGCGACACGTTCATGCAGTATCCCAACTTGTCGCGTCAAAGCAAATACAAGTATCGACAATAGCACGATGACAAGCCAAAGAATCATATTAGACACAAACAGCGCCTCAACCACTAGGCCTTCTCCAGGAGTCAATAGCGCCCCGGTTAATGAGTAGCTGATTTGTTGCTAGGTAAACAAAGAGGATGCTTATCATAGCTATAAATACATTCACATAGTCAACGATTTCTAGCGCTCTCTCTGAAGGCGGTAATATTGATATAAGCATTACGACAATTAGCGCGAAATTTCTTACAACTAAACCGAAGGACAGACGCTGATTAATGGAATCTTTAGATCCAGCGAACGAGCTAAAGCTGCATCCACAATCTATATAAACTCTTCCTCTAAAAAGATTAACCGAGATTGCAATCACGTAAAGAGATATTATTAACGCGCTCAACAGAGGGACGATGGGGGTTTGAGCAATCAGCCAGCCAGTTCCGAGGCATACTTCAGTAAAACCGATACCTATAGCGAAGACCTTTATAGCGCTTGGCGGCAGCAGCCTGTAGTCTCCTACAATGCTCTGGAATTGCGCACGATCAGACAATTTGTGAGCCCCCGCGAGAAAAAACAGGATACTGCACGCAATCGATATTAAAGCTTGAAAGGCAGGATCTATCATTACTGAGTTATCTCATAGGTCTTCGAATGCTGTGGAGCCAGGAATTTGAATTGACCGCTCATAAGATAATGTAAAGGCATCATACACATGGGAGGCGCCCTCACTATCGACTATCAAAAGCTTAGGATCATCTTCTTGGGTGACCAGGATGCTGTTGGCCGGCGTGCTTAGTTCGATCTTGCTTATACGTCGCTGAGTATTTGAGTCCAAAACCCATATTTCAGTTCCTGGTTCATGATGAGTGTCAATCGGCCCTTCGTGCATTGCTAAGTAGATCAGTCCAGAAGCATGGTGCGCCGTTATTATTTCGTTGCGACCTCCGGGACGCCAATTTTTCTCGGCTTCACTCCGTGGGTTCCAACCCTCGCTAATTATTATTTCATCGTCATCAGTGGTGACGTGAAAGATCGTGCCAGAATGAGTAACGAGGAACCACCCGTTTGAACTGGACGCTACCCGATCGAATACAGCATCTTCGATAACGCTAAAGAAAACGTCACTTCTTACCCTGTTCTCTTCGAATCCGCTAAGATCTAGTTGAATGAGCTGGAGCGTGCCGTCGCCACAAACTTGCAGAAAATCATTGTCTGAAACGGGCATGATGACCGCGCAGCCGGGTGTCGAAGCTTCATGGGTAAAAATCCGATCCTCCACATCAACTATCGTTACCGAGTGCCCAGGATTCATATTTAGAACTGCTAGGTGACGACCATTATTAAGAAGCCCTAAATGACTGCGGACTTGCAGTCGAGCTATATAATTTGGGATTTCAATCTCTGCGATTGGGCTGAGATTTTCGTAATCATAAATGGCGACAATGTCTGTGCGGTCGCCGTGGGCGCCCCGTGAAAGGTAAGATTCGGCAGCGTAAAACTCTTCTCGTGGGGGTGAGAAGGTCACCGCAGGAGTGTATCGAGAAAGCGATAGCATGCCTTTCATTTCCCCGTTTGATGCGTCGAAGATATAGCCCCCGTTGCCAGTCTTGCCGATGAACCAGTTGTCGCCGCGTTCGGGCATGGTTTCGATGCTAATTTCTTCAGGCGTAATTTGTGCAATTGCAAATTCAGTAATAAGCAACAGGCCTGCAAAAACGGGGGCCATCAAGCGCATCGATTTTCTCCTTAGCCGTTCAACCATGGGGATCTACAGCTTTTCGTTAAAAACGGACTCTGAGTGTATCCTAAATATTCCCGATACGCCCTATTTCTCACCGGGTTTTCAGAGCATATGGTATGTTCTAACCTCCGCATAGGGAAGCCTGTGTCCAAAAAATTGTGCTTTGGAGTATTTTTTACTAACGTTGGCGCTAAAAATAGCGGAGACTAAGATAAAGAAATGTCAGCCGGGCTGCTAATCTATTCATAAGGTCTGATTCTATGAACACTTCATCGTCCATAATTAAACGAAATCGCAAGGTTTTCCAAGCTGGAGCAATTGTAAGTTTGGTCTTGTTGATCTATTTGTCTATGAGTTATGGTTGGCGGCACGGAGCCCTATTTATAGTTGGTATTGTTGCGGGTACGGTTCTGTATCACGCCGCATTCGGGTTTACGTCGGCTTGGCGAGAGGTCGTTAAGACCGGTAGAGGCGCGGGCCTTCGGGCGCAGATGGTGATGCTGGCCGTGACCGTCTTGATCTTTACGCCTTTGATAGCGCAGGGTGAGTTATTTGGTGTAGGTTTGAGAGGCTCTGTTGCTCCTCTGAATGCTGCAGTTATCTGTGGCGCATTTCTTTTTGGCTTAGGAATGCAATTGGGTGGAGGCTGCGCCTCTGGAACTTTATTTACAGTTGGCGGCGGCAACAGTCGTATGCTTATAACCTTGATGGCTTTTGTATCTGGTTCCCTTTTGGGGACTTGGCAGTGGCACTTGTGGCAAGAGGCCCCAGGGGTTGCTCCAATAGCTTTGTCTCAAAACTTTGGCTTGTTTGGGGGCGTCTTTATAAGTTTATTCTTATTTGCTTTGGTCTGGTTTGCGACAGTTATCTATGAGCGTATTCGTCATTCGGATATAGTTTCGGAACCCCGCTCAGATTTCTCGTTTTTACGCGGCCCGTGGCCCCTAATTGCAGGAGCACTCGCTTTAGTAGCGGTCCAAGTGGCTACATTGTTGTTGGCTGGTCGGCCCTGGGGCGTCACATCTGCTTTCGCTTTATGGGGTGCAAAGTTTGTGGGACTAATTGGCATAGACGTCTCCACTTGGCCTTATTGGAGTCGCTCTGGTCCATCACTTGCTCTCGAGCAGAGTATCCTCAGCGATATTACCTCGGTTATGAATATCGGTATAATGCTTGGTGCCCTCACTGCGGCGAGTCTAGCGAGGGAATTTTCACCTTCGACTAAACTTCCGGTCGGCCAAATAATCGCCGCGATATTGGGAGGTTTATTACTCGGTTACGGGGCGCGCATAGCTTTCGGTTGTAATATAGGCGCCTATTTTAGCGGTATTGGCTCGACCAGTTTGCACGGGTGGCTCTGGTTTGCGGCTGCTTTTGCAGGCAGTATATTAGGCACCAGATTGCGTCCGAAATTTGGATTGAGTTAGCGATGAGAGCTTCAGAAGTAGTCGTAGCAGATTATTAACAGCAAGAGCGGAAGGCTTATGAGTATGTCAAGTTTCGCGGCTATTTTCCTTTCGGTGGGCGCAGCGTTTTCAAGTGTTTTTGCACAACAACCAGACTTCGAGCTCGATACCGATTGGCCGAAAATTCCATTCGGTGAAAACTGGCTAACCGGCGGACTTGGAGGCATGTGCATTGACAATAAAGATCACGTTTATCTTTTGAATCGTCAAAACGTAGTGCCTGCGGATCTCGATGGAGCGAGATTAGCGCCGCCTGTCATTGAATTAAATCCACAAGGTGAAGTTGTGAGAGGCTGGGGTGATCCCAAAGTTATTGGGCCGCGCTTGCATGATTGCCATGTCGAAGACGATGGCAGCATTTGGATTCTGGCGGCTGGAACAGGGTATATTCAAAAGTACTCTGGTGACGGCAGTAAACTGCTAATGCAAATTGGCCAATCTGGGATGTTTGACTCGTCAGACGGAACACGAAACGGTAGTCCTTTGAACTCGAATGAGGCTCAGTTTTTTCTTCCATCAGCCTTAGATGTTGATGAGTCTTCTGGAGACATCTACGTCGCCGATGGCGAGTTACCTGGTGGCAATTCAAGAGTAGCGGTGCTGACTCAAGACGGCAAATTTCTGCGTCAATGGAGTTTATTTAGAACAGAGTCGGACAAAGACATTATACCTTTGCCGCATTGCTTGCGGTTGTCCAATGACGGACAAGTTTATGTGTGTGATCGTCAGGCTGATCGAATTCAAGTGTTCGATAAACAGGGTAACTTTATAAAGAATATCTTCGTTAAGTTCAGTTCGCTCTCCCCTTCAGATAATCGAACAAGTGGGAATAGAGGTTCCGCTGTGGTTCTGGGTTTTTCGGCTGACCAAGAACAGCGATATATGTTTGTCGTTAACCAGAATAGTGTAACGATCGATGTTTTGGAGCGGCAATCTGGCCAGAAAGTTTCTAGTTTCGGGAGTGGCCCTGGACGCTATCCGGGGCAGTTTACGTTACCACATGGTATTGGGGTGGACTCCTTGGGCAACGTTTATATTGCTGAACAAGAAGGGAGGCGGATTCAAAAATACTCGCTGATTCAATAGTTGCTAAAAATCTAAGTATTTCTCTAATTCTGCTCCAGAATAGCCAAGTTCTTTAAGTACTTCTTCGGTATGCTCGCCTAGTTTAGGAGCGGCGGCAGGAATACGTTTCTCATACCCGCTTACTTCAAAAGGGCTGCTAATTGTTTTCATCGGGCCGTAGTCAGGATGATCTAAAGGGACAACAATACCGTTTAAAGACTTCTGTTTGTCGTTAGCTGCCTCTTCGTAGGTAAAAACCTTTGAATGTGGTATATCAAACGCGGCAAGCCGTTGTAACCAAAAGTCCATGTCTTTTTCTAAGAAAGCGTCGCTGATTTCTCTGATTAACGAGTGCATATTTTCTATACGACTCTCCGCGCTCTGGAATCGCTCGTCAAGAAAAAAACTTTCTCGCCTGATTGATCGACAAAAAGCCTCCCAATCTCGCGCAGCGTTAACTAGGGCTAATTTTAGTAAGAGGCCATCCTTGGTTTTGTAATTTAGGGAAGTAAAGTTATAGGCCCTGCTGCGCGGTGGTTTTTCCCGAAATTCTGCATTCGCAAGCTGAGCTTGTAGCATTACAGAGTTAGACCAGGCGCCATTTGCAAGCAGTGAGGTTGTCACTTTACATCCTTTTCCGGTTTGAAGACGTTGATAAAGTCCTGACATTATCGAAGCAAATAAGGTCATGCCACTTGGATGATCACCTGATCCAAAGGGAAAGTTGTGAAGCCATCCTTCGTAGGGAAATACGTGGTCTTCAAAGGCTGAGCGAGACCAATAGCAAATCGTGTCGTAACCAGGTTTATTTTTCTCTTCGCCCTCTTCTCCGTAGCCGGTGGCCAAGGCGTAGATCAGTTTGGGGTTAATGTTTTTCATCGTCTTATAGTCAATTTTCAGCCTCGAAATCGCGTCTAATCGATAGTTAGTAATTAAAATATCAGCACCCTTCACTAACTTGCACAATGCTTCGTGGGCTTCTTCTGATTTTAAGTCTAGGACAACACTTTTCTTATTACGATTTGTCATTTGAAAGGCGTAGGGCATCTCAGATATCGGGAGGCCTGTAATCTTATGCCAGTTCCTATTGAGGTCTCCTGTAATTGGCGGCTCGATCTTAACTACATCGGCACCGAAGTCGCTCAGAACAACGCCCGCAGCCGGCCCAAATACCATTGTGGTCAGCTCCACCACCTTTATCCCAGCCAGAAGACCCTTGTTTTCTTGACTCATGTCGCTTGTGCCATTGCAATTTTTACTCTTGTCGTATTTGAAAAGCGCTTGATTATAGTTGATCGGTTTCCTCATAAAAACCGTTGTACAATACATGTCCAAATTATCGTTACAGAGCTCTTCTCTTGTTAAACTGAAGACAAATTTTACTCAGAGAAATAAGAACGATTTAAAAAGGGAAGGGCAATGACCGAATTCTGCAAGGTAGTTAAAGAAAATCGAATTTTAACGGTAACTATTAATAGACCAGAGCGCCTCAACGCCCTGCATCCGCCGGCCAATCTTGAGCTAGCGGAGGTTTTTGATGATTACGCGCAAGACGACGAACTATGGGTGGCTATCCTGACGGGGGAGGGTAGGTCATTCAGTGCTGGCAATGATTTACGGTGGCAGGCTGAGGGGAATATAAGGCCGCCAATGCCGTTAGGATTTGCCGGACTGACCTCACGGTTTGACTTAACGAAACCGATAATTGCAGCCGTAAACGGCGTAGCGATGGGAGGCGGGTTCGAAATCGCTCTAGCATGCGATTTGATTGTTGCGTCTGATAAAGCGGTCTTTGCATTACCAGAACCCAGGGTCGGATTAGCAGCCCTTGCCGGAGGATTAAATCGTCTGCCGAGGCATATAGGTGCTAAGCGTGCCCTTGGTATGATTTTAACTGGCCGCCATGTATCCGCTGCTGAAGGTGAGCGCTTAGGGTTTGTGAATGAGGTGGTGGAGCACGAAAGCGTCCTAAAGCGGGCGTATGAAATTGCTGATGAAATCCTTGCTTGTTCTCCCTTATCAATTAGGGCAAGCAAGGATGCTGTTTATCGGTCACTCGATTTCGCGTCTTTAGAGGATTCCATGCAAGGCATGCGAGAAAAGTACGATGCGGTCAAAGCTATGATTGACAGTGAAGATTTTATTGAAGGGCCAAAAGCATTTTCGGATAAGCGTGCGCCTGTATGGAAAGGACGATGATCAAGCTTTACCACTGCAAAAACTCTCGCTCTGTACGCCCCTTGTGGGCGCTAGAAGAGATGGGTTTAAGTTACGAGCTCGTCGTTATGCCGTTTCCTCCGCGTTCAAAATACGAGGGATATCTTGATTTAAATCCGCTTGGGACCGTGCCAACTCTCAAGGATGGTGATAAGACGCTGACAGAATCTACGGGAATTTGTCAGTACCTTGTTGAAAATTATGGTCCGACTGAGTTGGGAATGAATAAAGATGAGCCCGAATACGCAGACTATATAAACTGGTTGTTTCGATCTGACGCGACATTAACGTTTCCGCTAGCGATAGTGCTTCGATACACAAAACTTGAGCCCGAGGAACGACGCAATAATCAGATCGCGGAGGATTACGCGATTTGGTTCCACTCTCGATTGAGGGCCGTAGAGGCAGCACTAGAAGGCAAGGACTTTCTGGTCGGAGATAGGTTTACTATTGCCGATATTGCGGTGGGGTATTCCCTGCAATTCGCCGACCGCCTTGGTCTCAGCGACCGCTTTAAACCAAATTGTCTACGGTACCTAGAGAGTCTTAATAAGAGGTCGGCGTATCTGAGACTGCAAGAGAAAAGTTAGTTGTTATCTGAAAAGCTGAAGAGGTTTCTGGGCTTTTTTAAATAAGGTTGATTATATGAAAAATTTACTAGGAATAGTGTCGATTACGATTGTTTTGTCGTCCTGCAACGCGACCGATAGAACGCCGTTTCGGAAAATGACCGAAGAAGAATTAATTGCTTACAACTCGAATATACCGCTCGAGCACAACGTTTTTTGTTTTGAGGATGTTCGTACAGGAAGTTTCATTAAGAAAAAACGTTGTATGACGTTGAGGGATATCATCGATAACGTTGAAGCTAACTCAAACTGGATTGGCACTTTAAATTATGATTCGACTCCTGAGCGATCATTTAGATAAATTCTCCTAGGGTTTCAGACCCACAAGCTCTTTTACATCCTGAAAGTGCCGAAATTTGTCGTTTCAATGGGGGCATTCCGAGCAATTTCCATGCATCGTGCAATTACCTCTCGCGTTTGGGAGGGCTGAATTATGCCGTCATCCCAAAGCCTAGCGGAAGCATAGTAAGGATGACTTTGGTGGTGGTACTTTTCCAAAATGGGCTTTTGGAAATTGCGCTCTTGTTGCTCATCCCAGAGTAAATGTTTCGCTTGCATTTGATCTCTCTTGATTGTTGAAAGGACTCCCGCAGCTTGCTCTCCCCCCATAACTGATATGCGGGCGTTCGGCCACATAAACATAAATCTTGGATCATAAGCCCGCCCACACATACCATAATTTCCAGCGCCGAATGAGCCACCGACGATTACAGTAAACTTAGGTATTTTCGCGCAGGCCACCGCCATAACCATTTTAGCGCCGTGTTTCGCTATACCGCCTTCCTCAAAGGCTTTGCCTACCATAAACCCGACAATGTTTTGTAAGAACAATAACGGCACTTTTCTTTGGGCGCAAAGTTCAACGAAATGGGTTCCCTTTAAAGCGGATTCGCTAAATAGGATTCCGTTATTAGCGACCACTCCGATTTGATGCCCTTTTATTTTAGCAAAGCCGCACACTAGAGTTTTTCCATAAAGAGCTTTAAATTCATCAAAGTTTGATCCGTCAACCACCCTCGCTATGATTTCTCTTGTGTCATAAAAAATCGCAGGGTTTAGTGGAATAATCCCATTTAAGTCATCTTGGTCGCATAGTGGTGCAACCACTTGCCCGTCTTGATTGATTTTAGGCTTTCGGTTTGTATTACTGATAATGTCGCGAGTTAGCTTTAAAGCGTGTTCATCATTATCGGCATAGTAATCGGCGACCCCCGATTTTCGACAGTGCACGTCGGCTCCGCCAAGTTCTTCGGCATCAACGATTTCTCCGGTCGCGGTTTTCACCAATGGCGGCCCCGCGAGAAATACAGTTGCCTGATTTTTTACCATAATGCTTTCATCACACATCGCAGGGACGTAGGCCCCTCCGGCCGTGCAGGAGCCCATAACCACGGCGATTTGAGGGATTCCTTTAGCTGACATATTTGCCTGATTAAAGAAAATACGGCCAAAGTGATCCTTGTCTGCAAAAACTTCATCTTGGCGGGGTAAATTCGCACCACCGGAGTCCACTAAATATATGCAGGGCAAATTGTTTTGAGAGGCAATATCTTGTGCGCGAAGGTGTTTTTTTACTGTGAGAGGGTAATATGTTCCACCCTTTACTGTCGCGTCGTTGGCAACTATCACGCAGTCAACGCCGCAAATTTTTCCTATGCCTGTAATTATTCCTGCGGCTGGCAGTTTTTCCTCATAAACGTCGTCCGCTGCGAGTTGAGACAACTCTAAAAAATTTGACTCTGAATCAATTAACAGGCTAATGCGGTCGCGGGTAAGCAGCTTTCCTCGTGATTTATGCTTTTCCTTGGCTTTCTCAGATCCCCCCGATTTGATTTCTAAGATCTTGTTCTCAAGATCCTGAATTTGTTCTTGCATGGCCTTTTTATTTAAATCGAAGGTCTCGCTTGAGCTATTAATCTTTGACTCAATAACAGGCACTGGTTTCTCCTTATGGGGACGGTGCGTCTAACTCCGCATATCATTTACTATGCATCTTAATCGATGTTCGACTCGTTTTGACTCGCTCGTACTTTTTGTTTATATCATTACCATTACATTTTAGGTCTTAATTTCCCTCTGATTTTTAAAATACTGAACTGCTTTGATAATTTTTTCTAGATTCCGCATTCTTTTCGATTTAGTCTCAAGTGAAGCATAAGACAAACACTTGAGAGAATATAACTAATGCATTCATCTATCAGTTACGCTAGTGGCCCTGCAGACAAGGCATTACTTGGTACCCCCATCGGAGAACTCTTCGATAACGTAACACAACAATATTCAAAACGGGATGCTGTAGTTTCAGTGCATCAAAATACTCGTCTTACCTATTATCAATTGTCAGAAAAGGTAAACGCTCTAGCTAAAGCTTTTATAAGCGCTGGTTTTAAAAAGGGCGACCGTATTGGTATTTGGTCGCCAAACAATATTGAATGGTTAATAACGCAGTACGCGACGGCAAAAGCGGGTGTGATATTGGTGACTATAAACCCTGCTTATCGGTTACATGAACTTGAATATGTGCTTGGCCAGTCAGGCTGCAAAGGCTTGATTTTGCAAAATCAATTCAAGGGTTCTAACTATGAGAGGATGATAACTGAACTTTGTCCCCAAATTGTTGATAGCCAGCCTGGAAAAATCCGCTCTCCAAAATTTAAGAATCTTACTACTGTGATCTCAATGACTGAATCGACGATGGGCGGCATATATGACTGGTCTTATTTCATTGAATTGGCTAAGTGCACCACTAGTGAAGATCTGGAAAATCGGCAGCGAGATCAGAATCTGGATGACGCGATAAATATTCAATATACCAGCGGGACCACTGGATTTCCAAAAGGTGCAACCCTGAGTCACCACAACATTCTTAATAATGGCTATTTTGTAGCGAGGATAATGAATTTTACAGAAGAGGATCGGCTCGTCGTGCCTGTCCCCCTATACCACTGCTTTGGTATGGTGATGGCTAACCTCGGATGCCTTACCCACGGTGCTTGCGCTATTTATCCTAGCGAAGGATTCGAACCTGAAGCTGTATTAGAGGCGGTGGAAAAAGAGAAAGCAACCGCTCTTTTTGGCGTGCCAACAATGTTTATTGCCGAGCTAGCCCTATCTAATTTCTCTAAATATGACTTGTCGACTTTGCGCACCGGAATAATGGCTGGGGCTCCCTGCCCAGTTGAGACAATGAAACAAGTAAACGATTTGATGAACATGACTGAAGTCGAAATAGCATATGGGATGACGGAAACCAGTCCCGTAAGTTTTCAGACTCGGGTAGATTCGCCAATGAATAAGAGAGTGAGTACGGTGGGCAGAGTGCACCCTCACGTTGAGGTAAAGATAATTCATCCGGATACAGAAGAAATTTGTCCCGTTGGCGTGATGGGAGAACTATGTACGAGAGGTTACTCAGTAATGCTGGGTTATTGGGAGAATCCCGAAGCGACCTCTTCAGCTATAGATGCTAATGGCTGGATGCATACCGGTGACACTGCAGTTATGGATGAGGAAGGCTACGTGAATATTGTTGGGCGGATTAAGGATATGATTGTTCGCGGAGGTGAAAATGTTTATCCGCGAGAAATAGAAGAATATCTAATGACCCATGAAAATATTGAGGCAGTGCAAGTCACGGGAGTGCCAGATCTGAAATATGGAGAAGAGATTATTGCATGGGTTAGTTTGAAAGAAGAGGGTAGCCTTTCGGAAGAAAAGATAAAAGAATTTTGCAAAGGCAGAATCGCTCATTTTAAAGTGCCCCGTTATATTCGATTTAGTAATGAATTTCCAATGACTGTGACTGGTAAAGTTCAGAAATATAAGATGCGTGAAATAAGTATCAAAGAATTAGGACTAAAAGAGCAAAAAACAGCATGATAATGCAAAAATGTTTTCATTGATAAATCGTCTGCAATTATGATTTATCCGCACGGCGACATAGAGCCTATAGGGACTGATCTTTATATGGTGCGAGGCAGCATAAAATTGAATCCTTTTATGCGGCTTAGTCGTAACATGGGGATCGTGCGCGAAGGATCTGAATTGACTTTGATCAATCCGATTAGATTACGCGTAAATATTGAAAAAAAATTAGAAGCACTGGGTGATATTAAAAATATTGTTCGTCTTGGGGCTTTTCATGGTGTTGATGACGGGTATTATGTCGAAACCTTTGGAGCGCAATTTTGGAGTCAGCCGAATGGAGTAACATATAAAAAACCCCTGATAGATATTGAAATAGGAATGGGAGGTTTAACACCGGTTAAGGACAGCCAATTTTTCGAATTTAATAAAGCGGTTGAACCGGAGTGTGCACTATTACTAGAGCGAGATGGAGGTGTTTTGTTCACCTGCGACTCTATTCAAAACTATGATGATTATAGTTTTAATAGTTGGTTGGCAAAACTTGTGTTGCCTTGGGCTGGATTTCCAAAAGCTACGATAGTAGGCCCTATTTGGCTTAAGCTAATGACGCCTAAAAACGATAGCTTAGAAGAAGAATTTAAAAGGTTATTGAAATTGAGATTTGACAAACTTCTGTCCGCGCACGGAACCTTTCTTGCCGGTGACGCTCATTCTGCGGTTAAAAATGCTATTAAAAATGCTTTTATGGCAAAGTGACCTTTATCCCCAATAGTTCCTGATACTTCATAAAAAGAAGGCATCATCCGAACAGTTTAGAAAATTTACTCTTGATTTAAGCTAAGTACTTAGTATTTATACCCAAAAATGTGCTTTTATGTTCATTCTCATTGAATTTTGCATGTAGCAAGGGCTATGATGAAGGCACTGAGAAATGAGATTTTTTTAATAAGATAACCATCAAATGGTCCCGCTGCGCGCGGGGTGGCAGGGGAAATTCATGAAAACTACTCGACGCGAATTTGGAAAAGTTGCTTTGGGAACCGCCATTGGAGCAATGTCTGGAACGACGCTACTTAATAATAAAGCACAAGCTCAGACGCGAAAAGACCACGCTTCAGGCGTCTATCATGATGGGGTCATGCAGCTAAATCAGAATGAGAGTGCTCGTGGGCCCGGCCCCAAGACCCTAGAAGCTATTCGAAATCATACTACCAAACGAATTGGTATGGGTTATTCCCCTGATCATGTGAACGAGCTCCGGGAAGGAATCGCGAACTATTATCGTGTTGGTACAGAGAATGTTCTGTTGTCGACAGGCTCTACGCCATTACTTGAGGCCATAACTCGGGCTTATTGTGACGAAAATAAAGCGCTGGTAATTCCAATGCCCACATATTCGACGAGTTTGCAGGCCGCTAATCGGATAAACGCTAAAACAATTGAGTTACCGCTGGGCAGAGATCTTGGAATTGATCTGGACGCTGTGGCTAAGAGTGCAGAGGGTTCAGGGCTTCTTTATGTCTGCAATCCAAATAATCCTACGGGAACCATTCATGGACCAGATGCCATTGAGAGGTTTGTGAGAACCGTTATGCGCGAAAATCCGGATGTGCACGTTCAAATCGACGAGGCCTACATCAATTATACTAGGCCTGGCGCTATGGAAACCGCTCTGCCTTTGGCGTTAGAGTATGAAAATGTCTCCGTTACTAGATCCTTTTCAAAGGCTCATGGTCTCGCCGGGATGCGAATTGGGTACGCTCTTGCCCAAGAACAAACCCTTAAAAAAATAGATACCGCTTGGGGCTTAGGTGACGTCAATTCTTTAGCTGCAGTTGCAGCGTTAACAGCGCTTGAGGACGAAGAGCATATTGCTTGGGAAGCTCAAGAGAATGCTGAGATACGGGATGAAGTAATCGGATTTTTCCGTAGTCAGGGTCATGAGGTCCCGGATTCAAATACTAATCATATTTTCGTTAATTTAGGTATGCCTGCAGCTAAATTTCGTGCGGCTTGCCTAGAGCATAATATTTTAGTGGGAAGAGATTTTCCTCCCTTAGAGCAAACGCATTGCCGTATTTCCTTGGGTAGTCGTGAACAAATGAAACAAGCCTTGGAAGTATTTAAGAAAGCATTAGCTTAGGGGTATAAAGTAACAGACGGGAGACGAACGAGTTTTTTTTAGCATGTCTGCGTCGATGGAGTGGAGTGATAAGTTTGACGCCGATGTATTTTGCGCATTGATTTTATATATGGCAGTTTGCCGCGATTGCTGCGTAATCTTGTCGGCGGTGATTTTAAGTATAGAAGCGCTTTAAATTAATAGAAAAGGTTTTAACGAATAAACCATCGCCAACGATGGTAAAAAATAATGATAGATTAGGGGGTACAGGAGAAATGTCCATAGTAAAAAAATCGTCAACTGGGCTTGACCGCAGAAGTTTTATTAAAAGTGCTAGTTTAGCCGCGCTGGCGGGTGCTGGTAGTGCTGTTTCTGGGCCAGTCTCCGCTCAAGAATCTTCAGCAAGTATTCCTAGGCTTGCTAGCGGTAATTATGATTTCGATACTCCCTATAATAGAGTCGGCACGGACTGTGCCCGATGGGACTCTCCGCCCATTCGCTATCCTGAGGGCACGTTTAAATATGGTATGGGCGTCGCGTCGATGGATTTCGAGTGCGCTCCTTGCATAACTGAGGCGCTCCAAGAGAGAGTTAAACACCACAATTGGGGTTATCTTAGCTCTACAGAAGGTTTGCGTAACGGTATTCTTCGCTGGAATGGTGAGCACCACGGAGTAGATCTAAGTCCTGATTCGGTTACTATTTCTGATGGGATATACCCGGGAATGATTGCCGCGATGAGAGCTTTCGTCCCTCGAGGAAGTAAAGTATTGCTTTCGACTCCTGCTTACTCTGGCTTTTTTTCTATGGCAAGGGCGGCTAATGTAGAAGTTATTGACAGCGAGATGGAATATAAGAATGGCCGCTATGAAATTAATTGGCAGGATTTAGAAGAAAAAATGACACCTGAGGTTCGCGTGATGATTGTTTGTAATCCTCAGAACCCGACAGGTAACGTTTGGACAGAAGAAGAGTTGCTTCGAGTTGGAAGACTTTGTCTTGATCATAATGTCGTTGTGCTCTCAGATGAAATCCACTCTGATGTAATTAGGGCTGGGCACAAATTCACGCCATTTGGTAGCCTTCCAGATCAGGCGGTTGTTAACAATAGCATTTCCTTTAACGCCATAAGCAAGACGTTTAATCTGGCAGGGATGAAAAATGCTTACTACTACTCTAAGAGTCCAGTGATGTTAGAAAGGGTTAACAAGTATCACCGAGCCGAATTAAGCACGTTGGGAGTCGTTGCGAACGAAGCCGCTTATAATGAGGGATGGGAGTGGTTCGAGCAAGCTAACGCTTATATGGATGAAAATCACACCTTCATTGAAAATTACGTTAAACAAAATATGCCTACTGTTGGCTATGTTAAGAATGAAGGAACTTACATGACGTTCCTCGATTTTTCGAAAACGATGAAAACAGTGGGAGCCGAAGAACAGCACCGATCTCATAATAAAGCAAGTGCAGAGCACTATTTCCAAGATTGGTTGGTTCACAATTCTGGCGTGTATTTAAATCCAGGTACCGATTATGGTTCTGGCGGAGCGGGGCATATGCGAATGAATATTGCTTCCTCTAGATTGGTAGTGAGAGATGTCTTAGAGGCAATGGCGAGCGCTGTTAACAACGCTTAGTATAAATCTATCTCAGGGGAAAGCGGTAGTGGATCCAACACTGTAATTTACGCATCTGTTGATTAAGGGCAGTATTACTTTATTGAGTGATACTGCCTTTTTTATACCCGACAAATATTATGAACGACGAAATTCACTTCTCAAGTATTAGCTCCGCATCTGAATTGATTAAAAATAGAGATATATCTCCCGTTGAATTAACGGAGCATATGCTGCGTCGCATCGAGAAATTAGATATTAAATTGAAGAGCTATGTGACGGTCTGCGGCGATCAGGCCATGGACGCTGCCATGGGCGCAGAAAAGGAAATCATGTCTGGTAAGTACCGTGGATTTCTTCATGGGATACCTTTAGCAGTAAAAGATCTTTGTTATATGGCTGGTATTCGGACCACGGGAGGCCTCAAGGTTAGACGTAACTTCATTCCTAGCTTCGATTCTAGTGTCGTAAATAAGTTGCGGCGCGCTGGAGCGGTATTGCTGGGAAAGGCAACGCTCACGGAAGGCGCATTATCTGCCTATAATACTGAATTTAAGATACCCGAGAATCCGTGGGGAGAAAACCTCTGGGCGGGTGTTTCCTCCTCCGGTTCCGGGGTAGCGACGGCAGCCGGACTGTGTTTTGGTGCGTTGGCGACGGATACGGGAGGTTCTATTCGTTACCCTAGTATGGCAAGCGGAGTCGTTGGTTTGAAGCCGACCTATGGCAGGGTTTCTCGCTATGGTGTTATGGAGCTCGCTAGCTCTTTAGACCACGTAGGGCCTATTGCCCGTAATGTAAAAGATGCGGCGATCATGTTTGAGGCAATAGCCGGAAAAGACGCCCTAGACCTGACTACTATTAATGAAAAGATTCCCTCAATAGCAAAGGGTCTTACTTCAGACATTTCAAACTTATCAATTGGTGTTGATAAAAAATTCATAGCGACCGGCACTGACGTAGGGTTAGTTAAAGCATTAAATGATGCAATTGACGCCTTTTCTCAGTTAGGCGCTCGTATTGTTAATATAGAGATGCCAAGATCAGATCCTGCAAAATTAAGGGATCTATGGCTGCCTATTGTCGGATTTGAGGCTGTAAGAACGCACGCTGATAATTTTCCAGAACGAGCCGACGAATACGGAGGTTATTTTAGAAGTGTGCTTGATCTGGGTCTATCGATGGACATGTCCGATTACCAGCTCGCTATGAAAGCTAGAAATGAATTTGCCTTAGATTTTAAAGCGGCACTAGATAAAGTAGATGCGGTTATTTGCCCTGCGGGTGGGGTCGTTTTTGAGGTAGATAAGGATGCTCAATATGGTAATCAAGAAGGGATGAAGGACATCATAAAAAACTTTCAAGGGCAGTTTACAATTCCCGCAAATCTCGCCGGTACGCCCGCGCTTGTTGTGCCTTGCGGGTTTTCAAATAATCAAAGGCCATACACCTTTCAACTATTGGGATCAAAATTATCGGAAGAAAAATTATGTAGACTGGGGTACGCATATGAACAGCAATTTTCATGGACCTCGGTGCACCCGACGTTGTAGACAAAATATCGATTAAGCGAGATTAATAAAAAGGGATTTATGCTATGACAAAATATGTACCGCCAAAAATTTGGAAGTGGGAGACTCGTACTGGAGGAAAATTTGAAAATATCAATAGACCTATTTCAGGCTCAATTTCTGAAGTTGAACTGCCGTCGGGAATACACCCGATACAACTCTATTCGCTGGCAACACCCAACGGAATTAAGGTCACAGTGCTTTTAGAAGAGTTATTGGAGCTTGGATTTGAGGGTGCGGAGTATGATGCCTTCCAGATTAAGATCAGTGACGGTGAGCAATTTGGCAGCGGTTTCGTAGATTTGAATCCAAATTCTAAAATCCCTGCATTACTGGATCGTTCAACGGAAACTCCGACGCGGGTATTCGAGTCTGGCGCAATTCTTTTGTACTTGGCTGAAAAATTTAATGCATTTATACCTGAGGACCTTGTTTCCCGAGCGGAGTGTTTCTCTTGGCTCATGTGGCAGATGGGTTCAGCCCCATATTTGGGGGGAGGGTTTGGTCATTTCTATTTCTATGCTCCAGAGCGGTTGGAATACCCTATCAACCGTTATGCGATGGAGGTGAAACGCCAACTAGACGTTTTGGATAAAAATCTAGCGGACAGACCATTCCTGTGTGGAGAAGAATACAATATAGCGGATATGGCAAATTATGCATGGTATGGGGGGCTAGTGCTCCACAATATCTATCAGGCGGCTGAATTTCTCGAAGTGTCGAGTTATAACAATGTTGTTCGGTGGGCGAGGGAAATAGAGCAGAGGCCAGCGGTACAGCGGGGTAGACGTGTTAATCGTACCTGGGGGCCAGAAGACAGGAGATTGAAAGAGCGGCACAATGCTGATGACTTCGATTAATGGATGGGATCTCTCAATATTCCTAGACTTTTTGAGGCGTTACTAGTATTACTTGAAGGCAGATTTATAACTACTAAATTAAAAGGGGTTAGTATGAAAACTAAAAGGCATACATTTGTAATAGCGGCGTTAGCGTTTTGTTTGCCAACACTTGCTTTTTCACAACTATCGGAGATTCAGCGTAAGGTGCAGGAAGTGATGGCAATGGATCATCGTTCCGAAGCTGAATTAGCAAGGGATGCTGACCGAGATCCTGTCAATGCCGTCGACTTCATGGGATTAGAGGCTGATATGACTGTGATTGAATTTATCCCAGCGGCTCAGGCTTACTA